>JBKQTR010000373.1:0-7935 GCA_052143095.1 Allostellaceae bacterium
CTCGAGCGGCTTGTCGACGCCCTCGCGCTTGATGGTCAGCGTGATCTTGCTGTTCGGCGCGCCGCGCATCTTGTCGACCGCGTCGTTCAGGGTCAGCCCCTGCACGGTCTGCCCGTCGAGTGCCAGGATCAAATCGCCGGCCTTCACGCCGGCGCGGCTGGCCGGGGTGTCATCGATCGGGCTGATCACGCGGATGTAGCCGCCTTCCTGCGTCACCTCGATGCCGAGGCCGCCGAACTCGCCGCGCACCTGCACCTGCATGTCGCGGAAGCTCTTGGCGTTCATGTAGCTCGAATGCGGGTCGAGCGAGCTCAGCATGCCGTTGATCGCGGACTCGATGAGCTGCTCGTCCGTGACCTCCTCGACATAGTCCGCACGAACGCGCTCGAACACCTCGCCGAAGAGATCGAGCTGGCGGTAGGTGTCGGAGTTGGATTGCGGCGCCTGTTGCTGTTGCTGCTTTTCCTGCTGCTGCTGCTGCTGCGCCGCCGCCGGCACGACCAGCCAGATGAGAGTGGCGGCGCAAGCCGCGCTGAGACCGATACGCTTCATCCACTTACCTTTTCATCGCGAGTTGCTAACCACGGCAGCGGGTTGATCGGCTGGCCGTCATGGCGCAGCTCGAGATAGAGATGCGGCTTCTGATCGCCGCTCGGCATTGTGCCGACCGGCTCGCCGGCCACCAGCCACTGCCCAACGGTGCCCTCGACCCGGTCGAGCCCCGCCAGGAGCGAATGATACCCGTCGCCGTGTTCGATGATCAATATTTGCCCGTAGCCCTTAAACGGGCCGGCAAACAGCACCCTGCCGTCATAGGGCGCGATGACCTGGGCGCCGTCGCGGGTTTCGAAGGTGAGCCCTTTGGACGCCACCCCCAGCTCGTCATTCTCGCCGAAACGGCGCATCAGGCGCCCGCTGGCGGGACTCAGCAGCGCGCCCCGCGCCTTGGCGAAGGGGCGCAGCATGGCGGGCTTGGCCGGGTCGGGGATGAGCGGCGGCGGGGCGGTGACGACGACGCTCTCGCCGTGCCCCTCCGGCCGCTTCTGCTGCAGCGCCATCAGCCGCTCCGTCTCGCGCCGCGCGGCCTCGGCCTGGCGCTGCTGCTCGTCGCGCCGCCGCTGCGCCTCGGCGTCGCGCGCCTTGCGCTCGGCGTCGAGTCGCTCGATGAGCTGCTGCAGGTCGCTGACCTGGGCGGCAAGCTGAAGCTGGCGCTGGCCGCTCTCCTCGGCGCCGTGCTGTGCCTCGTCCTGCAGCACCGCCTTGCGCGAGATGAGCCCGGTGAGCCGCGCCTGCTCCTGGTCGAGGCCGAGGCGCTCGGCGCGGTGGCGCTCCTCGGCCTCGGCCATCTGCTGGCGCAGCTCGGCGAGGGTTGCGATCTCGCGGCTGAGCCGGCGCGCCTGCGCCTCGAGCGGCGGCACGGCGGCGCCCATCAGCAAGGCGGAGCGCATCGCATCGAGCGGATCGCCCGGCGCCAGCGCCATGCCCTCGGGCGGATTGCGCGCCAGCCTCTCCAGCGCCATCAGAAGTTGCTGCTGCGCGGCGCGATGGCGCTTCAGCTCCTCGGCTTTGCGCGCCTCCTCGACGGCGAACGCGGCGAGCTGATCCTCGAGCGTGGAGAGCGCCGCCTCGTGCTCCTGCGCCGCCTTGGCGGCGGCGACGCTGTCGGCGCGCAGCGCCTCGATCTCGTGGGCGAGCGCCTCGGCCTGGTGCGCATAGTCCGCCTGCCGCTCGCGGTTTTCCTCGAGCTGCTGCTGCGCCGATTTGAGCTGCTCCTGCGGGCTGTCGGCGGCGCGCGCGGCGACGCAGATCAGCAGCCCCGCCAGCAGCAGCGGCAATGGTGCGAGCGTTGGTATCTCAGGCCGTGGCACGCTCGGCGGCGCGGCGCAGCAGGGGCTTGCCGGTCATGGCCTGGGGCTGGCGCAGCCCCAGCAGCTGCAGCAAGGTCGGCGCGACATCGGCCAGCCGGCCGTCGCCGAGGCCGGTAACGCCGGCCGGCGGGTTGACCAGCACGAGCGGCACCGGGTTGAGCGTGTGCGCGGTATGCGGCTGGCCGGTGACGGGGTCGCGCATCATCTCGGCATTGCCGTGATCGGCGGTGATGAGCAGCGCGCCGCCGGCGCGCGTCACCGCCTCGGCGAGCCGGCCGAGGCAGCGATCGACCGTCTCGACCGCCGCCACCGCCGCGGCGATGTCGCCGGTATGGCCGACCATGTCGGTGTTGGCGTAGTTGACGACGATGACGTCGACGCGGCCCTGGTCGATCGCCGCCACCAGTTTGTCAGTCACCTCCGGCGCCGACATCTCCGGCTGGAGATCATAGGTCGCAACCTTCGGCGAGGGCACCAGGATGCGGCTCTCGCCGGGGAGCTCGACCTCGCTGCCGCCATTGAAGAAGAAGGTGACGTGAGCGTATTTCTCGGTCTCGGCGATGCGCAGCTGCGTCAGCCCGGCGCGCGACACCACCTCGCCGAAGGTGTCGTGCAGTTCCTCGGGCGGGAACAGCGTCTTGAGGAAGCGGTTGAGCGCGGTCGAGTATTCGGTCATGCCGAGCGCGGCGGCGAATTTGACCACGCGCGGGCGCTGGAAGCCGGCGAAAGCCGGGTCGAGCAGCGCTTCCAGGATCTCGCGCACACGGTCGGCGCGGAAATTGGCCGAGAGCAGGCCGTCGCCGTCGCGCACGCCCGCGTAGTCGCCGATCGCCACCGGCGGCACGAACTCGTCGCCCTTGCCGGCGGCATAGGCCTGGCGCAGCGCCGCCGGCGCATCGGCGGCGCGCTCGCCCTCGGCGGCGGTGAGCGCGCGATAGGCCTTCTCCACCCGGTCCCAGCGCTGGTCGCGGTCCATGGCATAGTAGCGCCCGCTGAGCGTGGCGATGGCGACGCGCTTGAGCGCGGCGGTGTCGGCGGCGAATTGGGCGAGATACTCGGCCGCCGATTTGGGCGGCGTGTCGCGGCCGTCGAGGAAGGCATGGATCTTGACGGCGATCCCCGCCGCGTCGAGCAGGCGCGCCAGCGCCGCCAGGTGCTGCTGATGCGAATGGACGCCGCCGGGCGACAGCAGCCCCAGGAGATGCGCCGTGCCGCCGCTGGCCTTGAGGGCGGCGATGAAGCCGGCCAGCTCCGGGTTCCGGGCAAGGCTGCCATCGGCGATCGCCTGGTCGATGCGCGGCAGATCCTGCAGCACCACCCGTCCGGCGCCGAGATTGGTATGGCCGACCTCGGAATTGCCCATCTGCCCCACGGGCAGGCCGACATAGAGCTCGCTCGCCTGCAGCCTTGCATGCGGCGCGGTCGCGAGGAAGCGGTGCCAATGGGGGGTGTTGGCGGCGAGGATGGCGTTGTCGGCGCGCTCGCCGCGGCAGCCCCAGCCGTCGAGGACGCAGAGCACCACCGGGCGGGGGCGGGACGGTTTTTGCATGGTCATGACTTATAGAGGAACAGCCGGCCTCCGGGTAGTGCTCCACTCTCCTTAGAGCGCTGGGGTTAACCCCGTGTTAAGCCGCAACCGGCGCGGCCGGAAGCCGGACGGTGAAGCAAGAGCCCCGGCCCGGCAGGCTCTCTACCGTGATCTCGCCGCCCATCATGCGGCAGAGCTTCTGGCTCAAGGCGAGGCCGAGGCCGGTGCCGACGGGATGGCTTCCCGGCGCGGCCTCGACCTGGCTGAAGTTCTGGAACAGCTTCGGCAGGTTCTCGCGGCTGATGCCGATGCCGGTGTCGCGCACGGCGATGCTGATCCAGTCGCCGCCGGCGGCGGATGCGCGCGCCGGCACCAGGCTGACGCGGCCCTGCTTGGTGAATTTGGCGGCGTTGCTCAGCAGATTGAGCACCACCTGGCGCAGCTTGGTCTGGTCGCCGACGATGGTGCCGAGCTCGGCGCCGCGCTCGACCACGAGCTCGTTGCCGTTCTGCATCACCAGCGGCCGGCCGGTGGCGACGACGTCGTCGATGAGGCCGCCGAGCTCGAAGGGCTGGGCGGCGAGTTCCATCTTGCCGGCCTCGATCTTGGACAAGTCGAGCACGTCGGTGACCAGCGACAGCAGATGCTTGCCGGCGCTGTTGATGCGCCGGAGATCGCCGATCTGCTGCTCCGCGCGGCCCTCGGCCACGGCGTCCTCGAGCAGCATCTCGCTGTAGCCGATGACCGCGTTCAAGGGCGTGCGCAGCTCGTGGCTCATGCGCGCGAGGAATTCGGATTTGGCGCGGTTGGCCGCCTCGGCGGTGCGCGCGCGGCGGATCGCGGTGATGTCGGTCCAGAGATCGAGGCTGCCGCCGCCGGGCAGGCGGCGATGGTCGACCAGCATCCAGCGGTCGTCGCTGAGATGGTAGACATGCTCGGCGTCGGCGCTCTGGCGGGCGAGCAGCGTCGCAAGATCGATGGCCTCGCCGTCCGGCCCCTCGGCGTAGAAGCCGTGCCGCAGCCGCTGCTCGGCGATCTCGCGGCAGGACGCGCCCTTATAGGCGAAGCTCTGCCCGTCCGGCCCGCGATGCAGGTCGGCGAACGCCTGGTTGAGGGCGAGGACGCAATCGGCGGCGTCGTAGAGCACGAAAGGCTGGCGCACATGGACGACCGCGTCCTCGAGGCGGCCCTGGGCGAGGCGCGCGGCCTCCTCGGCGTAGCGTCGCGCGGTGATGTCGCTGCCGACGCCGCGATAGCCGCGGAACTCGCCGGCCTCGTTGAAAACCGGCACGCCACTGACCTTGACCCAATGCAGCGTGCCGTCCTCGAGGCGGCGGAAGAAGACGAGGTCGCGGTAGGGCTTGCGCGCGGTGATCGCGGCGAAGAATTGCCGCCTCATCTCGGGCTCGACCGCGAAGCCCGGCACTTCCGACAGGCGCTTGCCGAGCTGCACCGTGACCGGGACGCCGAAAAGCGCCTCGAAGTTCGACGAGAGGTAGGTGATGCGCAGCTCCCCGTCCATCTCCCAGAAATAATCGGACGCCGCCTCGAAGAGCTGCTTGAAGCGCTGCTCGCTCTCGCGCAGCGAGCGCTCGGCATCGAGCTGCGCGGTCACGTCCTTGGAGACGCCGCTATAGCCGCAGAAGGCGCCGTTCGCATCGAAGATCGGCACCGCGCTGGTCTTGACGTAGCGCGGCCGCTTGTCAAAGGTCGTCCAGGGGCGGGTGCGATAGATCATGTCGCGAAACGGCTGGCGCGCCGCGATCGCCGCGTAGGCGTATTTGGAGGTCTCGGGATCGACCACGATGCCGGGGATGTCCTGGATGCGCTTGCCGTACATCGCCGTGACGCTGAGGCCGGAGAGCGTCTCCAGGTTCGGCGAGACGTAAGTGATGCGCTCTTCGGTGTCGACCTCCCAGTACCAGTCGGTGGCGACTTCGAAGAGCTGCTGGAAGCGCCGCTCGCGCCGGAGCGCCGCCTGCTCGGCCTCGATCTCGGCGGTGACGTCGAGGACGGTGACGAGCTCGGCGGCGGCGCCCTCGACCTCGATCGCCGCCGTCTCGAGCCGCACCGCGATGACGCTGCCATCCGCTCTGCGGTGACGCTCGATCCCGGGCTTGTCGAGCGGCGCCTCGATGGTGTCGAGCAATGTCGCCGTCATGGCGAGGAACTGCTCGCGGCTATAGCCGTATTGCCGGATGGCGCTGTCGTTCACCGCGAGAAAGCGCCCGCTCGCGCGGTCGCGGAGCCACATCGGCACGGGATTTGCCTGGAACAGGGCCGCGGCGAACGCGCCATCGGCCGCGTCCGGCGCGCTGCGCCGGCGTTCAGTCACCTGCTTGGCCCGAAGATTGGCCATCCCTGATCCTCTGCCGCCCTGGTCTCGCGGGCGCCCGGCGCCAGACCGCCGGCACCGCGCCAAGCCAGCAGCTTACGGGCGAGAGATTACCAAATCTTAGCTTTGCCGCCGCGGCGCGGGCGAGCGCGGGTTAACTTTCCACTAACCAAGCCGTGGCGGGGCTCCTAGCCGCGGTGATAGGGATGGCCGGCCATGATCTGCTGCGCCCGGTAGAGCTGCTCCAGCAGCATGCCGCGCGCCAGCAGATGCGGCCAGGTCATCGGCCCCAGCGACAGCACCAGCTCGGCCGCTTCGCGCGCGCGCTCGGCCAGCCCCTCGGCGCCGCCGATGAGGAAGGCGAGCTCGCCGACGCCGCGCTCGCGCCAGCGCGAAAGCCGCTCGGCGAAGGCCTCGCTGCCGAGCGCCTTGCCGCGGATGTCGAGGGCGATGATGGTGGCGCCGTGCGGCACCGCGGCCAGCAGCAGCGCCGCCTCGCGCTCGCGCAGCTCGGCCGGCGGCAGCGGGCGCTTCTCCTCGACTTCGCGCAGCGTGAGCGGAAAGCTCAGGCGCTCGGCGTAATGCCGCGCCAGCGCCTCATGCGGCCCCGGCTTCAGCCGGCCGACGGCGATGATGGAAAGGCGCATCGGCCGGAGCGGCGGCCTTCCGGCTCAGGCGAGCACGGAGGTGACGGGCTCGCCCAGGCTCTCGCCCCACATCTTCTCAAGGTTGTAGAAGCTCCGCACTTCGGGGCGGAAGAGATGGATGATGACGTCGCCGGCATCGATCAGCACCCAATCGCCGTGGCGCATTCCCTCGGCGGCGCGGCGGCCATAGCCGCTTGCCTTCAGCGCCTCGAGCATGCGCTCGGCGAGCGCTACCACCTGGCGCTGCGAGCGTCCGGTGGCGATGACGAGATAATCGGCGATGCCGGATTTGCCTTGGAGGTCGATGACGGTGAGGTCCTCTGCCTTGCCGTCCTCGAGGGTCTTCTCGGCGAGTGCGAGAAGCGCGGGTTTGACTGCCGTGTCGGAACGCGGCTCGGGTTTGCTGCGCGGTATGGGGCCACCTCGTCTAGGGTTGCTTCCGCCGCGCCCGCGCCTTGCCCTTGGGCAAGGAATGGGAGCGGATCTCCGTCGCCGAGCGCACGTCGAGCTTTATGGGCAGGAAGACCCAGGCGGGCGGCGTCCTATCGGCGAGGAAGCGAGCCGCCTCAGGTGCCACCCGCCGGTGCGCATAACGCCGCGCCGCCAGCTCGGCCAGACCCTTAAAACAATAGGTAGGGCGCGCCAGGACTGCAATGGGCAGGCGCGAGAAGATCTCGCTCCAACGCCGCCAATGGCGGATTTGCGCCAGGATATCGGCACCGATGATCAAGACGAAGCGGGTGCGCGGGAAGATTCGTTGCAAGGCCGTGACGGTGTCGATGGTGTAGCGGGTGCCGAGCCGCGTCTCGAGGTCGAGCACCCTGATGCGGGGATGGCGGGCGAGGCGGCGGGCGGCGGCGAGGCGCCGCTGGAAAGGCGCCATGCCACGCGCCGGCTTCAACGGGTTCTGCGGCGCTACCAGCCACCAGATCTCGTCGAGCTCGAGGCGCTTCAGCGCCTCGCGGCTGATATGGAGATGCCCCTCATGGGCCGGGTTGAAGGAGCCGCCGAGCAGGCCGACGCGCCGCGGTGGGGCGGCGCCGAGAGCGAGGCGCGCTGGCGTCAGGGCCGCACCTGAAGCGCGATCCTGCTGTCCGGGAGTGGACCGCAATCGGTCAGAGCACGGTCCGTTCAGCAGGAACCGCCAACGCTTCGACGTCCCTCTCCGTGCGTAAGCAACTATCGCATTGACACATCCCGCGGTCCCTTCGCAGCCCCTCCCCCCTCGAGGGCAGGGCAATCGCATATGCCGTCAAGCGGCTGGGTGGGAAAGATGGACCACGGAGACACGGAGAGCACGGAGAAGCGAAGAATGGCGCGCTTCGCGCGCCCAAACACCACTTCTCCGTGCCCACCGTGCCACCGTGGTGAATACCAATGCGCATATGCGATAGCCCGGCCCTTGAGGGGGAGGGGCGACGCGAAGTGTCAATCCGGTAGGCGCGCAAATGGGGAGGGGATCCGTTGCGCGAGCGCAGCGAGCGGCTAAGGTGGGTGTCGATGGCGGAAAGATCTTGCGGCGGAGAGACATCTCACCCTCCCCGTCACTCGCGCAAC
>JBKQTR010000374.1:0-2735 GCA_052143095.1 Allostellaceae bacterium
GGGGCGCACGCGCAGGGCGTTGAGGTTGTCGGTGACGGGCCGGTCGTAGTGGTACTCCGTCAGGAAGCGGATCGCGAAGTGCACCGTGCGCTCACCTCCTGGGTCCGGCCGTGGCGGCCCCCGCGAAGTAGCGCTCGGCGACGTCCTGGTCGATCCGCGCGAGCTCCTGCTGTGTCTGTTGGCAGATCCCCGTCAACTCGGCTCCGTCGGGCAGCGCCCGGCGCTGGAAGTCTAGGTCGGCGGCCAGTCGGCTCACGCGCAGCACCGGCTTGGAGTTGCGCGGCCCGGCGTCGGCGCTGGAGAAGACCTCGTGCAGCGAGTCCACGCAGGCGGCGACGCTGTCGGGATAGGCCCGCTCGCACAGCAGGAAGCGCGCCACCGGGTGCGCGTTGGGCGGCGCGGTGACCGCGCGCAGGTAGGCGTGGAAGCCGCCCACGGCCTGCAGCAGGATCAGCGCCTGACCGTCGGCCGGCGTCGCGTCGCCTGCGGGGAGCGCGATGCGCAGCATACGCAGGACCATGTCGGCGATCTCGATCAGCCCGCCCGCGTCGAGGAAGCACTTGGCCTCGTCGCGCAGCATCGAGCGGTTGGCCACGCCCCAGATCAGCGCGGTGCGCTCCTTGACGTACTGCGATGCGAGGTAGGGGCCGGCGGGCGCGGCCCAGCCCGGCTGCCCGCCGCCGCGCAGCCCGAGCGTGGTCGTGTTGATCGCCTCCCACATCTCGGCGCTGATCACGTCGCGCACGGTGCGCGCACCCTCGCGTGCCCGCTCGATGCTCGCCAGCATCGATCCCGGGCGCTGCGCGTCGAGCGTCAGCTGGCCGAGCGCTTCGCCGGCGTGCGGGCTCTCATGGGCGTCGCCGAACATCGCCAGCAGCCCGCCCGAGCCGAAGCTGACGCCGGGCGTGCCTGCTGGTGGACCATGTACCGCTCTGCGTAGTCTGGGTAATGACCAAGGGCCCATCTGAATTTCTCGGCTTGAACCAGAAACATATGCGCGGCTGCGCGAGCGTTGTCCCTCGCATCCCAGATGCTGCCGTCACCGTACTTCTTGAACTCGTAGTCGCTAAGTTGAAAGAGCCCTTTGTATGATCCGGTTCTGACGCGAGGATCGAAATCGCTCTCGACCTTGGCGATTGACATCATCATCGCCAAGTCCAGGCCGTATAAGGACGCCGCCTCCCGAATTTCATCGCGAGGATCGTCCGTCGTTGAGTGCGGTTGATAGAAATTGGCTTCAAACAAACCACCAAGATACCCTAGGGCATCGAGCGGCATATCCTGATCTGGCACTGTCTGATCCGGAATCTCCTCCGAAAAAATTGCCCGTTCCATGGAGTTGGCTTGGCCAAGACTCGCCAATGCAACCACGGCAATTGCAATCGTCGTCGCCACGGGCGCCCGTAAAGAAGTGACAATGATGGAGAAACGAATATTCCGATGCATCACGGCCCTAGAATGGTTAATTTTGCACCATTCTATTGCGGATGATCATGACGGCTTTTCAATGATTTAATGGGTCATGGCGCGTTTTATGGTTAACTGTGACCATTGGGCGACAGTGCCGAACGAGAGGAACGTTGTAGATTGGAGCATAACCAATCGGGTGATTTGATCGGGCAGCTATCGAGTAGATGAATGAGGAGATTGATGAGGCGCACTATTCTAGCGGTGCTGATTACCTGCTTCGCAGTAGGTACGGCAGCGGCGCAATCTTGCGACAGCAGGGCGGTGAGCGCGAACGGCAAGCCGCTTCACGGCGCTGCTAAGATGAGCTTTGTGAGGAAGTGCAAGCGGGACGCCTGCGGAAGCAAAGCAGTGAGCGCGGAGGGCAAGCCGCTTCACGGTGCGGCCAAGAACAGCTTCATGGCGAAGTGCATGAGGGGCGCTTAGAGCGCCTGGGCGTGCGCTGCGCGCCTTCGATCACTCTGGATTCCGCAACGGATAGTCATCGGCTTCGTAAAGGCGTTGTATTTCGCTACTGCCGAAGCGTGCATCCCCGACCTCAAGCCACGCGCCAAAGGCTTTGGGTATGCGTAAGTCCTCAACGGCATAACGAAGCGCCTCAGCCGCGGTCGCGAAACGGCGGTACTTGGTGCGGCAACCCTTCGCGGGTTTGGAGAGGAACAGTTCAGCAGGAGCGCTGGAGTCGAAGGAAGACATGGTTTACGTCTGCTCGGCGTCAAAGGCTCATGCGTAAAGCATACACGGGGTTTACCCGAAGGCACACTGCCCGCTGATGTCTGCCGGAGCCGTTGGCCCTTTAGGCAAATCTTGAAGTCAGTAGCGGCCATCGAAATCCTCAACGGCGCCGCAACGAAGGGCCCCCTTTACTTACAAAGCTCCCGGCGTCCCTGGGCCGAGGAGGGTACCGATGACGCTTATCGCATTTCGTCCCGCGCCCGCAGACGTGGTGTAGCCTCGTCCATGCCTTAAAAACATTCCATCGGCCGTTAGGACTACGCCTAACCGCCGTAAAAAACGCTCTCTCCGAGGTCCTTCATCTCAAGGATAGCGTTGTCCGGGCGTCCGCTCGGTGGTCTATTCAAATGCGCGTCAATCACTTCCCCGACTACTATATGATGGTCACCCTGCTCGACGATGGAGAACTACCCGACATTCAATCGCCCCCGGCACGTCAACTAAGATGGGTGCGCCCGTTGTCCCTTTACGGAAGGATTGGCCACTAAGCTTGCCGTCGCTGACATCGGCCGGTCTGAAAAAGGTGAAGGCTA
>JBKQTR010000375.1:0-2690 GCA_052143095.1 Allostellaceae bacterium
GAACGGTCTCGTAGGACACCGCCACTCCGCGCTCCGCCAACAAATCCTCGACGTCACGCAGGCTGAGGGTGAACCGGAGGTAGAGCCATATTGCTTGGTGAATGATCTCGGGCGGGAAACGATACCCAGTATAGCTGATCTTGTTCATCCGCGTTGGGCTACCCGGCCACCGAGAACGCCGCAAGCCCGGAGCGCCGTGACAATGCCATCAAGACAGATGCTCTTGCCAAAGTGCAGCTCAGCTGGCGTTGCCCTGTTCCCCATGACTCCAACCAGAGTGTTCCGGAATTCTAATCACATAGGAAAGGAATGCACTAAGTCGCTGTTAGGTCGACCACTCCGCAGACGTAGCGTCGCGTTCGAAAGGGGCAAGAGATCGGCTGAGGTCGTTTGAGGGGCGCATCGGACACTTCCATTGGCGTTGGTCACTCCGGCGAGAATGCCCTCTCCACGCCGGTCGCCCTATATCTTCTTATTTGCGACGTGCTGAATTAGGGTCAGCGCCACAGTTGGCGCCCGAGGCGCTGATTGGCCAGCTGTCCGGCCGCAAGTTCGGCAAGCTCCTGGTTCGGGTCACACCTGAACTTGATCTGAATCAATGCGAAACGCCGTGCTGTACTTTCTTATGCGTTACGGAACGGGGGTCTGCGGTGAGCAAGGGCGAACGCAGCCCCTACAAATTAGGGAGTGAAGTTTATGACCCAGACTGTGATCGCCGGCTACGCGCGATCCCCATTCACGCTTGCCAGCAAGGGCGCGCTGGCGCGCGTCCGCCCCGACGATATAGCGGCGCAGGTGGTGCGCGGGCTGATCGAGAAGACCGGAGTGAAGCCGGAGGACATCGAGGACCTCATCTGCGGCTGTGCGTTTCCGGAGGCCGAGCAGGGGTTCAACGTCGCGCGCAACGTGGCGCTGCTGGCTGATTTGCCAGAGACAACGCCGGGCATGACGGTCAACCGTTTCTGCGGATCGTCCATGAGCGCCTTGCATATCGCGGCCGGCCAGATCGCGCTGGGCATGGGCGAGGTGTTCATCTGCGCAGGCGTGGAGTCGATGACCCGCGTGTCGATGGGCGGCTTCAATCCGATGTTTAACCCGGAACTCGCCGCCAAGAGCGCCGCCTACATGGGCATGGGCGAGACGGCGGAGAATGTCGCGCGCAAGTGGCAGATCCCGCGCGCCGAGCAGGAGGCCTTCGCGCTCAAAAGCCAGCAAAAGGCCGCGGCGGCGCAGAAGGCCGGCCATTTCAAGGACGAGATCGTCGCCATCCGCGCCAATGGTCGTGTCGTCGATACCGACGGCTGCCCGCGCCCCGACACCTCGCTCGAAGGGCTCGCCGGACTGAAGCTGGCTTTCGACCAGGAGGGCACGATAACGGCCGGCACGTCCTCGCCGCTGACCGATGGCGCCGCCGCCCTACTGGTGACGTCGGAGAACTATGCGGCCAAGCACGGGCTGCCCGTGCTGGCGCGGGTGCGCTCGGTCGCCTTCGCCGGTGTTCCGCCGGAGATCATGGGCATCGGGCCCATCCCGGCGACGCGCAAGGCGCTCGAGCGGGCGAAGCTGGACGTGAAGGACATCGACGTCTTCGAGGTCAACGAGGCCTTCGCCAGCCAGTCGATCGCCGTTCTGCGCGATCTCGGCCTTCCGCAGGAGAAGGTGAACCTGGACGGCGGAGCGATCGCGATCGGCCATCCGCTGGGCGCCTCGGGCGCTCGCATCACCGGCAAGGCCGCCTCGGTGCTGAAGCGCGAGGGGGGCAAGTATGCGGTCGCCACAATGTGCATCGGCGGCGGCCAGGGCATCGCCACGGTGCTGGAGCGGGTGTGACCATGAAAGCGATCAACAAAGTCGCCCTCATCGGCGGGGGCGCCATGGGCGGCGTCGTTGTGGCGCACCTGGCCAACGCGGGCGTGAAGGTTCTCTGGCTGTCGTATCGCAAGGCGGCCGACCATAACGCGCTCACAGGCGCGATCGAGAAGATGCTGAAGACCTCGCCCGCGCCGTTCATGTCCAAGGGCGCAGCGAAGCTGATCGAGGTCGGCAATATCGACGACGACCTCGGCCGTGTCGCCGAATGCGACTGGGTCATCGAGGCGATCATGGAACGCCTCGACGTGAAGCAGGCGTTTTATCGCAAGCTGGACGCCGTGCGGCAGCCGGGAACCGCGGTGTCTAGCAAGACCTCGACGATCCCGCTCGCGAAGCTGACCGAGGGTATGCCGGAGACCTTCCGGCGCGACTTCATGATCACGCACTTCTTCAACCCGACGCGTTACATGCGGCTCTTGGAAGTGGTTCCCGGTCCTGACAGCGATCCGGCGACGATCGACGCGGTGGCGCAGTTCGCCGACGTCGCGCTCGGCAAGAGTGTCATACGCTGCAATGACAGCCCCGGGTTCGTCGCCAACCGCCTCGCCATCCCCTGGATGGCGACGACGATGGCGGAGACGCTCGATGCGGGCCTGACCGTCGAGGAAGCCGACGCGATCATCGGCAAGCCGATGGGGATTCCGAAGACCGGCGTGTTCGGGTTGGTGGATCTCGTGGGGGTCGGTATCGCCCGCGAAACCATGGCTTCAATGGCGGGCCTGCTGCCGAAGTCGGACTTCTACCACGTCGTCAACCGCGATTCCACGCTCACGATCCTCCGCAAGATGGTCGCCGAGGGCTATACGGGCCGCCAAGGC
>JBKQTR010000376.1:0-22303 GCA_052143095.1 Allostellaceae bacterium
ATCGCGCTCACGCTGAGCGCGACCGAGCGGCTGGTCGAGCCCGGCAGCGAGGAGGTCGACGCCGCCATCCGCTTCGGTCGCGCCGGCTGGCATGGCGAGCTCGGCTGCGACTTCCTGTTCGCCGATCGCCGCCTGCCGGTCTGCAGCCCGCGCTATGCGCAAAGCCAACCGGTCGCCGTCGGCAGCGCCGATCCGCTGGCCGGGCACACCCTGCTCGAAGCGCTGTCGCAGCCGGAGGATTGGCCGGACTGGCTGCGCTGGACCGGCACCGCGGCGGCGGGCGCGCGGCGCCTCTCCTTTGGCGATGAGCGCCTGACCGCGGAGGCGGCGGCGCAGGGCCTCGGGATCGCTTTGTGCGACCGCGCGCTGGTTGCCGAGCGCATCCTCGCCGGCGCGCTGCTGGCGCCGCTGGAGCCGTCGGAGATGCTGCGCGGCACGGCGTGGTTCCTCGTCTATCCCGCCGCCGCGGCGGCGGAGCCGGGCATCGCCGCCTGCCGCGCCTGGCTGCTCGAGGAGAGTGGCGGGCCGATGCTGTGATCGAGGGCATGCCGGCGAGATCCTCCTGGACTCGCGATGCCGTCGCTTACCACTATCAGGGCAGGTGGAAGGGGCGGGGCCGCCCTCCGCCCGACCGCCGACCATGCTGACCGGTTGAACGAGGCACGCTCATGCGGCTGCGCGACGAGATCGGGAGCGCTCGGGCGCTATGGCTCACCCTGACCATTTACGGGAAGTTCGAACAAGGGATCGTGCTGATCCTGATCACCTTGATCGCGCTCATCATCGCCTTCGCGACCCTGCACCTCGCCTGGAACATCGTCCTCCTGCTCATCCTCGGCCGCATCGATCCCGCCGATCCGGCGGCGTTCCAGACGATCTTCGGCATGATCTTCACCGTATTGATCGCGCTGGAGTTCAAGCACTCGTTGCGGGTCGTGCTGGAGCGGCGGGAAAGCGTCATCCAGGTACGCACCATCGTGCTCATCGCGATCCTCGCGCTGGTGCGCAAGTTCATCATTCTCGATCTCAGCAGCACGGCCGCCGAGGAGTTGTTCGGCCTGGCGGCGGCGATCCTGGCGCTCGGCGTCGTCTATTGGCTGGTGCGCGATCAAGACCGGCGGGAAGGCCTGGGCCAAGATCCCGAAGCGGATGCGTGATGCGCGTCGCCGACGATGTCGCATTCATCGAGTTTGATGCCGCCGGCCGTGGCGGCGCGCTTGCGCGACAGGCGCCTAGTTCCGCCGCGGCAGCAGCCGCGTCACATGGCCCATCTTGCGGCCGGGCAAGGCTTTGTCCTTGCCGTAGAGATGCAGCTTGGCCGCGGGCTCGGCGAGCGCGTCGCGCCAGCGCTCGACATCGGCGCCGATCAGGTTCTTCATCACCGCGTCGGAATGGCGCTCCGGCGAGCCCAGCGGCAGGCCGCAGATCGCGCGCACCAGTTGCTCGAACTGGCTGGTGGCGCAGGCGTCGATGGTCCAATGCCCGGAATTATGCGGCCGCGGCGCGAGCTCGTTGACCAGCACCTCGCCGGTCGAGGTCACGAACATCTCGACCGCGAGCAGCCCCACCAGGTCGAGCCGGTCGGCGACATGGCGCGCGATCGCCTCGGCGCGCATCGCGACCTCGGGCGCGACCCGTGCCGGCGCGATGGTGGTGTCGAGGATGTGATGCGCGTGGTGGTTCTCGACCGGCACGTAGGTTGCCCAATGGCCGCTGGTGCCGCGGGCGACGATCACCGAGATCTCGCAAATGAAATCGACATAGCTCTCGAGGATGCCGAGCTCGGCGCCCATCGCGCGCCACGCGGCGGCGAGATCGGTGTCGGGGCGGATCGCCACCTGCCCCTTGCCGTCATAGCCGCCGCGCACCGTCTTGAGTACGCCCTGCGGGCCGACGTCGCGCGCCGCGCGTTTCAGCGCCTCGGCGCTGGCGACCTCGCGGTATTGCGCGGTGGCGACGTCGATCGAGTGCAGGAAATCCTTCTCCTTGAGCCGGTCCTGGGCGATGCGCAGCGCGCCGGGACCGGGCCGCACCGGCCGCATCTCGGAGAGGATCTCCGCCGTATCCGCCGGCACATTCTCGAACTCGAAGGTGATGACGTCGACCGCCGCGGCAAAGCGCGCCAGCGCGGTGCGGTCGTCATACTCGGCGGTGGTGGCGTAAGGCGTCACCAGCTTCGCCGGGCTGTCGCGCTCGGGGCAGTAGACATGGCAGCGATAGCCCAGCGTCGCCGCCGCCAGCGCCGTCATGCGGCCGAGCTGGCCGCCGCCGAGAATGCCGATCGTCGCCCCGGGCTCGATCATCAGCCCTCGGGGCGTTCGGCGACCGCCTCGGTCTGCGCGCCCCGCCAGCGGTCGAGCGCGGCGGCGACGCCGGTATCGGCGAGCGCCAGGATCGCCGCCGCCAGCAGGGCGGCGTTGACCGCGCCGGGCTTGCCGATGGCGAGCGTGCCGACCGGCACGCCGCCCGGCATCTGGGCGATGGAGAGCAGGCTGTCCATGCCCTTGAGAGCGTGGCTCTCGATCGGCACGCCCAGCACCGGCAGCGGCGTCAGCGACGCCACCATGCCGGGCAGATGTGCCGCGCCGCCGGCGCCGGCGATGATCACTTTGAGTCCGCGCTGACGCGCGCCCTCGGCGTAGGCGACGAGCCGCTTGGGCGTGCGATGCGCCGAGACGATGCGGCGCTCATGCGCGATGCCGAGCGTATCCAGTGTCTCGGCCGCATGGCGCATCGTCTCCCAATCGGACTGGCTGCCCATGATGATCCCGACCGCCGGCCGCGCGTCGCTCATCCCGCTCTCGTCCTCCGCCGCGGAAACCGCGCATTATAGGTGCGAGGGGGGTGAGAGCAAGCCGGAGATCGCCGGTCGGCGGCACGCGCCGGCGTCGTCGCCCGCCGGCCAGCGGCGCGGCTTTGCGCCATCGGCGATTTCTGGCATAATTGCAACGGGTTCGCGATTCGGGGCGGCGTCCGTCAGCATTATGGAGATCCGCGACACCAAGCCGATCCGCGGTGCCGGCGCCAGCCGCAAGGCCGAGGCGCGCCAGGCTGTCGGCGACGGCAGCGCGGCCACGCCGGCGGAGCCGACCGACCTCCTCAACCTTGCCGGCCTTGCCGAGACCGAGCTTACGCCCAAGCTGCGCCAGGCGCTCATGGGCCTCATGGCCGAGGTCGACACGCTGCGCCGCGAGCTCGGCGAGGCGCGCCAGCGCATCGGCTACCTCGAGCGGCTCGCCGACGAGGACCCGCTGATGCCGATCGCCAACCGCCGGGCCTTCGTGCGCGAGCTGACGCGCATGATGTCCTTCGCCCAGCGCTACGGCACGCCCGCGAGCATCGTCTATATCGACATCAACGACATGAAATGGATCAACGACAGCAACAGCCACGCCGCCGGCGATGCGGCGCTGATGCAGGTGGCGCGCGTGCTGCTCGACAATATCCGCAACACCGACGTGGTGGGGCGGTTGGGCGGCGACGAGCTGGGCGTGCTGCTGGTGCAGACCGATCAGCCGCTCGCCGAGCAGAAGGCGGCGCAGCTCGCCGCCGCGGTGGCGGCCGCGCCGCTGCTCTGGCAGGGGCGCGAGATCCCGCTCAGCATCGCCTACGGCGTCTATTCCTTCAGCGGCGGCGAGAATGCCGGCGACGCGCTCGACGCCGCCGACCGCGCCATGTATCAGGCCAAGCGCCAGCGCGGCGGCGCGCCCGGCCCGGCCGAGCCCTAGGTCCTACGCGATGATATCCGGCAGCAGCTGACTCTCGAGCTTGGCGATCAGGTCCTTGAGCGCGAGCTTGCGTTTCTTCAGGCGCTGTACATGCACCGGATTGAAAGCGCCCTGATCGCCCAGGCGGGCGATCGCCTCATCGAGGTCGCGATGCTCGCTTTTGAGGGACTCGATCCTGGCCTTGATGGCTTCGATGTCGAGATCCATGACCGGAATGATCGTCCTGTCGGTTGGCGGTTAATATTATAGCAAAGCCGGGCGCGGAAGGTGAGCGGAGCTGACGGCGTTAACCACTCCCGGCAAGGAGACCCTCTATGGCGCACGCGCCCAAGACCATCGGCATCCTCACCAGCGGCGGCGATTGCGCCGGGCTCAACGCCGCGATTCGCGCCGTGGTCAGCCGCGCCGTCCAGGGCCATGGCTGGCGCGTCCTCGGCATCCGCAACGGCACCATGGGGCTGCTGCGCCGGCCGCTTGAATTCGAGGCGCTCGACCTGCGCATCGCCACCGGCAACATCCTGCGGTTGGGCGGCACCATCCTCGGCACCACCAACCGCGGCGATCCCTTCGCCTTCCCCATGCCCGACGGCAGTCTGAAGGACCGCTCGGAGGAGGTCATCGCCGGCCTGCGCGAGCTCGACATCGACACGCTCATCGGCGTCGGCGGCGATGGCAGCTTCACCATTCTGCGCCGTCTGGCGCAGCAGGGCGGCATCAAGCTGGTCGGCATCCCCAAGACCATCGACAATGATGTCGGTGCGACCGAGAACTCGATCGGCTACCACACCGCGGTCATGGTCGCCACCGAGGCGCTCGACCGGCTGCAGCCGACCGCCGCGAGTCACGACCGCGTCATGATCCTCGAGGTTATGGGGCGCGACGCCGGCCATATCGCGCTCGCCGCCGGCGTCGCCGGCGGTGCCGACGTCATTCTCATTCCCGAGATCCCCTACACCATCGAAGGGGTGGCGGCGCATATCGAGAAGGTCCGCCGCCAGGGGCGCAACTTCGCCCTGGTCGTCGTCGCCGAGGCGGTGAAGGACCACACCGGCCAGCGCGTGCAGCAGCAGCATTCCAGCGGCGGCGTCACCTATGGCGGCATCGGCCACGGCCTCGGCGACGCGCTGGCGCGGCTCACCGGCGCCGAGACGCGCGTCACCGTGCTGGGCCATGTGCAGCGCGGCAGCCAGCCGACCTGGAGCGACCGCATGATTGCCTCGGCCTTCGGCGTCCATGCCGTCGATCTTATCGCCGCCGGCAAATCCGACCGCATGGTCGCCTGGCAGAATCGCGCCGTCGTCGATGTGCCGTTGAGCGAGGCGATCGCCGCACCCCAGCAGGTCGATCCCGACAGCGCGCTGGTGCGCACGGCGCGCGGACTTGGTATTAGTCTCGGCGATGGCTGAGACCGCCGACCCCTTCTGGACCTTCACCCTGGCCTTTTACGGTCGGCCGGGGGTGTCGGCCGCCTGCATCGCGCTGCAGGACAGGCACGGCTGCGACGTCAATCTGGTGCTTTACGCCTGCTGGGTGGGGCTCAGCGGCCGCGGCCGGCTCACCGCCGCCGATCTCGCCCGCGCCGAGGCCACCAACGCGCCCTGGCGCAACGGCGTCATCGAAAAGCTGCGCGCCGCGCGCCGCGCGCTGCGCGAGGAGGATCGGCGCGGCCCCGTCCTCGAACTCTACGAGGCGGCGAAGGCGGCGGAGCTTGCCGCCGAGCGCATCGCCCAGCGCCGTCTCGAGGCTCTGGCGCCGCCCGAAGTCGCGCCGCGCGCCGCCGCGCGCGCCGCCGATGCCGCCGCCAACCTCGCGCTCTATCTCGACGGCAAGGCCGCCGACGAGGCCGCGGCGCCGATCGTCGCGGCGATCGCGCAGGCGGCGCGCTGAGCGCGCCGACGGTCTGCCGCGGCTATCCGTCAGGCGGCGAGCCGCCACAAGCGGGGAGAGAGACATGCATCTTAAGCCGATCGCCGCCGCACTGAGCCTCCTCGCCCTGATCGCCGCCGCGCCGGCGCGCGCCGGCGAGGAGCTCATCGAGCTGCCGACGCGGCCGGGGGTGACGCAGCCCTTCTGGCTGACGCCGCCCTCCGGCAAGCCGGTCGCCAGCGTCATCCTCTTCACCGGCGGCAACGGCATGCTTGGCAGCGCGCGCAACCGCGTGCTCAAGGGCCAGAACTTCCTCATCCGCTCGCGCGACAAATTCGCCGCTGCGGGCTTTCTCGTCGCCTCGGTCGACGTGCCGTCGGATCACCCGGAAGGACTCGACGCCTTCCGCAGCACCGCCGAGCACGCGCAGGATATTGCCGCAATCATCGCCTATCTGCGGCAGCAGGCGCCGGTACCGGTCTGGCTCATCGGCACCAGCATGGGCACGATCTCGGCCGCCAATGTCGCCGCAAGGCTCAAGAGCGGCGGCGCCGACGGGCTGGTGCTGACCTCGAGCATCGTCTCCTCGAGCCGCCGCGCCGCGCCGATCAGCGCCTCGGTCGAGGTCGCCGACATCGCGCTGCCGACGCTCTTCGTCCACAACAAGGACGATGCCTGCATGCTCTGCCCGTTCAGCGCCGTCCCCGACATGATGGCGCGCTTCAGCCGCGCGCCGCGCAAGGAGCTGATCGCGGTGAGCGGCGGTACCACGCCGCTGAGCGATCCCTGCGAGGCGCTGTCGCGCCATGGCTATATCGGCATCGAAGACGAGGTGGTCGGCGATATCGCGCGCTGGATCAAGGGCGGCTGAGATCAGCCCGGCTTCTGCCGCCGCAGCGGGCGCAGCGTTTCCTCGCCCTGGGTCTCGCCCCAGCGCCTGACCGTCGGCGCCTCGAGGCCGAAGAGATCGAGCATGCGGCCCAGCGTGTGATCGACCATCTCGGCGAGCGTCCGCGGCTCGGCATAGAACGCCGGCACCGGCGGCGCGAGGATCGCGCCCATCTCGGCGAGCGCCGTCATGCTGCGGAGATGTCCGAGATGCAGCGGTGTCTCGCGCACCATCAGCACCAGCTTCCGGCGCTCCTTCAGGCAGACATCGGCGGCGCGGGTGAGCAGCGTAGACGTGGTGCCGTGCGCGATCTCGGACATGCTGCGGATCGAACAGGGCGCGACGATCATGCCAAGCGTGCGGAACGAGCCCGAGGCGATCGGCGCGGCGATGTCGCCGACGGCATGTGCGCGCGTCGCCAGCGCCTGCACCTCGGCGACCTTGCGCCCGGTCTCATGCGCCAGCGTGACTTCGGCCGCCTTGGTCATGACGAGATGCGTCTCGACCGGGAGATCGCGCAGGATCTCCAACAGCCTGACGCCGTAGGTGACGCCCGAGGCGCCGCTGATACCGACGATGAGGCGGGGTGTCGCAGCCATATCTTTGTCCCCAGGGCGGCGCTGGAACCCGCCGTGCGCCAGCATATCTCTTCTTGGTGCGCCGCTCCAATCGGCGTTAGCATGGAGAGGTCAGCAGCCCTCACCGCGTTTAAGCATAGGAGGAGCCATGTCGCTGCAGGATAGCATCGAATCCCTCCGGGCCCGCCATCGCAGCCTGGAGGAGGCCATCGGTCAGGAAACCAGCCGTCCGATGCCCAATGTCGAGATAATTGCCGATCTGAAGCGCCAAAAACTCCGAATCAAAGACGAAATCTTCGGCCTCGAGCATCCAGCTCACGCCACGCAATAGCTTACTAGAGCTTACTAGGTCTTAGCCGGTCCTGACTGGGCGCTTTCGGGGGCGCCCAAGGTTTTCGCTTGCTCGCGCAGGGCGAATTTCTGCACCTTGCCGGTGGAGGTCTTGGGCAGCGGGCCAAATACCACCGTTCGTGGCGCCTTGAACCGCGCCAGGTGGTCCCGGCAATAGAGAATGATCTCGTCCGCCGTGGCGCTCGCGCCCGGCTTCAAGGTGACGAAGGCGCAGGGCGTCTCGCCCCAGGTCTCGTCCGGCCGCGCCACCACCGCCGCCTCGAGCACCGCGGGGTGCCGGAACAGCACGCTCTCGACCTCGATGGTCGAGATGTTCTCGCCGCCGGAGATGATGATGTCCTTGGAACGATCCTTGATCTCGATATAGCCGTCGGCATGCATCACGGCGAGATCGCCAGTGTGGAACCAGCCGCCGGCAAAGGCCTCCTCGCTCGCCTTGGGGTTCTTGAGGTAGCCCTTCATGACGATGTTGCCGCGCATGAACACCTCGCCGATGGTCTGGCCGTCGCTCGGCACCGGCGCCAGCGTCGCGGCGTCGGCCACCATCAGCCCGTCCAGCACCGGGTAGGGCACGCCCTGGCGCGCCTTCAAACCGGCGATTTGCTCGGGCGGAAGCGCGTCCCATTCGCCGTGCCAGGCGCAGACCGTGGCCGGGCCGTAGGTCTCGGTCAGGCCGTAGACATGGATGATGCGGAAGCCCAGCGCCTCGATCCCCTCGATGACCGCGGCGGGCGGCGCGGCGCCGGCGGTCATCATCCGCACCTCGCGCCCGGCCGCCTTGCGCCGCAGCTCCTCGGGCGCATGCAACAGCATGTTCATGACGATCGGCGCGCCGCAGAGATGGCTGACGCCCTCCTCGGCGATGGCGGCATAGATCGCCGGCGCCTCGACCCGGCGCAGGCAGACATGCGTCCCGGCCAGCGCCGTCACCGTCCAGGGGAAGCACCAGCCGTTGCAATGGAACATCGGCAGGGTCCAGAGATATACCGCGTGCTGCGGCATGCTCCAGACCACGGCGTTGCCGAGCGCGTTGAGATAGGCGCCGCGATGGTGATAGACCACGCCTTTGGGATTGCCGGTGGTGCCGGAGGTATAGTTGAGCGTGATCGCATCCCATTCATCGCCGGGGTTGCGCCAGGCGAAATCGGCATCGCCGGTGGCGATGAAGCGCTCGAAATCCATCTCGCCCAGCAGCTTGCCCGGTGGCGCCAGCGCGTCGTCGATGTCGATCACCAGCAATTTGCGCTTGAGCGACGCCAGCGCCTTCTCGATCACCGGCGAGAATTCGCGGTCGGTGATCAGCACCTTCGCCTCGCCATGCTCGAGGATGAAGGCAATCATCGCGGCATCGAGGCGGATGTTGAGCGCGTTCAGCACCGCGCCGGCCATCGGCACGCCGAAATGCGCCTCGAACGCTTCCGGCGTGTTGGTCGCCATCACCGCCACCGTGTCGCCTTTGCCGATGCCGCGCCGGTTGAGCGCGCTGGCAAGTTGCCGGCAGCGCGCATAGGTCTCGGCCCAGCGGTAGCGGCGCCGGCCATGGACCACCGCCAGCCGGTCAGGGAAGGTCGCGGCGGTGCGGGCGATAAATCCCAGGGGTGAAAGCGGCACGTGATTTGCCGGATTGCGGTCGAGGCCGGCGTCATACGGGCCGGGGGAATTGGGCATATGTCCCTCCTCGTGTTCCTGGTATTCCGGTTGGGCGGCTCCCGCCTCTGCTGCATCGGTTAAGACGACATTAGAGGCTATGTGCGTCTCTCGGTAGCGGCGCGTGCGGTGGCCGACGCTTCGCCGCGCGGCACAGCGCTTGACGCGGAATCCTCCGGGAAACTACCTATAGGCACATCCGCGACGGACCGCGAGCATGGCTGGAACCGTGCCGCAGAGGGAGGGCTCATCATGACCGGCCGATATGCCGAGGCGCATCGCCGCTCGCTGGCGGATCCCGAGGGCTTCTGGGCCGAGGCGGCGCAGGCGATCGATTGGCAGCGGCGCTGGGACAAGGTGCTCGACGACGCCCACCCGCCGTTTTATCTCTGGTTCCGCGGCGGCACACTCAACACCTGCTGGAACGCGCTTGACCGGCATGTCGCCAATGGCCGCGCCGAGCAGGCGGCGCTGATCTATGACAGCCCGGTCACCGGCGAGATCAGGACCTTCAGCTACCGCGAGCTGCGCGACCGGGTGGCGCTGCTCGCCGGGGCGCTCAGGGGCCTCGGCGTCGCCAAGGGCGACCGCGTCCTCATCTATATGCCGATGGTGCCGGAAGCGGCGATGGCGATGCTCGCCTGCGCGCGGCTCGGCGCGATCCATTCCGTCGTCTTCGGCGGCTTCGCCGCGCCTGAGCTTGCCACCCGCATCGACGACGCCAAGCCGAAGGTCATTCTCTCCGCCTCCTGCGGCATCGAGGTGCAGCGCGTCATCCCCTACAAGCCGCTGCTCGACCGTGCCATCGAGCTCGCCGCGGCGAAGCCCGATGCCTGCGTCATCCTGCAGCGGCCGATGGCGCCGGCCGCGCTCATCGTCGGCCGCGACCATGATTGGCAGGCGCTGGTCGCCGGCGCGAGCCCGGCCGATTGCGTCGCGGTCGCGGCCACCGATCCGCTCTACATCCTCTACACCTCCGGCACCACCGGCATTCCCAAGGGTATCGTCCGTCACAATGGCGGCCATGCCGTGGCGCTGTGCTGGTCGATGGCGAACATCTATGGGATGAAGCCGGGCGAGGTGTTCTGGACCGCCTCGGATGTCGGCTGGGTTGTCGGGCATTCCTACATCGTCTACGCGCCGCTGCTCTATGGCTGCACCAGCGTGCTCTATGAGGGCAAGCCTGTCGGCACGCCCGATGCCGGCGCTTTCTGGCGCGTCATCGCCCAGCACGGCGTCGCCGTCATGTTCACCGCGCCCACCGCGTTCCGCGCCATCAAGCGCGAGGATCCCGACGGCGCGCTCATCCGCCGCTACGATCTCGGCAAATTCCGCGCGCTCTTCCTCGCCGGCGAGCGCGCGGATCCGCCGACCGTCGACTGGGCCGAGCGGCAGCTCGCCGTGCCGGTGATCGATCACTGGTGGCAGACCGAGACCGGCTGGCCGATCACCGCCAACTGCCTCGGCCTCGAGCCGCTGCCGGTGAAGCATGGCTCCTCGACCAAGCCGGTGCCGGGCTGGGATCTGCGCGTGCTCGGCACCGACGGGCACGAGCTCCGGCGCGGCGAGATCGGCGCGCTCGGCCTGAAGCTGCCGCAGCCGCCGGGCGCGCTGCCGACGCTCTGGCATGCCGACGACCGCTTCATCAGCTCCTATCTCGAGGAGTATCCCGGCTACTACCAGACCGCCGATGCCGGCTATGTCGACGAGGACGGCTATGTCTTCGTCATGACGCGCACCGACGACATCATCAACGTCGCCGGCCACCGGCTCTCGACCGGCGGCATCGAGGAGGTGCTCGCCGCCCATCCCGATGTCGCCGAATGCGCCGTCATCGGTGTCGCCGACGCGCTCAAGGGTCAGGTGCCGGTGGGTTTCCTGGTGCTGAAGGCGGGCGCGGCGCGGCCGCCGGCGCAGGTGGCGGAGGAGGCGGTGCGGCTGGTGCGCGAGCGCATCGGCCCGGTGGCGAGCTTCAAGACGGCGATGGTGGTGCAGCGCCTGCCCAAGACGCGCTCGGGCAAGATCCTGCGCGGCACCATGCGCCGCATCGCCGATGGCGAGGAGTACAAGATGCCCGCCACCATCGACGACCCCGCCATCCTCGGCGAGATCGCCGACACGCTCAAAGGCGCGGGCTACAGCAGAGGCTAAGCGGCGGTGTCTTCCGAGCCGGTGGCGACCGGCTCGGCGGTCGGCGGCTCGACGGTCTTCTTGCCGCGATTGGCGCGCGCCACCGCGGCCTCGAGTTCCTGCATGGTGCAGAGGCCGAGCGCCACCGGATGCCGCGGCTTGATGTTGGGCGAGTTCCAATGGCTGCGGTCGCGCACCGCGGCGATGGTCGGCTTGGTGGTGCCGACCAGCTTCGAGATCTGCCCGTCGCTGAGCTCGGGATGGCTTTTCAGCAGCCAGGCGATGGCGTCGGGCTTGTCCTGGCGCTTGGCGATCGGCGTGTAGCGCGGGCCGCGATGCTTCACCACCGTCACCGGCACCGCCTCGGCCGAGATCTTGAGCCGCGCCGAAGGATCCTTCTGGCAGCGCTCGATCTCCTCCAGCGTCAGCTGGCCGGCGGCAAGCGGGTCGAGCCCCTGCATCTGCACCGCCACCTCGCCATCGGCAATCGCCTGCACCTCGAGCGCATGCAGCCCGCAGAACTCGCCGATCTGGTCGAAGGTGAGCGATGTGTTCTCGACGAGCCACACGGCCGTGGCCTTCGGCATGAGCGGCAGCGCCATCGATTCCTCCTTTATTTGCAATTACTTAAGATAGCCGACCGGGCGGCGCCAGGGACGCGCAGCGGTCGACGGTCATGTCCCGGATGGAGGCTATATAGTGGGTTGGCGCGGGCCTGGGAAGAGCTTTAGACGGTCAGCACGATCTTGCCGATGTGCGCCGAGCTCTCCATCAGCTGGTGTGCCTCGGCCGCCTGGGCGAGCGGGAAGCTGCGATAGATCTGCGGCTTGACCTTGCCCTGCTCGATGAGCGGCCAGACCACGCGTCGGAGCGGCGCGGCGATGGCGCCTTTCTGCTCGACGCTGCGCGCGCGCAAGGTCGAGCCGGTGAGGATGCCGCGCTTCAGCATCAGCGGCATGAGATTGATCTCCGCCTTGGAGCCCCGCAGGAAGGCGATGTTGACGATGCGGCCCTCGACCGCGAGCGCGTTGATGTTGCGCTGGATGTAATCGCCGCCGACCATGTCGAGGATGACGTCGACGCCGCGGCCGCCGGTGGCGTCCTTGACCAGCTTGACGAAATCCTCGTGCTGGTAGTCGATGCCGCGCGTCGCGCCGAGGCTCTCGCAGGCATGGCATTTGTCGCGGCTGCCGGCGGTGGCGAAGATCTGATAGGCGCCCAGCGCCTTGGCAAGCTGGATCGCAGTGGTGCCGATACCGCTGCTGCCGCCATGGATCAGCACGGTCTCGCCGGGCTTGAGCTGGCCGCGCTCGAAGAGGTTCGTCCAGACGGTGAAGAAGGTCTCCGGCAGCGCCGCCGCCTCGGCCATGCTGAGGCCGTTGGGCACCGGCAGGCATTGCGGCTCCGGTGCTACGCAATACGTGGCGTAGCCGCCGCCGGTGACCAGCGCGCAGACCGCGTCGCCGAGCTTGGTGTAGTTGACGCCGAGACCGACCGCCACCACCGTGCCGGCGACCTCGAGCCCGGGAATGTCGGAGGCGCCCGCCGGCGGCGGGTATTCGCCCCTGCGTTGCATCACGTCGGGGCGGTTGACGCCGGCGGCGGCCACCTTGATCAGCACCTCGCCGGCGCCGGGCAGCGGCATCGGCCGCGTCCCCGGCCGCAGCACCTCGGGACCGCCGGGCTCGGTGATCTCGATGGCAGTCATGGTGGCGGGAAGAGTCGTCATGAGCGGGTCCATTCCAGCGGCTGCGGCGGATTGCACCTCTAGCCCGACCGCGCCAGACTGGCAACAGCCTGCGCCGGGAGGAGCCATGGACGAGGAAGACCTGCTGCCGCGGCAGAAGAAGCCGCAGAAGAGGGACCTGACGCCGCTGGGGATCGCCGAGCTCGAGACCTATATCGGCGAGCTCGAGGAGGAGATTGCGCGCGCCCGCGCCGAGATCGGCGCCAAGAAGAAGCAGCGCAGCGGCGCCGACGCGCTCTTCAAGCGCTAAGCGCCGGTCGCTCGCGGCCCGGGGAAGGTGCGGCTCTGCCGCCGGTGCGGCTTGCGTCGACGCCGCCGGACCGCCATACCGCCCGCCGGCCACAAAAGGAGTTTCTCATGGTGCAGGGCAAGGTGGCCGTCGTCACCGGCTCGACCAGCGGCATCGGTCTCGGCATCGCCAGCGCGCTCGCCGCCGACGGCGCGGCCATCATGCTCAACGGCTTCGGCGATGCCGGCGCGATCGACCGGCTGCAGCGCGACCTCGCCGGCCGGCATGGCGTCAAAATCGGCTATTCCACCGCCGACATGTCGAAACCGGCGCAGATCCGCGAGCTCATCGCCCAGGCGCAGGACGAGCTGGGGTCGGTCGACATTCTCGTCAACAATGCCGGCATCCAGCACGTGGCGCCGGTGGAGAGTTTCCCCGACGACAAATGGGACGCGATCATCGCCATCAACCTCTCGGCCGCCTTCCACGCCAGCAAGGCGGCGATCCCCGGCATGAAGCGGCGCGGCTGGGGCCGCATCATCAACATCGCCTCGACCCACGGGCTGGTGGCGAGCGCGGAGAAGGCGGCCTATGTCGCGGCCAAGCACGGCATCATCGGCCTCACCAAGGTGGTGGCGATCGAAGGCGCCAACAACGGCATCACCTGCAACGCGATCTGTCCGGGCTGGGTGCTGACGCCACTGGTTCAGCGCCAGGTCGAGGCGCGCGCCCGGGAGAAGGGACAGACGGTCGAGCAGGCGCAGCGCGAGTTGCTGGCCGAGAAGCAGCCGATGCTGCGCTTCACCACGCCGGAGAATCTGGGCGCGCTGGCCGCCTTCCTGTGCAGCGAGGCAGCGACGACCATGACCGGCGAGGCGTTACCGATGGATGGCGGCTGGCTCGCGCAATAAGCCGGCAGCGGTTTTGCCTTCAACATCTCTTAACCAACCGGGGCGATACTCCTGCCCGCGGCCGGGGCTCGACCCCGTCCGCGGGTTCCGGCAACGCTTGCACATTGGACATTGAACCTTCTAGGGGCCGTCACTCGCTGACGGCTCCGCGCCCTCTTTCGGCTGCCGGCGCGCCCGGCAGGCGCCTATCGTCGCCGACGCGAGCCGCACCCAGAAGCCGATGGGACTGCGCTTGGCTATCGCGGTGCTCAGGACAGGTCGTGATCGCGCGTCAGCACGCCGACGCGCCGGTCGAGGCGCCAGATTTCCAGGCACTGCGCCGCGCGGCGCTGCTCGAAGACGCGCCTTGCCGCCTGCGTCGCCGCCACGTCGTCGGCGCCTTCGATGATTTCAGTCGCTGCGATGTGGCCGTTGCGATCGATGGTGAAGCAACGATAAGACTGCATTACCAGCCCCGCCGTTTCGGTTTCCTGTCGCCGGGTAGATCATGCGGCGGCGTCGCGCCGCGCCCAAATTAATTCGGCTTAATGCTGCGCCACGATGGTGCCGCGATCCCGGCAGCGGATACAGCCTGTGCCGCGTTTCGTGTATGGTAGCCCTCCCTTGCGTCTTTGTGCGGAGCCGTTATGGCCGACGCCAAGTTTCCCAAATTTGACACGCTGGCGCTCCATGCCGGGCAGCGACCCGACCCCGTCACCGGGGCGCGCGCCGTGCCGATCTATCAGACGACGAGCTACGTCTTCCGCGACAGCGACCACGCCGCCGCGCTCTTCAATCTCGAGGAGCCCGGCTACATCTATTCGCGCATCGCCAACCCCACCGTCGCCGTGCTCGAGGAGCGGCTCGCGGCCCTCGAGGGCGGCGTCGGCTCGGTCTGCACCGCGAGCGGCCAGGCGGCGCTGCATCTCGCCATCGCCACCTTGATGGGGGCGGGCGGCCACATCGTTGCCGCCGCCTCGCTCTATGGCGGCTCGATCAACTTGCTGAAGCTGACGCTGCCGCGCTTCGGCATCACCGCGAGCTTCGTCGATCCCCGCGACCCCGCCGCCTTCGCCGCGGCGATCCGGCCCGAGACGCGGCTGGTCTTCGCGGAGATCCTCGGCAATCCCGGCCTCGAGGTGCTCGACATCGCGGCGGTGGCGGCGGTGGCGCATGGCGCGGGTCTGCCGCTGCTGGTCGATGCCACCTTCGCCACGCCTTATCTCTGCCGGCCGATCGAGCATGGCTGCGACATCGTCATGCATTCCGCCACCAAATGGCTGGGCGGCCACGGCGTCGCGATCGGCGGCGCGCTGGTCGATGGCGGGCGCTTCGATTGGCAGGCGTCGGGCAAGTTCCCGACCTTGAGCGAGCCCTATGCCGGCTATCACGGCATCGATTTCGCCGCGGAGTTCGGGCCGCAGGCCTTCATCATGCGCGCCCGCGCCGAGGGCTTGCGCGATTTCGGCGCCTGCATGAGCCCGGCCAACGCCTTCCAGCTTCTCCAAGGGGTCGAGACCTTGCCGCTGCGCATGGCGCAGCACATTGCCAACACGCGCCGCGTGCTCGACTTCCTGACCAAATCCGACGCCGTCGCCTGGGTGCTCCATCCGGAGCTGGCGAGCCATCCCGACCACGCGCTGGCCGGGCGCCTGTTGCCGCGCGGCGCTGGCGCGATCGTCAGCTTCGGCATTAAGGGCGGCCGCGCCGCCGGCCGGCGCTTCATCGACAGCCTGCAGCTGGTCTCCCATCTCGCCAATGTCGGCGACGCCAAGACGCTGGTGATCCACCCCGCCAGCACGACGCATCAGCAGCTCGACGCCGCGGCGCTCGCCGCCGCCGGCATCGGCGAGGACATGGTGCGTCTTTCCGTCGGTCTCGAGGATGCCGGCGATGTCATCGACGATCTCGTCCAGGCGCTGCGCGCGGCGCAGAAATCGTCGTTGCGCCCGGCGGCGGAATAGGCCGGCGCGATGGAGATCACCCTCGATGGCAGGCGCGTCTTCGCCGGCACCGGCGGGCGCGCGGCCGACCCTGCCGCACCTTCCGTCGTGCTGCTGCACGGCGCCGGCATGGATCACACCATTTTCGCGGCGCAGGCGCGTGCGCTGGCGCATCACGGGCGGAACGTCCTCGCTTTCGATCTTCCCGGCCATGGCCGCAGCGGCGGGCCGGCGCTCGGAAGCATCGTCGCGCTGGCCGATTGGGTGCTCGCCGCCGCCGCGGCCTGCGGCGCCGAGCGCTTCCGCCTCGCGGGCCACAGCATGGGCTCGCTCATCGCGCTCGAGACGGCGGCGCGCGGCGGCGCGCGGGTCGAGGCGCTGGCGCTGATCGGCTTCGCGCCGGAGATGCGCGTCCATCCCGACCTGCTCGCCGCCGCGCGTGCCGGTGCGCCGGCGGCGATCGAGCTGATGACCAGCTGGAGCTTCGCCGCCGCGGGCCAGCTCGGCGGCGCCCGGATGCCGGGTGTCTTTCTCCCCGGCAGCGCGCTCCGGCTGCTCGAGCGCGCCGACAAAAGCAGCCTTGCCGCCGACCTTGCCGCTTGCGACGCCTATCGCGGCGCTGCCGACTCGGCCGGGAAAATCCGCTGTCCGGTGCTGCTGCTGCTGGGCGGCGCCGACCGCATGACCCCCGCGGCGCAGGCCCGGAGCTTCGCCCCGCGCTTTGCAGATGCACGCGTCAGCGTGCTGCCGGGGGCGGGCCATTTGCTGATGATCGAGGAGCCCCGCGCCTGCCTCGAGGCGTTGCGGGGGCTGCTCTGATGGCGGCGGCGAGCGAGCGGCGGGCCGAATATCCGCATTTCCTGGAGATCACCACGCGTTGGATGGACAACGATCTCTACGGCCACATCAACAACGTCGTCTACTATTCCTTCTTCGACACCGTCATCAACGAATACCTTATTCGCAAGGGTGGACTCGACATTCAGCAGGGGCAGGTGATCGGCTTGGCGGTGGAGACGATGTGCCGGTTCCACCGGGCCTTGGCCTATCCCGAGCCGGTCGATGCCGGGCTGCGCGTCGGCAAGCTCGGCCGCTCCAGCGTGCGCTATGAGATCGGCCTGTTCAGCCCCGGGCTGGACGAGCCCGCCGCCACCGGCCACTTCGTCCATGTCTTTGTCGAGCGCGCGACTCGCCAGCCGGCGGAGCTTCCATCGGCCATTCGCTCGGCGCTAGCGCTGCTCTTGCCGCCATCGACACGCACCATCGGTTGACGCGACTCACGAGATAGGCGACTCTTCGCCAGTCCCTTTTTCGAAGGGAGCGGGTCGAATTTGCGTAGAGTCTGGGGGACGCTTCTGTCCGGGCCGGTAGTGTCGGCCGTCTGGCTTGCTGTTTGCGCCATCTACATCCATACGCAGGTCGGCTGGGACGTGCTGGCGGCCATGCTGCCGAACGAGATCGCCGTGACCGTGCTCGGCGTCACGCTGCCGCTCGCCTTCTTCTGGGTGGTCACCACCTTCCGCCGGCGCGCGGGCGAGCTCGCCGCCGCCGCCGAGCGCCTGGCCGAGCGTGTCGACGCCTTCGCCTTCCCGTCCGAGCAGGCCGAGGCGCGTGCACACAACGCTGGCGAGGCGCTGCGCCGCCAGGCCGAGGAGCTCGCCGGCACGGTCGGCGGCGCGGCCGAGCGGCTGGAGCAGACGGCAAGCGGCCTCGGCGCCCGCATGGGCGATGTCGTGACCGCGGTGAGCAGCGCCGCCGAGCGCGCCGAGCGCAGCCGCGGCGGGCTCGAGGCGGCGGCGGGAACGATCGAGCGCCTGGCGGTGGCCATCGGCACCCACGCCTCTCAGATCGAGAAATCCGCCGGGCGCGATCTCGCCGCCGCGACCGAGCGGCTGGCCGGGCAGGTGGCGGTGGTCGAGACCGTGGTCGAGCGCGCCTTCACCGCCAGCGGCGACCGCATCGCCGGCCGCGCCGGCGAGCTGGAGACGAGCCTGGTCGACGCCTTCGAGCGCGCGGCCGACCGCACGACGCAGGAGCTTGGACAGGTGAGCGACCGGCTGGCGCGCGAGGCCGCCGCCGCCGCCGACCGCGTCGCCGGCGAGATCGGTGCTTTCGAGGCGATGGTGGCGCGCAGCACTAGCGCGGCAAGCGACCGCCTGGCCGAGCAGGGCGGCGCCATCGAGCAGCTTCTGGGCCAGGTCTCAGCGCGCCTCGACGCCTCGGCGACCCAGATCGGCGGCGCGGCGCGGCGCGGCGCCGAGGCGCTCCACAGCGAGACCGAGGCGTTGCTCGTCGCTTCCGACAAGGCGGCGGCGCAGGCCGAGGTGCTCGCCACCACCTTCCGCAACTACGCCGCCGATCTGACGCGCCATACCGAGCAGAGCGTGAGCCAGGCGGAGCTGCTGGGCAGCGGCTTCGCGCGCCAGGCGCAGGCGCTGCGCACGGCCGCTGCCGAGGCGCTGGCGCGCGTCAAGGAAGGCGGCGAGGCCTTCGGCGGCAATGCCGAGCATCTCGCCGCCGCGGCGCGCAGCGCCAGCGCGCGCGTCGAGGAGGTGAGCGAGTCGTTGCGCCAGCAGGCGCGCGATCTGCTCGCCGCTTCCGAGCAATCGGCGGTGCGCGTCCAGGCGGTGGGCGAATCGCTGCGCCAGCGCAGCCAGGACATCTCCGCCGTGGTGCAGGGTACGATCGCCACGGTGCGCCAGGCCGTCGACAGCTTCCGCGAGAGCGGCGACGCGCTCACCGGCTCGGCCGATCAGGCGGCGTCCAAGGTCGGCGAAGCCGCGAGCGGGCTGCGCGGCCAGGCGGCGGATTTGCAGACGATCGCCGATCAGGCGGCGGCGAAGATGCGGCGCGCCGGCGAGAGCTTCGACCAGCAGGCCGATCGGCTGGCCGGCGCCTCGGCCGAGGCAAGCGCCACGCTCGCCGCCGTCGGCGAGACGCTCGGCAAGCACATGGATGGGGTGAAAGAGGGCACGGAGGCGGCAGTGGCGCAAGTGGCGCAGCTGCACGACGCTTTCACCCAGCAGCTCGGCCGGCTCAACGCTGCGCGCAACGCCGTCGCCTCGCAGGTCGCCGAGATCCGCAGCGCGCTACAGCAGCAGACGCAGGAACTCGGCCGCGCCTCCGAAGGGGCGGTGCAGCGCTCGAGCCAGGTGGGCGACGCTTTCCGCGAGCATTCGCGGCTACTGCGCGACGCCGCCACCGAGGCGGGCTCGCAGGCCGAGGCGATGGCGGTGGTGATGCAGCGCCAAGTGCGCGACCTGCACGCCGTTGCCGACAACCTCTCGACCTTGACCGCCTCCATCAACGAGACCCTGCAGGCGGGCTCCAGCGAGGTGACGCAGGCGAGCGACCGCGCCCATGGCCGGATCGAGGAGATCGGCCAGCTACTCGCCGAGCAGACGCGCGCGGTGGGCCAGGCGAGCGAGGTGGCGGGGCTGCGGCTCGGCCAGAGCGGCGACCTGCTGCGCCAACGCGCCGGCGAAGTGCAGGAAGTCACCGACCGCGCCGCCGCCAAGCTCGGCGAGCTCGGCGACCGCTTCACCGAGCGCAGCCAGCAGGTGGCCGTCGCCGGCGATGCCGCGGGCGGCAAGCTGCGCGACGCCAGCGCCGTCTTCCGCCAGCAGGCACAGGACCTCGCCGCCACCGCCGACCGCGTCGCGACGCGGCTGCAGGATGCGAGCGAGCATCTGAGCGAGCGCGCCGCTGCCGTGGCCGGCGCCGGCGATCTCGTCGCCAACCGGCTGCAGGAGCTGGGCGAGGCGGCGCGCAGCCAGGCGACCAATCTGACCGTGGCCTCCGAGGCGGCCGCGACCAAGGGCGAGCAGGTGAACGAGGCGCTACGCCGCCAGCTGCGCGATCTCGCGGCCGCGGCCGAGCATACCGGCAGCCAGCTCAGCGACGTCCGCAACGCGCTGCGCGAGCAGACCACCGAGCTCAACGGCGCCACCGACAAGGCGGTGGAGCGGTTGCGCGACATCGCCGATACCTTCCGCCGCCATTCCGGCGATCTCATCTCCGCCGCCGACCGCGCCGGCGTCAAGGCAAAGGACGCCGCGACCTTGTTCGAGACGCAGACCGAGACCCTGCTCAAGGCGGCGAGCGAGGCCTCGAGCGAGGCGCAGCGGGTGCGCGAGGCGGCGATCCAGACGCAGCAGGACACCTTCCTCAAGGCCGCCACCTTCATCATCGAGACCTTGCAGTCGATCGCGGTCGATCTCAACCGCGTGCTCGACCAGAGCATCCCGGATTCCGTGTGGAAGCGCTTCCATGCCGGCGATCGCGGCATCTTCACCCGCCAGCTGCTGCAGATGCAGGAGAAGAACGCAGGCGCGCTGATCAAGAAGAAGTTCGAGGAGGATCCCGGCTTCCGCGACTACGTGCTGCGCTACCTCAATCAGTTCGAGAATCTGCTCGCCCAGGCGCGCGAATGCGACCACATGGACGTGCTCGGCGCCACCTTCGTCACCGCGGATGTCGGCAAGCTCTATCTCATCCTGTCCAACGCGGTAGGCCGGCTGAAGCACTAATATCGGCTTGCGGCAAAGAATAAAGGGCGGCTCGCGAGAGCCGCCCTGTCGCTTGCGACAGACCGAGCCGGGCTTAAGCCGCCTTCTGGTCGATCACCGTTGCACCGCTGCCCTTGGCGATGTCGATCTTGCGCGGCTTCATCGCCTCGGGGATCTCGCGCACGAGGTCGACATGCAGCAATCCGTTGTCGAGGCTGGCGCCCGCGACCTTGATGTGGTCGGCGAGCTGGAAGCGGCGCTCGAAGGCGCGTCGGGCGATGCCGCGATAGAGGTATTCCTTGCCTTCCTCCTCGCGCTTCGACTTGCCGGTGACCAGCAGCGCGTTCTCCTGCACCGTGATGTCGAGCTCATCGGCGGCGAAGCCGGCCACCGCCATGGTGAGGCGATAGGCGTTCTCGCCGGTGCTCTCGATGTTGTAGGGCGGGTAGGCGTTGCCGCTGTCGAGCCGCGTCGCGGTGTCGGCAAGGCGCATCAGGCGGTCGAAGCCGATGCTGGAACGGAAAAGCGGGGAGAAATCGAGAGTGTCCATGACCATATCCTCCAGTGAGCAACATGGGTTCTTCCCGGGCCCGCCGTGAAGGCCGGGTGTCCAGGACAGGTCGGACCCGCCAGGCGGCATCCGACGTCATGGACATAGGCATTCGCCTTTTTCGTTCAAGAGGGTCGAACAAGGTTAACGGCACCGCCGAGCACTGGCCTTGCCGCAGCGGGGATGGTAGAGAAAATGCTGACGCAGGCGAGAGGCGGCGACGTGCAGGCAACCGCGTTTTTCGGCAAGACCTATGGCGAGGCGATGGGCCTTGTGGTCGAGGCGCGCGACTACTTCGCCCATCGCGAGCCGATCGACCGCCAGACCCTGCTGCCGCTGGATCGGCTGCGCTTCTGCCGCGAGACCATGCGGCTCACGGCGCGGCTGACGCAGGTCATGGCCTGGCTGCTGGCGCAGCGCGCGGTCTTCGCCGGCGAGATCAGCCAGCGTGACGCGCTCGCCGATCACGATGCGCTCGCCGAGCTCGGGGTCTGCATGGACGGCGAGGAGACGGCGGCGTCGGTGATGCCGCAGCGCCTCGCCGCCCTGCTCGATCGCAGCCGGCGCCTCTATGTGCGCGTCGCCCGGCTGGACGAGCTGGCGCGCCGCCAGCTCGCGTAGCTCCGCCAGCGCGCGATAGTTCCGATCGTCGGGAGGATGCCGAGGCGGCGCCCGCGCCGCCGGGGCCGCGGCCCTACTTCTTGAGGCCGATGCCGCCGAAGCGCTTGTTGAAGCGCGCGAGCTGGCCGCCGGTGTCGAGCAGCCGGTGCTGGCCACCGGTCCAGGCGGGGTGCGACTTGGAATCGATCTCCAGCCGCAGCGTGTCGCCGGGCTTGCCGTAGGTCGAGCGCGTCTTGTAGCTCGTGCCGTCGGTCATCACCACGGTGATCTCGTGATAGTCCGGATGAATGCCGTCTTTCATCGCTCTGCTCCGAAAAAGCTGCGACCTTATACCGGAGCGAATCGCTTCGCGCAACTCCGCGACGTCGGCGATTCGCCGGGGAACCACCGGTGAAAGCGGTGCGAAATGCGCTCCACGACTCCGCTTTCGCATGTTTTCGTGCAAAAAAACTGCTCTCGACCCCGGTTTTCGCGCAATTCCATTCGACTTTCAGTTGCGACTTTCATAGAATCGCCGGTGTTTCGTCGGCACAGGGGGTTTGATCTCATGAAAGCAAAGCGTAAAGCCAAGGCGGCGGCCTCAAAGGGCGCGGCCAAGAAAGCGCCGAAGCGGAAGAAAGCCGTGA
>JBKQTR010000377.1:0-4563 GCA_052143095.1 Allostellaceae bacterium
CCCTCCTCACCCCTTCCGCCGCAGGGATCACACCCCCTGCCGACCGATATCGCGGGGTGGAGCAGCCCGGTAGCTCGTCAGGCTCATAACCTGAAGGTCGCAGGTTCAAATCCTGCCCCCGCAACCAACGACAGTTGACCCTCCAGCGCGCCAGCGCCGGAGAGTTCTAGCTCCAGCAACAATGCCGTGTCGCCATTGGGGGTGGCGGTGCTGGGATTCGGCAGCGAGACCGCGGTCAGCCCGTGATCACATCGCGGAAGCGCGGCTTGCGCTTCTCGGCGAAGGCGCGGACCCCTTCGCGCGATTCCTCACTCTGATAGTAAAGGCTGAGCGCCTGCATCCCCAAGCCGGCGATGCCGCGGATATGATCCGTATCGGCGTTGAACGAGCGCTTCGCGATGGCGAGGGCGGTCGGGCTGCGCTCGCGGATCTCGCCGCACCAGCGTGCCACCTCGACGTCCAGCCGGTCATGCGGCACGACGGCGTTCACGAGTCCCATCGCCAGGGCCTCCTGCGCCGTATAACGCCGGCAGAGATACCACATCTCGCGCGCCTTCTTCTCGCCGACGACGCGGGCGAGATAAGCCGTCCCGAAGCCAGGGTCGACCGAGCCGACCTTGGGGCCGACCTGGCCAAACACTGCCTGATCGGAGGCGATGGTGAGGTCGCAAAGCGTTGCCAGCACATTGCCGCCACCGATGGCATATCCCTGAACCCGGGCGATCACCGGCTTTGGCACGTCGCGGATGATGCTGTGCAGCTCCTCGATCGGCAGCCCGATGGTGCCGCGACCGTCATAGTGGCCGTCATGGGCCGATTGGTCGCCGCCGGTGCAGAACGCCTTCTCGCCGGCACCGGCAAGCACGATCGCGGCAACCGCCTTGTCCCAGCCTGCGCGGTTCAATGCGTCGATCAGTTCGACGCAGGTCTTGCCGCGAAACGCGTTCAGGACCTGCGGGCGGTTGATGGTGATGCGCGCCACGCCGTCGGCCGGCTCGAACAGGATGTCCTCGTAGAGCATGTCCGCCTCCCAGCTCCGGGGCCGGCTCGCCTAGGCCGCCTGGAGCCGCAGGTTGCCGCGGCCGCGACCGAGGGTGCCATGACCTGGATCAATGCCGCGCACGGGCCGCGGGCCATCAGCCCGCGGCGAGGTCCGCGCCGCCGAGATAAGCTTCTTGCACCGCCTTGCTGCGCCGGATCGCCTGCGGCTCGCCGCTCTCCAGAATGCGGCCGTTGACCATTACCGTGAGCTGATGGGCGATGCTGAACACTGCGTCCATGTCGTGCTCGACCAGGACGATTGCGTGGTCGGCGGCCAAGCCCGCGATCAGCGCGGTCATCTGCGCCGATTCCTCCGTACCCATGCCGGCGAGCGGCTCGTCGAGCAGCAGCACCTGCGGTGCGGTGGCGAGCGTCACGGCGATCTCGAGCTGGCGCTGCTCGCCGTGCGACAGTAGGCCCGCAACGCGGCTGGCCTCGCGCTGAAGCCCGACGAACTCGAGTGCCCGCTCGGCGGCGTGGTTGATCGCCCTATAGGAGTGCGCCGGCCGGAAGAACCGCATCGACGTGCCGAGCCGCGATTGCGCGGCGAGCCGGCAATTCTCGAAGACGGTAAATCGCGGGAAAATATTGGTCCTCTGATAGCTTCGGCCGATGCCGAGCCGCGCGATCCGGTGCGGCGGCAGGCCTGCGATCTCGCGCCCTTGGCAGCGGACGCTGCCCGAGCTCGGCGTCAGATCGCCCGACAGCAGGTTAATCAGCGTCGTTTTGCCGGCCCCGTTCGGGCCGATGACGGCATGCACCTGACCGAGCCTGGCCTCGAGCGAGACGGCGTTCACCGCGACGAGGCCGTCGAAGCGCTTCGACAGGTCGCAGACCCTGAGGATCGGCTCCGTCATCCCGACGCGCGCCCCGCGCCGACGCGTGCGCCGGCGAGCCTCACGCCTGCTCCTCGGCCTCTTGCGCGAAGTCGCCGCGCTCGCCGGCGGCGAGCCTGGCGAGGCGCGGATAGGTCGCCGACATCGCCGGCATGATGATGTCGACCGGAACGTCGGCGTAGCTGCCGCGCTGTCGCAGATACTCCATATGCGCCCGCCCGCTTCGATCGAAGGGATGAAGCAGCGCATCCGCCCGGCCGTCGAAGTCGAGCGCGTCCAGGCCGAACTTCTCGCAGAGGCTGAGATTGAAGGTGGGCGTCGCCTTCACCCAGCCACCGTCGAGCCACAGCTCGGTGATGCCGTGATAGATGAAAACGTCGCCGCCGATGAGCTGCAGCAGACGTGGCGTCGCGAGATGATTGCGGACATCGGCGAAGCCGAGCCTGGCCGGGATGCCGCGCGCCCTGGCCCCGGCCGCGAGCAGCGCCGCCTTGCCGACGCAATAGCCGCGACCCCTGGCCAGCACCGCGCCGGCGCGATAGGTGTCGGTGTCGTCGTAGGGCATGTAAGGGTCGTAGCGGATCTCGTCGCGCACGGCGTAGTAGAGCTTGACCGCGGCCGAGACGGGGTCGTGGACGTCGCCCGCGACGCGCGCCGCGAAGGCGACGATGCCGGGATGGTCGCTGTCGACGAAGCGGCCGGGCCGCAGATAGACCTCGTCAAACTCGGCTGGGGTCGCGCTCTCGGTCATGTCCCACCTGTCTTGTCTTGCGTCGATCGCTGCCGGGCTCGGGTCAGCCTCTCGCGGCCTTCTTGCGCGGCCGCCGATCGCCGAGCGCGGCTGTCCAAGGCCGCTGGGCGATGATCTTCAGCATGGTGGAGATGCTGATCGAGCGGAAGGTGGCGAGCGCGTGCTCGTCGATCTCGGCGAGCACGAGGCGCAGAGCGCGGCCGGCATCGGTATTCGGTCGCGGATCGTCGCCGCTGGCATCCGCCTCGATCGGCTCGAAGAGCTCGATTACGTCCATCAGCGTCAGGCGCTTGGGATTGCCGGCGAAGCGGTAGCCGCCGCCGACACCGCGCGTGGAGTCGACAATGCCGGCGCGGCCGAGATCGCGCAGCACCTTGGCCAGATGATGCAGCGAAATGCCGTATTTGTCGGCGATCTCCGCCGCGGCGAGCTGGCGCGTCGGATCGGCGGCCAGTTCGAGGACGGCGAAGAGAGCAAAGCAGGTAGCCTTCTGCAGCTTCATGCGCGCTCCGGCAGTGGCTTTGTCATCGTTGCACGCCCATCCTCACTCGAGCGTCGTCTCGAGCTCAATGAAGGGCCCCGCCATCATGCCTTGGCTACGGAAGAACGACAGGATCGTGGTGTTGTCGCGCGCCAGCATGGTGCGGACGTTGACCACGCCGATCTTGCGGAAGCGAGCGCAGATGGCGTCGAAGAGCTGCGTGCCGACGCCCCTGAGGCGGCTCTTCGGCCGGACCTGAATGGCGAAGATCCAACCGCAGGGCGGCGAGCCAAATTCCCAGGCGCGCGTCTCGCCGATGACGAAGCCGTCGATGCGGCTCTGGCGCTCGGCCACGAGGAAGAAGCGCTCGTCGCGCCGTCGCGCGCCATAGCGCTCGAACAGGTCTTGCCAGTAATCCGGCTTGGCGAGGCCGGTGACCTCCTCGTCGAGCGCGATCACCGATGGCACGTCCGCCGCCACGGCGGCTCGGATCCGCATGGTTGCGCCGGCCTCGGCTGCTGTCACTGTCTTCATTGATCGCCTCGATGTGCCGGCGACTGCTTATCCGGGCAACGCCGCCGCGTCAATCAGTCGCGCCGCTTGGCTCGCCGGGAATGCCCGGGATTCACGGCCTGTCAACGGTCCCGACGCCGCATGCCGGCAGCCAGCCTGCTTGACAAGCTGACGCACCGGGAGGTCAATGTAAATAGGTAATTCGGTACTGCTATATATGTTTTAGCGATCGGGGGGTGCGTTGACCGCCCGCCGTGGTGTCGGGCGGCGAAAGGGGATGGCACATGCGGGACAACACTGTCATCGCCGACCGGACGGTCCAGCCGACAAGGCTCGAATTCGCCGAGCGCTTCAATGTCGCCGTGCCCTTCATCGATCGCCACGTCGAGGAAGGCAACGGCGCAAGGACCGCCATCCGCACCGCTGCCGAGGAGGTGACCTACGCCACGCTCGCCGAACGGGTGGCGCGTTGCGGCAACGTGCTGCGCCGGCTCGGCCTTGCGCCGGGCGCGCGGTTGCTTATGGCGGTCAAGGACTGCCCGGAGTTCTTCTACCTGTTCTGGGGCGCGATCAAGGCCGGGATCGTGCCGGTGCCGCTCAACACGCTGCTGCGCGCCGACGATTACGCCTACATGATCGAGAATTCCGCTTGCGGCGCGGTCGCCTACTCGCCGGAATTCGCCGGCGAGATCGAGCCGGCGCTGGCGCGCGCGGCGCACAAGCCCGCGCAGGCGCTGCGCGTCGACGGCGAGGGGCGGACCTTGCGCGCGCTGCTCGGCGAGGCGCCCGGCAGCCTTGCCGCCGCGCCGGCGAGCGCCGGCGATGACTGCTTCTGGCGTGCGCCGTGAAAAGGCGGCGCTTTCCAGTGGGTGCAAGGCCCACCCGGCAACCGCTCCAGCCGGACGCAATCGGAGCAGTCATGGAGGTCACGATATGGCGGA
>JBKQTR010000378.1:0-27255 GCA_052143095.1 Allostellaceae bacterium
GGCTCAAAGAAAATTGCCTCATCCTGAGCGTGAGCGGAGCGAGCAGTCGAAGGACGCACTGAGTCGATCCAGCGGAACCCTGCTCTAGGGACAGCAGCGACGATACCACCACCCCCAACTTCGGCACCCCCAACCCCAGCCGGGTGCGCAAGTCCTGATCAACTGCCTAAAGACGGTGCAGGATGGTCAGGCGCTGCGATCCCCGTTGCAGGAGGTCGCGGGAAACCGCCGGGGGGAGGGGCTACGAGATGTGCGATTCCTGAAGGACGCTTCTGGCACGGGATGTGCGAGACGATCCCGTATCCGCCGCAGCGACCGAGCGCGGCCGTCGGGCCGCGCTGGCGCCGAACGGTGCCGTCGATGAAGCCGCGACCGCCGCACTCCATCGTTGAATCCTGGAACAAACAAGGACAGTTGCATGCGTATCCCTGCCATCGCCTTGAGCGCAATCCTGCTGGCCGCCCTCGCGGGATCGGCGCGGGCCGCCGACGACATCGTCATCGGCGCGGTCTACCCGCTGACCGGCAACGCCGCCCAGGTCGGGCTGGACGCCAAGGCCGCCTATGAGACCGAAGCCGAGATCATCAACGGCGCGCATGACAAGCTGCCGATGCTGCTCGGCGAAGGCGGCGGGCTCGCGAAGCTCGGCGGCGCCCATATCAAGCTGGTCTTCGCCGACAGCCAGGGCGATCCGCAGAAGGCGCGCGCCGAAGCCGAGCGGCTCATCACCCAGGAGCACGTCGTCGCCATTGTCGGCAGCTACACCAGCGCCACCGCCGCCACGATCAGCCAGGTGACCGAGCGCTACGAGCTGCCCTACCTGTCGGCGGACAATTCCTCGCCGAGCCTCAATCAGCGCGGCCTCGCCTGGTTCTTCCGCACCTCGCCGCATGACGAGATGTTCAGTCGCGCGATGTTCAGCTTCTTTCGCGACATCGGCGCCAAGACCGGCCATCCCGTGACGTCGGTCGCGCTGTTCTACGAGGACAGCATCTTCGGCACGGACAGCAGCACCGTGCAGCGGAAGCTGGCGCAGGAGGCGAGCATCACGGTCGCGGCGGACATCCGCTACCGCGCCAATTCGCCCTCACTCTCCGCCGAGGCGCAGCGCCTCGCGGCGGCGAATGCCGACGTGCTGATGCCGTCTTCCTATACCAGCGACGCGATCCTGATCATGCATACCATGAACGAGCTCGGCTATACGCCGCATGCGGTCCTGGCGCAGGCGGCGGGATTCCAGGAGCAGGACTTCCTCACCGGCGCGGGCGCGCTCGCCGAGGGCGTGCTCAGCCGCTCGAGCTATGCCGGCGACGCGATCAAGGCGCGGCCCGCGATCCCGGCGGTCAATGCGCTCTACCGCGCCAAGCAAGGCAAGGATCTCAACGACAACACCTCGCGCGAGATCACCGCGCTGCAGGTGCTGGCCGACGCCATCAACCGCGCCGGCTCGGCCAAGCCCGCCGACATCCGCGCGGCGCTCATCGCCACCGACATCAAGGGCGCCGAGACGATCATGCCCTGGACCGGCATCAAGTTCGACGCGACCGGGCAGAACACCGAAGGCACGCCGGTCATCCAGCAGGTCAAGGGCGGCACCTACCACACCGTCTGGCCGTTCGACGTCGCGACCATGGACGTGCAGTGGAAGGTCGGTCAGTGAGCGGGATCCCGCAATGACCATCGGCCTCGTCCTGCAGACGCTGGCGAGCGGGCTGCTGATGGGGCTGATCTACGCGCTGGTCGCGGCGGGGCTGAGCCTGATCTTCGGCCTCATGGATGTCGTCAATTTCGCCCATGGCGAGCTGCTGATGCTCGCGATGTTCGCGACCTTCGTGCTGCATCAGAGCACCGGCCTCGATCCCCTGCTGCTGCTGCCGCTGGTGGGGCTGCTGCTCTTCGGCGTCGGCATCGCGATCTACCGCCTGCTGATCGCCCGCGCGCTTTCAGTCACCTTCAATACCGGCATGGTGCAGATCTTCGTCACCTTCGGCCTTGCGATCTTCATCCGCGGCGCGGCGCAGTTCTTTTTCGGCGGCCAGTTCCGCAGCATCGGCGACGGCTGGCTCAGCAACCGCACCCTGGCGCTGTCGGGGATCCATCTGCCGCTGCCGCAAGTCGCGGCGAGCGTCGTCTGCCTGCTCGCCTTCGCGCTGTTGCTCATGGTGTCGAAGACCGAGTTCGGCCGCGCGCTCGAGGCGACGCGCGAGGACCGGGATGCGGTGGCGCTGATCGGCATCGACCGCGACCGGATCTTCGCCCTCGGCTGGGGCATGGGGGCGGCGGCGGTCGGCGTCGCCGGCGTGATGCTGGCGAATTTCTATTACATTTCGCCCAATGTCGGCACCAACTTCGCCCTCATCGCCTATGTGACGGTGGCGCTCGGCGGCTTCGGCAGCCTCGCCGGCGCGCTGGTGGCGGGGCTGCTGATCGGCGAAGTCGAGAGCGTCACGGCGCTGCTGCTGGAGCCGTCGCTGAAGCAGGTCGGCATGTTCGCGGTCTATCTGCTGGTGCTGATGGTCCGGCCGCGCGGGCTGTTCGGGTGATCGCGCTGAAGAGCCTCGCCGGGCTGCTGCCGCGAGCCGCGGCCCGCGACAATTCGATCCTCCGCCGGCGGCGCCGCGAGCTGCTGATCGGCGCCGCCGTCCTCCTGCTGCTGGCGCTGCTGCCGTTCGCCACCCGCGACGTCTATCTCCAGAACCTGATGATCCTCACCATCCTGTTCGCGGGCCTCGCGCAGGCCTGGAACATCCTCGGGGGATATTGCGGCCAGATCTCGCTCGGCCACGCGCTCTATTTCGGCATCGGCGGCTATGTCTCGACCCTGCTCTTCGTCCGGGCGGGCGTGCCGCCGACGCTCGGCATGTTTGCCGGCGGCCTCATCGGCGGGCTTTCGGCGCTGCTCGTCGGCTGGCCCTGCTTCCGGCTCTCCGGCCATTACTATGCGATCGCCACCGTGGTGGTGGGCGAGATCGGCTATCTGCTGTTCCTCAACTGGGACCTGGTCGGCGGCGCCAGCGGCGTCTATGTGCCGTTCAAGACGGAATCGCTGATCGACCTGCAGTTCCGCATCAGCAAGCTCCCCTGGCACTATGTCGCGCTGAGCTTCGCGGCCATCGCCTGGCTCGTCGCCTGGATCGTCGAGGGCTCGCGCTGGGGCTATTCCTGGCGCGCCATCAAGGACGATGTGACCGCCGCGCGCAGCCTCGCCGTGCGCGTCTTTCCCAGCAAGATGGCGGCGGCGGGGATCAGCGGCTTCCTGACCGCGGTCGGCGGCGCGATCTACGCGCAGTATGTCGGCTATATCGACCCCGACAGCATCATGGCCGGCAGTCTCTCGATCCTGATCGCGCTGCCCGCGGTGCTGGGCGGCGTCGGCACGCTGTGGGGGCCGCTGATCGGCAGCGCCGTGCTGATCCCGCTCAGCGAATTGTCGCGCAGCTATCTCGGCGGCTCCGGCAGCGGCGTCGACCTCATGATCTATGGCGCGCTCATCGTGATGGTGGCGCTCGCCCGGCCGCAGGGGCTGGTGAGCCTCTTGGGCGTCAAGCGCCGATCGGGAGGTGGCGATGCCCCCGCTGCTTGAGATCGACCGCGTGAGCAAGGCATTCGACGGCGTCCATGCCAATGTCGATGTCAGCTTCGACGTCGCCGAAGGCGAGATCCTGGGCCTCATCGGCCCGAACGGCGCGGGCAAGACGTCGCTCTTCAACAGCATCTCCGGCGAGGTGACGCCTGATGCCGGCGAGATCCGGCTGGACGGCAGACGGATCTCGGGACGGGGACCGGTCGCCTGCGCCAGGCTCGGCATCGCGCGCACCTTCCAGGTGGTGCGCAGCTTCGATTCCATGACGGTGCTGGAAAACGTCATGGTCGGCGCCTTCGCCAGGGCCGGCACTTCGCGCGCGGCGATGGCGAAGGCGGAGCAGGTGCTGGATTTCTGCGGGCTCGGCGCGCGCATCGACACCGCCGCCCATCGCCTGACGCCGTCCGAGAAGCGCCGGCTCGAAGTCGCGCGCGCGCTCGCCACTTTCCCGCGCATCCTGCTGCTCGACGAGATGCTGACCGGCCTCACGCCGACCGAGGCGCAAGCGGGCGTGCAGCTCATCCGCGAAATCCGCGCGCAAGGCGTCACCATCATCATGGTCGAGCATGTGATGGAGGTGCTGCTGCCGCTGATCGAACGGGCGGTGGTGCTCGATCTCGGCCGCGTGCTGACCGAGGGCCGGCCCGAGGCGGTCGTGCGCAATCCCGCGGTGATCAAGGCCTATCTCGGAGACCGCTATGCTGCGGCTTGAGGGCGTCTCAGCCAGCTATCGCGGCTTGAAGGCGCTGCAGGGCGTCAGCCTCGCGGTCGGCCAGGGCGAGATCGTCGCGGTGGTCGGCGCCAACGGCGCGGGCAAGAGCACGCTGCTGAAATCCATCGCCGGCCAAGTGGCGACGGAAGGCGCCATCGACTTCGAGGGCACGAGCCTCGCGCGGCTCGCGCCGCACCGCATCGCCCGGCTCGGCGTCAATCTCGTCCCCGAGGGGCGCCGGCTCTTCCCGCGGCTCTCGGTCGAGGACAATCTGCGCCTCGGCGCCTATGCCAAGCGCGGCGAGGTCGACCGGTTCAAGCCGCTCGCGCTGGTTTACGAGCTGTTCCCCCGCCTCAAGGAGCGGCTGCGGCAGCGCGCCGGCACGCTCTCGGGCGGCGAGCAGCAGATGCTCGCGATCGGCCGCGCTCTGATGACGCAGCCGCGGCTGCTGATGCTGGACGAGCCGAGCCAGGGCATCATGCCGCGGCTCGTCGACGACATCCTCGCCGCGGTGACGCGCATCCGCTCGCTGGGCGTGACCATCCTGCTGGTCGAGCAGCGGCTGGCGGAGGCGCTGGCGATCGCCGACCGCGCCTATGTGCTGCAGACCGGCCGCGTGGTGATGGCGGGCCCGGCCGCCGAGATCGCCGGCAATGCCGAGGTGCGGCGCGCCTATCTCGGCATCTGACGGCGCGCGCGGCGGCGAGGCGGCGATTGCCGGCGAGTTCCGGCGCCCAGCCTTGCGCTCCACGCCTCCGCCCAGCGCTGCAGCGGCAGGAGCAGCGGCAGCAACGCCTTCCCCTCCTCGCTCAGCCCGTAGCCGCGCGCCTCGTGCACCACGACGCAAGCCGCGCGCAATTCCTTCAGGCGCGTGTTGAGCACGCCGGGATTGGTTTCGGCCGCCGCCTGCAACGCGCGGAAGGTCAGCGGCTCCCCGGCCTGGGAAAGCTCCCACAGCACGCGCAAGCTCATGCGCCGGCCCAACAGGTCGAGCAGCGCCATGATCGGGCGCCCGGTCCGGGAGCCGCGGACCGGCCGGCCGGGCGAGGGAAATTTCATGCTATACTTTCCATAGCAAGGGCGATATCCTCAGCTATGGAAATCATAGCATGGGAGCGTGCGCCGTGACAGCCCGCATCGCGCCGCTGGCGCCGCCCTATCCGGCGGAAATCCAAGCCGCCCTCGACCGGATCATGCCGCCGCGCGTGCCGCCGCTCGGCCTCTTCACCACGCTGGCGCGCGACGCGCGCCTGTTCGAGCGCTTCCGCCAGGGCGGCCTGCTCGACAAGGGGCATGTGACGCTGCGGCAGCGGGAGATCGTCATCGACCGGATCACGGCGCTGTCGGGCTCGGAGTACGAATGGGGCGTGCATATCGCGTTTTTCGCGCGCCGCGCCGGTCTCGACGAAGCGCAGCAGCGCTCGCTGGTCCGCGGCAGCGGCGACGATCCCTGCTGGTCGCCGCAAGACCGCCTGCTGCTCTTTGCCTGCGATGCGCTGCACGCGCGCTCAGATCTCGACGACGCGCTCTGGCACGAGCTCAGGGCCGCCTTCAGCGAAGAAGCGCTGATCGAAATCCTGATGCTCGCCGGGTTCTATCGGACCGTGAGTTATCTCACCAACGCCCTGCGGCTGCCGTTGGAGAGCTACGCCGCACGCTTTCCCGCCTAGCGTCCCCATTGATGGGTCGCCATGGGGAAGCGCAAGCCACTCGCGCGGTGCGGGCTCGCGCGATTACGAGAGCAACCGCTGCCACCCGCCGGCGACGACGCGTTGCGTCGCGCCGGGCTATCGCAGATGGGGTTCACCACGGAGACACGGAGAGCACGGAGAAGCGAAGAATGGCGCGTTCCGCGCGCACAACGCCTGCTCTCCGTGCCCTCCGTGCCTCCGTGGTCAATCTTTCCCACCCGCGGCTCGCGGCACAGGCGATTGCCCACGGGCGGAGAGACGGCGGAGCCGCCTGCTCGCGCCTTGACTCTCCGCGCCGTCGGCGCTATTGACTCCAAGTGATATTCATATCACTTAATGATATCGCCCTTGGAGGCTCGGATGGCAATGACCGAAACCACCGGCGCACGGCGCCGCGAGATGCCCATCGCCCGCATCGGAGACTGGCTCGGCCGCATTCTGGTGGCGCAGCTCTTCATTCTCGCCGGGATCAGCAAGATCATCGCGCCGCAACCGGTGCTGGAGCATATGGCGCACCATCACCTGCCCGGGTTGCTGCTGCCGCTGGTGATCCTGCTCGAAATTGGCGCCGGCGTTGCGGTCCTCACCGGCTGGTTCCTGCGCCCGGCGGCGGCGCTGCTCGCCGGCTTCTGCCTCGCCACCGCGGTCCTGGTGCATTTCGATGTCGCCGACCATGTGGAGCGCGCCATGTTCTTCAAGGATCTGGCGCTCGCCGGAGGCCTGTTGCTGTTGGCCACCTCGCTGCGCGGCACGCCCGGCTTGCGCCTTTGGCCAAGCGCCCGCGACAAGAAATAGTCGCATATTGCGCCTGCTATATCGCACCTGCGAAATTCCACTCGATCAATCGCGACACTAACGCCGCCGATTTCGGCGCGTTGTCAGCCGCGCGTAAGCCAGGCGGCTTATGCTCGGATCTGTTCGCCACGCTTCTCGGCGGATCCTCCTGATGCGCGCGTGCGCGATCGGAGCGTCGCAATCATCGATACCGACGGAGGTGCGTCATGTCCTGGAAATCAATCGTCGTGTTGGCCAGCGCCGCGACCTTCGCAACCGCAGCATGGGGAGGCACCGCGCTCGCCCAAGACAGAAACCAGAACCTCGCCGCCGCGGAGCCGCAGGCCGCGCAGCTGTTGCTCCTGATGGACAAGGACCAGAACGGCAAGGTCTCCAGGCAGGAGTTCATGAGCTTCATGGCGGCGGAGTTCGACAGGTTGGACAAGGATAAGGATGGCGAGCTGAACGTCAGCGAATTGAACCAGGCGCAGATCCGCGGCTTCAGCAACAAGAAGCCGGGCGGGCGCTGATCGCCCGGCGGCGCCGCGCGTCCGCGCGCTAGGTCCTTAACACCTCCTCCAGCGCCCGCCTCGGGCTTGGGCCGGTTGCGCGCTCGGCGACGCCCAAGCGGAAGACGAAGGTCGGCTCCCAGGCCGAGGCTTGCGCGAGTTTGGCAAGCGCGGGGCCGAAGACATCGGCCTTGCCCAGCATGGCATCGCGGTCGATGCATTCGACCGGCTGGTTGAGCGGCTGCGCGGCGAGCCCTTCTCCGGTCGCGGCCAAATGCAGCCTTTGCCAGGCGCGTCCGGCGGCAATGGCCGAGCGCATGTCGAGCCGGTCGCGCACCAGCAGCATGCCCAGCACCGGCGCGGTCGGAACCTGCGTCTCGCGGGTGATCGAGAGCCAGTAGCGGTCGGCCGATGGCGCGTCGAGATCCGGTAGAAGCTTCGAGGCCGCGGTGATGAGCGGCGAGAGACCGGCGGTGTCGACGGTCACGCCGTCGCGATGCGCGGCAATGTCGCGCCGGCCGGTGCGGAACCAGCGGGCGCTGTCGGTCGACATCTGGGGATCGCGGATGATGCGCTCGGTGGCTTCGACGATGAGCGCGCCGAGTTCGCCGCGGGCATGGCTGTCGGCGACGAACACCACGCGCACCGCGTCGTCGCCGGCGAGATCGGCGAAGCGGCGGAGCGTTGCCGCGACAATCGCCTGATCGGCGCGGTAGGGCCCGCGATTCGTGTGGCGGTTCGGGATGGCGTCGACCAGCGCGTCGCGCGCCGCCGGTATCGGCGTCAAGGCGATGTGGGCGGCGCGGATCGGCGTCTCGTCCGGCGACAGCGAGAGCGTGCCGTCCGCGGCCGCGATGGTCGCCGCGACGCCGCGGGCGCGCGCGGCGAGCACAAGGTTCTCGACCGCGGCGCCGAGGCCGAGATGCATTTCGCGGCGAAAGGGATCGAAGGCGCCGAGATGGCGCGCGCGGTCGGCAAAGACCGTGATGGCGTTTTCCTCGACGGTGAAGAGCCAAGGCTGAGTGTCGTGCGGATTGGCCGCCAGGATCGCGGCGCGCAACGGCCGCTTCGACCCGTCGGCGGCGCTGCCCCGCCAATCGCTCCAGGGCGCGTACGCCGGACCTTCGCCGCCCGACCACACGCCACGGTCCCAGGCGCGCCAGCCCAGGCCTCCCAGCGCGAGCGCCGCGGCACCGGCACCGCCCACCAACAACGCCCGCCGCGTGCGCATGACCGTCTCCTGCCGCGGCAGAATGCGCTTCCGCGGCCGATGCAGCAACAGCAAGGCGGGCCGGGCGCGACTTATTTACGCCTTCTTTCGCATCGATCATCGCCCGCGGTCGCCCGCGCGAAAGTCAAGCGTTGGGCGGTCCCACGATTTTTGCTTGCGCGCCGGCGATTCAGCCGCTCTTTACCCTAACCGCGCATACTCGCGGCCCGATCCGGAGATGGTGCCCTTATGACGCTCATGATGCCGAAAGCCGGGGCAGCGGCCGCCGAGCCTCTCGACGCGGTCGCGGCAGCGGCGCGAGGCGAACGGGCGCGCTGGGCCGAGCGGCGTCGCGGCATCGAGCGCGGGCGGCGGTCGATCGGTCCGGACGGCCCGCGCTCGCGCTGGCCCAATCGCCTGTTCGGCCATGCCATCAGGGTCTTCGACTGGGGCATGCGAGGGCTGGGCCTCCACGCGCGCGGCCAGCGCAACGCGCTCGATCCGCAGCTCCTAGAGTTCGAGCTGTTCTTTCCGCACCTGCCGGCGGCTTTCGACGGCTATCGCATCCTGCATGTCAGCGACACGCATTTCGACTTCCTGCCGGCGCTGGCCGGCAGCGCGCGCCGGCTGCTGGCGGGTGTCCAGGTCGATCTGCTGGTCGTCACCGGCGACGTTCAGGGCGATCCGCGCGCGCCGCTCGAGCGATCGGTGGCACCGCTCGCCGAGATTCTTGCCGCGGTCGAGGTTCGCGACCGCCGCCTCGCGGTGCTCGGCAATCACGATCCCGCGGATATCGTCACAGCGCTCGAGGCATTCGGGCTCGAGGTGCTGATCAACCAATCGACGGCGCTCGAGCGACAGGGAGAGCGCGTGGCGATCACCGGACTCGACGACGTCCACAGCCACTACACCGAGGCGGCGCGGCAGGCGCTGCTGACCGGAGCGGGCGATTTCCGCATCCTGCTGGTGCATTCGGCCGAGATGGCCGATCACGCCGCCGCGGCGGGTTATGCGCTTTATCTCTGCGGGCATACCCATGGCGGCCAAGTCTGCCTGCCGGGCGGACGGCCGATCGTCACGATGCTCCGTCGCTGCCGCCACGGCGCCAGCGGCTTGTGGCGCGAGGGAGCGATGGTCGGCTACACCAGCCGCGGGCTCGGCACCGGGGCTGCGGCGCTGCGGTACAACTGCCGCGGCGACGCGGCGGTGATCACCTTGCGGCGCTCGACCGGCGCCGGGACGGCGCGCCGCTAGCTTAGGCGGGGGCCGCGCTCGGCAAATGCGGCCGGAATGTCGTCTTCTCGGTACCGCAATCGGGGCAGCGCCAACTCGCCGGAATCGCCGCGAAAGGCGTCCCGGGAGCGATCGATTGCTGCGGCAGGCCGTGGCCTTCCTCATAGATGAAATAGCAGCCGCGGCAGATGAAGCGGCGAAAGACCCCCGCCACGACCGCAGCGGGCGCGACCTCGGCGGCGGCGGCCTCCGAACCCGGACACTCGACGGGATCGCCGACGACCACCTTGCCGGTTTTGCGTACGACCAGATAGACGCCGAGGTCCTTATGGCCGAACGCCGCCCGCAACATGCCGGGAATATCGAGGTCGCGACGGCCGCTCGCGGGATCGACGTTGGTGGCGCCGCAGCGGCCGTTGCGGCGATCGACCCTGAACACAGCGTCGCCGAGGCGGATATCGCTGCCGATCCAGTCGAACTCCTGCCATGGCCTGACGCCGTCGATGTAGAAATTGGCGCGGAAGCGCAGCGCGTCGATCCGGATGCCCCACTGCTCCTCCAGGCTCCGGACCGTCGCGAGATTGATGAGCGAGAGGACATTTTCGGGCTTGTCCATGAAGTGACCCACGCGCGCCTGCACCAGCCTCGGCGGCGCGGCCAGCGTCGGAACCAGCCGATGAACGAAACGCTCGATTTGGAGGCGGCCGGCCTCGCTGTTGATATCGACCGACAGCACTTGCTGCCCGCCTTCGACGATCGTGAAGTGCATCGTGTCAATGTCGAGATGCGTCTGGACGCGCGCCAGCGCCTCCTCGAGCATCAGCATGATGAAAAGGCCCTTCTTGGCCCATCTCGGCTCGTCGGCATCGATCGGCGCGCCCGGTCGTGCCAGCGCGAACACCCGGTCATGGGGAAACGGCTTTCCCGCCTCCACCACGACGCCCGGCAGCGGCTGCGGGCTGAGCCCCTTTATCGGATAGCGGTAGATGCCGGCGATCACGGGCATGGCGAGGCCGCTCTCTGCTGCTGTGCTCGGCTTCGACGGTGCACGACGCTGGGGGGCGGCGGGTAGAGCCGGTTTCTGACGAAATCTGGGAGCCAGATAGGGCGATCGCCCGACCGAGGGCGGCGCGGGCGGATTGCGGAACCCAGGCTCATGAAGCAGCTCGTCGAGAAAGGCGGGGTGCATGTCCAGCGCGTCATCGACGGCATCGGAGAGGCGCGCAATGCCCTGCTCGAGCTGCTTTGGCGTGAGCGCGGCGTAGCCAAGGACGATGCCGCGCCGCGACAGCGCGGAGGCCTGCGGCTCGTAGGCACCCGCGGAGCGCAGCGAATAGACGCCGACGCGCGCGCGGCGCGCCAGCCCCTCCAACGTCACGGCGTCGGGAACACCGGGCGGCAGCCGCCAAAAGACATGCAGCCCGCCCGACTCGCCGCTCACCGCGACATCGCCGAAATGACGGCGGAGCGAGGTGAGCAGGCAATCGCGGCTCGCGCGGTAATGCGCGCGAATGCGCATGAGATGGGCGGCATAACTGCCGCTGCGAATCATCTCCGCCAGCGCCGCCTGCTCCAACCAGGAATTGCCGTTGTTGAGGAGCGTCTTGGCGATCCGCGTCGCTTCCACGAGCGGCGCGGGCACGACCATGTATCCCAGGCGCAATCCGGCGCCGAGCGAGTTCGAGAAGCTCCCGAGATAGATCGTGCAATCCGGCGCCATGCCGGCGACGGCCTGCAACGGCGATCCCTCATAGCGGAAATCGCTGTCGTTATCGTCTTCGAGAATGTAGCAGCCGGTGCGCCGGGCCCAGGCGACGATGGCGTGGCGACGGGCGAGCGCCAGCGTGTGACCGGTCGGATATTGGTGCGAGGGCGTGACATAGAGCAGCGAGGCCGCCGCTTTGGGCAAATCTTCCGGGATCAGCCCGTCCTCGTCGACCGGCACGCCGGCGATCTCGGCCCCTTCCGCCTCGAAGGCAAAGGCAGCGCCCTGATAGCAGGGCGTCTCCAGCGCCGCGACCTTCCCCGGCGCGAGAAAGAGGCGCGCGGCTATGGTGATACCCTCCTGGATCCCGCCGACGATCACGATCTGGCCGGGGTCGGCGACCAGACCGCGGGTCGCCGCGAGGTGATGGGCGATGGCGGAGCGCAGCGCCGCCAGGCCGCCGGGATCGCCGTATTCGGACAATCCCATCGCGCCGCCATGCGACAGGCAGGTCTGCAGCAGCCGCCGCCAGGTCTTGATCGGAAACAGCCCCGCGCTGGGTCGACCGGGAAAGAAATCGAAGGAGATATGGCTGCGGCTCTGGCTCGCCAGGCTCTGGGCGCGCGCCGCGAACAAGGGCATCGGCATGGCCGCCGCTCTGCCATCGCCGCGGCCCTGCGGGTCGTCGGCGACATCGCGCGGTCGCATCAGCCCGTCAGGCATATGCATGGCGGCGAACATCCCGGAGGCCGGGCGAGAGTCGACATAACCCTCCATGACCAGCAACTCGTAGGCGCGAACCACCGTGTTGCGTCCGATGCGGAGCTGCTCCGACAGGTGACGGGAGGACGGCATGCGCGTTCCCGACGCAATCCGTCCGTGGCGGATGGCGTAGCGGAGCTGCTCGACGAGCTGAGCGGTCAGCGGCGTCGGCCGGGATCGGTCGAGAAGAACAGGGATCTGCATCTGCCGGTCGACACGCCTCCATCTTCCGCGCCCCGATGGGTCCAGTTGCCCGGCCGGGACGCCAGAGACGCTCATCAAATCATAAAATCCAGGAGCGCCCAAGGTTTCCGCCAAGACAAATCGAAAATCCAGAGTCCGGGGCGCGGTTCCACGCCCGAAACTGGTTCCATCAAAGTGGCGACGACTGGACCCAGCAGGAGAGTCCATGCCGCCGGAGTGCTCGCTTCCAAAGCACCGGGCGCCCAAAAAATGGAATATATGACCGCGCCGCAGGCGCTTCCTTGTCGCAGGAGGCGCCGCCGGAGGTTTTTGCCGGTTTTGCCTGGCGCCATGGCATTTTCGCCCGATGGCTCTTTCGGCAAAGGGGACGGGCGCGCATCCTTTACTCCATCGAGGAGCAAGCAATCGACGATCGAGATCGAGCTTCGGTGCCGGCTTCTTGCGAGCACGCCCGTCGTTTCTCGGCTTGCGCACCCCTTGAGCAGAGGAGAAGACCCATGAGACTTACGCGCCGTACCTGGCTTCAGACCGCTGTCGCACTCACTGTCCTGCTGGGTGGCGGAGCGCACGAGGCACAGGCCGAAGACACCATCAAGATCGGCATCCTGCACTCGCTGTCGGGAACGATGGCGATCAGCGAGACGATCTTGAAGGACCAGATGCTGATGCAGGTCGCCGAACTCAACGCCCATGGCGGGCTGCTCGGCAAACAGGTCGAGGCGGTCGTCGTCGACCCGGCCTCGGACTGGCCGCTCTTTGCCGAGAAGGCCCGCGAACTTCTGTCCAAGGACAAGGTCGCGGCCGTGTTCGGCTGTTGGACCTCGGTGTCGCGCAAATCGGTATTGCCGGTGTTCGAGGAGCTCAACGGCCTGTTGTTCTACCCGCTCGAATATGAAGGCGAGGAGGCCTCGTACAACGTCTTCTACGGCGGCTCGGTGCCGAGCAACAAGGCCGTCCCGGCGATCGACTACCTGATGAGCGGCGAAGGCGGGGCGGTGAAGCGCTGGGTGCTCGAAGGCACCGATTACGTCTATCCGCGGACGAGCAACAAGATCATCCGCGCCTTCCTCCATGCGAAGGGCGTCACCGACGCCGACATCCGGGAGAACTACACTCCGTTCGGCTTTTCCGACTGGCAGACCGAGGTCGCCAAGATCAAGGAATTCGCCGGCGCCGGCAAGAAGACCGCCGTGGTGTCGACCATCAACGGCGACGCCAATGTCCCGTTCTACAAGGAGCTCGCCAACCAGGGGGTCAAGGCGAGCGACATCCCCGTCATCGGCTTCTCGGTCGGCGAGGAGGAATTGGCCGGCATCGACACCAAGAACCTAGTCGGGCATCTCGCCGGCTGGAGCTACTTCCAATCGGTCAAGTCGCCGGAGAACAAGGCGTTCATCGACAAGTGGCACGCCTACACCAAGGATCCCAAGCGGGTCACCAACGACCCGATGGAGTCGGAATACGTGCTGTTCCACATGTGGGCCCATGCCGTCGAGCAAGCCGGCAGCACCGATGTCGCCGCGGTCCGCCAAGCGATGATCGGCCAGACGATGAAATCGCCGTCCGGCTTCGAGGTGGTGATGAACAGCAACCATCACCTGTCAAAGCCTGTGATGGTCGGCGAGGTCCAAGCCAACGGGCAGTTCAGCATCGTCTATCAGAGCAAAACCGTGCTGATGCCGGAACCGTGGAGCAAATATCTCGAGGAGGACAAGGGCAAGGTCGCCGACTGGTCCTATCCTTGGGGATGCGGCAACTGCACCGCCGCCAAATTCACCGACTTCTGAGCGCGACCGCTCAGCTCGACGGATGAAGCGTCAGGGGGGCCGGCGTGAGCCGGCCCCCCTCTGTCGTCGCCGGCCTCGGCCAGGCGGCGCGCCGGTGACGACGTGCACAGCCACTACACCGAGGCGGCGCGGCAGGCGCTGCTGACCGGAACGGGCGATTTCCGCATCCTCTGGTGCGTTCGGCCGAGATGGCCGACCATGCCGCCGCGGCGGGCTATGCGCTCTATCTGTGCGGGCATACCCATGGCGTCAGCCGAAGGACAGGCCGTGACTGCCGGCGACGGCCCCGATGATCGTGACAAGGCTCAGCACGAGCAAGGCCCAGTGAAGTCTCTGGAGCAGCGCGAATGTCGCTTCGGGGGCGCGCCGCGCCCGTGCTTCAAGCCAGCGGTCGAGGAACAGCGGCTCTGCGATGAACAGCATCAGCGTGAACAAGAGCCACACCAGGACCATCGCATCGAGCCACCAATAGTCGAGAGACGGGAATGCCGACCACAGGCCCAGCCGATCCACCATGTAGAAGCCGCTGAGGCCGGCGAGCAGGGTCGTGCCGCGCGCCTGCCAGGCAAAGCGGCGCTCGATCGTCGCGAAGAAGGCGAGCCGCTCTTGAGCGCTCTTGAGCCGTCGTATGGCGGGCAGCAGGACGGTCGTGACCATCGCAACGCCGCCGATCCAGAGCACGACGGCCAGAACATGGATCGCGAGAGCGATCGTGACGTCATCCATGGGATCGCCGTGATCGCGGCCTGCCGGGCGGTCTTGCCGTCGCGGCCTGCTGCATGGGCGACGCGCCCCCGGGACCGTCGATGAGCGGGTCGGGTCGGCACGCGGCCGCAAGGCGCTTCGCATCCGTGATCGTGATCATCTCGCCCCGGACGACGATGCCCTCCGCCTGGAGCGCCGAGAGCGTGCGCGAGAAGCTCTCGCGCGTCATGCCGAGCTCCGACGCGATCAGGTTTTTCTCGTAAGGCAGAATGGCGCGGTGCGGCGTGGCTTGGCGCCGGGACAAAGCGAGGAGATAGCATCCCACGCGCTCGGTGCCCGTGCGCAGCTTCAGGTTCTTGACCTGCCGGACCAGGCGCCGGAACTGCCCGGCGAGGCTGCCGATCACCTCCTGCGCCAGCAACGGCTCCTGCCGCACGGTGCGGCGAAACGCCGCCGCCTCGATCATCAGGAGCCGCGACGGCTCGGGGGTCCGCGCCCGCATGAGATAGGGCGCCCCCGTGACGACCGCGGCCGGGATCACGAGATCCGGCGGCTCGACCACCTCGATCAGCACCTCGTTTCCGGCGCTCGATCGCCCGAGAAGATGCACCGAGCCGGCGAGCAGGACGAGCTGGAAGGTCGGCACCTCGCCCTGCTCGAAGAGAACCGTTCCAGGTGTCACCGCATGCACTACCACATGCTGCAGCAGTTCCGCGCGGCGCGATGCCGGCAGCGCGCTGAACAAGGGCAGCGCTTCCAATTCGGATCTCGGTTCGATCATGGCGTCCAGCGGTCTCCGTTTCACCGGGGAGCGTTGCCTTGCGACTGCTCCAGCATAGTGATAAATATCACATATAAAATTGATCCATATCAATGAACGCGATCGCGGCGTTGCGCATCGTTCCGGTCGATGCGGGCGCAAGCGGGCGGTTTCGGGCGCCGTGCCCGCGAAGCCGGCAGCGATACTCTAACCGGAGGGATCGGACATGGCGATGCGCGCGGATGCCGTTGAAGGGATCGCGGGAGACCCGGTGAGCAACGTGCTCAAGTGGATCCTGCTGGCGGTCGCCGTCCTGACTTTCGCGCTGCTCGGCTGGACCACCGACCTTACCTACAAGGATGCGCCGCCCTTTCCCGACCGTTTCGTCGCGGCCGACGGCACGCTGCTCATGTCGGCTGCCGGCATCCAGGCGGGCAAGGCCGGCTTCCAGAAAGCCGATCTCATGGATTACGGCAGCCTTTACGGCATGGGGTCGTATTTCGGGGAGGATTACACGGCCAGCAACCTCGTCCGGCTCGCGACCCTCACCGAAGCGAACATCGCCAAGGCCAGAACCGGCAAGGCGCTGGCGGATTTGACCGCGGAAGAGCAGGCGTCGGTCAGGGCGGCAATGCAGGTCGAGCTTCAAGGCATCGATCTCAGCAAGCCGGTTGCGGCCGTTCCCGACCCGGTCGCCGCCGCGGTCACGACACTGCGCGGTGAGATCGCGCAGTCGCTGCTGCGTCACGATTTCGCCAGGGGCTGGACCCAGGCTTACAGCCTCGATGAGCGCAGTGCCGCGGAGACCGCGGACTTCCTGATCTATTCCTCGCTCACGACGGTGGCGCGGCGGCCGGGGAAGATGGCGTCCTGGACGCAGAACTGGCCGTTCGAGCCGCTCGTCGGCAATACGCCGACCACCAGCACCTTCCGGTGGACGTGGATCAGCTTCTGCTTCACCTTCTTCGCCTTCGGCGCGGTGCTGTTCATCTACCAGCGCTATCTGAACGATCCCGACCAGGCGCCGATGGACCCCGTACTGGCGAAGTTTGCGCCCTTGACCGCCAGCCAGCGGCGGATCGGCAAATATTTTCTCGTGGTCGCGGCCATCCTCCTGCTGCAAATCCTCGTCGGCTCGATCATGGCCCACTACTACTCGGATCGGACGAGCTTCTACGGGATCGAAATCGATCGCTTCCTGCCCTTCAATTTCCTGCGCGATGTCCACATCCAATCGCCGATCGTGTGGATCGGTCTCTCCTGGATCGGCGCCGGCCTGTTCCTGGCGCCGGCGATCAGCGGCGGAGAACCCAAGGCACAGGGCTTTCTCGTCGACCTGCTGTTCTGGGTGACGCTGCTCATCGTCGTGGGCGCGCTTGCCGGCAATTATCTCGGGATCATGGGCTACATCGATGAAGGCTGGTTCTGGTTCGGCAATCAGGGCCTCTCCTACATCCAGCTCGGCCGCGCCTGGCAGATCGGCTTCTTCGCCGGTCTCGTGATCTGGAGCCTGCTCGTGTTCCGCGCGCTGTGGCCGACCCGCGCCAAGCTGGCGGCGGCGACGCGGCAATTCTGGACCGGGCGGATCAAGCTCGAGCACCTGCTGTGGGCATCCACGGTCAACATCGCGCTGCTCTATGTCTTCGGCATGATTCCGCTCACCGGCATCGAGAAGTCCTTCACGATCTCCGATTTCTGGCGCTGGTGGGTCGTCCATCTCTGGGTCGAGCAGTCCTTCGAGTTCTTTGCCGCGGCGATCAGCGCCTATCTGCTGATGGCGGTCGGCCTCGTCTCGCGCCAGCTCGCGGAACGATCGGTCTATCTCGAGCTGATCCTGATCTTCCTCGGCGGCGTGCTCGGCACCGGGCATCATCTCTATTGGGCCGGCGAGCCCGGCTTGTGGGTCCCGCTCGGCACCATGTTCTCCTTCATCGAGGTGCTGCCGCTGGTCCTGCTGATCATCGAGGCGATCCAGCATCATCGGCTGATTGCGGCGCATGGCGAGTTCAAATACGGGCTCGCCTACACCTACATCATCGGCGCCGCGTTCTGGAACTTCGTCGGCGCCGGCGTGTTCGGCGGCGGCACGCTCAATGCGCCGCTGGTGAACTATTACGAGCACGGCACCTTCCTCACGCTCAATCATGCGCATACCGCATTGTTCGGCGCCTTCGGCCTGCTCGGCATCGGGCTGATCTATTTCTGCCTGCGCTATGTCGCGGCCGACCGGTATCCCTTCGGCGAGAGGCTCGGGCAATGGGCGTTCTGGCTCTATAATGGCGGGCTCGTTCTCTGGATCCTCTTCAACTTCTTTCCGATCGGCTGGCCGCAGCTCGATGCGGTCTACGAGCACGGGCTCGCCTATGCGCGAAGCCAGGCGTTCTACGACACGACCGCCTTCTGGCAATGGATGCGCTTGCCCGGTGACGTGGTCTTTGCGCTCGGTGCGCTGCTGATGGCCTGGGACTTCGTCGTCAAGCTGCGCCCGCTCTTCCCGCGTTTCGTCGAGCGGCTGATCCCGGGCTCGCGCGTCCTCTCACCGGCGGCTGGCGCGGAATGAGCATCGCCGCCCGAGATGCGGCGCGCCGTCCGACGCCAGCCTTTCTGACCCAGGGCTTCCGGCCGTTCTTTCTCGCGGCCGGGCTCTGGTCGGCGGCGGCGCTGGCGCTGTGGATCGTGATGCTCGCGACGGGAACCGCCGTGCCGAGCCGGTTCGATCCGCTCGCCTGGCATATCCACGAAATGCTGTTCGGCTTCGTGATGGCGGCGGTCGCCGGTTTCTTGCTCACCGCGATCCCGAACTGGACCGAGCGCCTTCCGGTCAGCGGCTGGCCGCTCGCGTTGCTGGCCGGGTTGTGGCTGCTGGGCCGGATCGCCTGCCTGGTCTCGGCGCTCGTCCCGCCCTGGCTCGCCGCCGTGGCCGATCTGTCGTTTCCGGTGGTTCTGGTCGCGGTGGTCGCCCGCGAGATCGTTGCCGGGCGGAACTGGCGCAACCTGCCGATGGTCCCGCCGGTAACCGTGCTCGGCATCGCCAATCTGCTGATGCATCTGGAGGCCGGTGGCGCCGCCGTGCCGTCGGGGCTCGGCTGGCGTCTCGGCCTCGCCGCGATCATCGTGCTGATCTCCGTGGTGGCCGGTCGGATCGTGCCGAGCTTCACCCGGAACTGGCTGGCGAAGCGCCGGGGCGCCGATCTCCCCGCCGCTCCCGGGTGGATCGACCGGGCCGCGCTCGGCGTCCTGCACGCCGGCATGGTGGGATGGGCGTTCTTTCCGGCATTGCACGCGGTGGGCGCGCTGCTGCTGCTGGGCGCGGCGCTCAACCTTTGGCGCCTGCTGCGCTGGCGCGGTGCCGCTACGGCCGCGGAGCCGCTGCTGCTGATCCTCCATATCGGCTATGCCTGGCTGGTGCTGGGGGCGGGCTTGCTTGGCCTCGCCATGCTCGATGCCGTGCCGCACAGCGCCGCCCTCCACGCCCTGACGGCCGGGGCGATCGGCACGATGATCCCTGCGGTGATGACGCGCGTCACGCGCGGCCATACCGGACGCGATCTTTCGGCCGATCGCGCCACCCGCCTGATCTATATCCTCGTCACCCTTGCGGCGATCACGCGCGTTGCAGCCGCTTTCGCCGGCGATCTGACCCTGCTGCTGCTCATCGTCTCGGCATGCTTCTGGATCGCCGGTTTCGGAGGCTTCGTGCTGTCCTACGGCCCGATGCTGCTGCTGCCACGCGATCCCCATTGATGGCGACGCGGCCTTACCACGGAGAGTGACATGAAACTGAAGATGAACGGGACCATCCTGCGCAGCGCAGCGGCGCTGCTGGCATTCATGCTGCTCGCCCCGGCCGGATTCCCCCAGAACGCCATGACGATGCCGCAGGGGACCATGGGCGTCCACGGCCGTGCGGATGTCAGCTTCACGCTGCGGACGGGCATCGCCGACGGCAAGATGGTCTTCATCGGGCGCGGCGGCGCGATCGACGGCAAGGTCAATCCCGATCTCGTCGTGCATGAGGGCGATCAGGTCGAGGTGACGCTGGTCAACGGCGAGGGCGCCGAGCACGACATTATTTTTCCCGACTTTCATTCCGTTTCGCCGCACGTGACCGGCCGCGGCGCCAGCGCCACAGTCTCCTTCCGCGTCGGCAGCGCCGGATCGTTCGAATATTTCTGCGATCTTCCCGGGCATCGCGATGCCGGCATGGAGGGGCACGTCAAGGTGGAGCTGGCGCCCGCGACCGCCGCGGCCCCGGAGGGGGTGAGCATCGCGCGCGATCCCACCGACATTCCGCCATCCGTCGGCGACCGTGCGCCGACCACCGTGCGCGTCGATCTCGAGGCCGTAGAGCGGGTCGGGCGGCTGGACACCCACACGACCTATGACTTCTGGACCTTCAACGGCAAGGTTCCCGGCCCCATGCTGCGCGTCCGCGTCGGCGATACGGTTGAACTGCACCTGAAGAACGACAAGGACGACATGATGTCGCATTCGATCGACCTGCATGCGGTCAACGGCACCGGCGGCGGCGCGGCGCTGACCGAGGTCGATCCCGGCGAGGAGAAGGGTTTCATCTTCAAGGCGCTGACGCCCGGCCTCTATGTCTATCACTGCGCCACGCCGATGGTCGCGAACCATATTTCGAACGGCATGTACGGGCTGATCCTGGTCGAGCCGCCCGGCGGGCTGCCCAAGGTCGACCACGAGTTCTACATCATGCAGGGCGAGCTCTATACCAACGCGCCGTTCGGCACCGCGGGGCTGCAGGAGACGAACATCGACAAGCTGGTCGACGAGCGTCCCGAGTACTTCACCTTCAACGGCGCGGTGGGCGCGCTGACCGCCGAACATCCCCTGCATTCGAAGGTCGGCGACACCGTGCGCATCTTCTTCGGCGACGGCGGGCCCAACTTCACGTCGTCGTTCCACGTCATCGGCCAGATCTTCGACCGCGCCTTCGAAGACGGTGCCATCACCAGCGCGCCGCTCACCGGCGCCCAGACCATCTCCGTGCCGCCCGGCAGCGCCGCCATGGTCGAGTTCACAACCAAGGTGCCCGGCAAATATACGATCGTCGATCACGCCCTGTCGCGGCTCGAGAAGGGCCTCGCGGGATCGCTGATCGTCGATGGGCCGGAGCAACCGGACATCTATCGCGCGGTGACGATGGGAGGCGCCCAGAAGCGCTCAAGCATCGACACGGCGCGCGCCGTGCTCGCCGCATGGGCGGCCGGCGCGGAACACGCGGTCAAGGGCCTGCTGAGCGAACTCCATCTCATGTCGCCGGCGACCGCGGCGGAGCTTGCAGCAATGCCGCTGTGCGGCAGGTCTGCCGCGCCATAGCCCGTGACCGCGCCGGCGCCACGCCCGGCTCAGATGCCGCCGAGATAATCCAGCTTGCCGATCTCCAGCCCGTTATGGCGCAGGATGTCGTAGGCGGTGGTGACGTGGAAAAAGAAATTGGGCAGGATGAACGCGAGCAGATAGCGCTGGCCGGGAAATCCCACCTCCGTGCCGCGCAGCTTGAGGGTGATCACCCGCTCCTCGCTGCCGTCGATCTGCGCCGGGCGCACGCTCTCCAGGAAATCCACCGTCTTGGCGATGCGCGCCTTGAGCTCGGGAAAGGTGGTCTCGGTGTCGGGAAAGCTCGGCACCTCGATGCCGGCAAGCCGCGCGGCGCAGGATTTCGCGGCGTCGCTCGCCGCCTGCACCTGGCGCGCCAGCGGGAACATGTCAGGCGCCAGCCGCGCGTTGATGAACACCGCGGGATCGATCTTGCGCGCCTCGGCATGGGCGGCGGCCTTGTCGAGCAGCGTCGACAGGATGCCGAGCGCGCGCGTGAAGACGGGGATGGAGGCTTGGTACATGGAAAGGGGCATGGGATTACTCCACAGGGGGGAGAGGAAGGCTCGGCTCCGAGACTAGCATCTGGCGATGGCGGGCGCCCGATCAAGAACCCGCGATCATGGCCCCGCCGGCGCCGATGCGGTCGAGCGGGCCCAGCGCGCGCTCGAGCAGCGGACGGACCTCGCCGGCGAAGCGGTCGATGGAGCGGAGCGCCAGGGATTGCGGGGAATCGCCGGCCTGGAACTGCAGGAGATAGTGGCAGGGCTGCGCCCGCCGGATCTCCTCTTCCATGCGCTCGGCGATGGTCTCGGCGCTGCCGACCAGCATGTGGCGCGCCATCTCCTCGATGCTCGCCTCGCCCTCCCAGGGCGTCTCGACCAGCATGCCGCGCTCGATCGTCTGCCGCTGCTGGCGCAGGCTCTGCGACAAGCGGATCTGATGGCGGACATCGTCGAGGAAGTCCCGCGCCTCGGCGCGGCTGTCGGTGACGCAGACATGGCGCAGGACGGCAAAGCGCAGGCTCGCGGGGTCGCGCCCCTCGCCGCGGTAGATCTCCTCGAAGCGCCGGCGCGCGCTCGCCAACAACTCGGCGGTGAAATGCCGCGGCGTGACCATCACCGCATAGCCCTTGGCGGCGGCCAGACGGTGAAGCCGCGGATTGTCGCCGGCGACCCAGATGTCGGGCATGCCGCGGCCGCTGCGCGCGGCGATATGCGTCTGCGGCAGGCGCAGATACCGCCCCTCATGGCTGAAACTCTCCTGCGTCAGCGCGCGCTCGAGCAGGCCCATGAACTCGATCAGCTTGTCGGTCGAGTGCGCGAGATCCTCGCCGAAGCGCTCGAACTCGTAAGGCTGATAGCCGCTGCCGACGCCGAGCACGAGGCGGCCATGGGTCAGCGCATCGACCATGCCGATCTCGGAGGCCAGCCGGACCGGGTGGTAGAGCGGCACGACGACGACGCCGCTGCCGAGCCTGATGCGACTGGTCTCGCCGGCAAGCCGCGCGATCATCATCAGCGGCGACGGGCAGACGCAGTAATTGGAGAAATGATGCTCGGCGAACCAGGCGATCTCGAAGCCCGCCCGCTCCGCCGCCTTCACCTGCTCGACCGCGTCGTCGTAAAGCCGCGGCGCCGTCGCGCCGCGCGAGCGGTAGCCCATGAGATTGAATTGGCCGAAATGCATGGTCCGTCCCCGTGCCTTTCCCGCCGCCGGGCGGCGCGCGCCGCCAGTATCGGCGATCCCAACGGCGGGCTCAAGCAGCGGCCCCCTGCCCGCCGCACGGCGGCGAGAGCGACGCGCCCCCCTCGGCGCGTCATGCGTGCTAGGCTTCGGTCAAACGAGGAGAGTGCCCCATGACCGATGAGCTTGTCTTCTATACCAACCCGATGTCACGTGGCCGGATCGCGCGCTGGATGCTCGAGGAGGTCGGCCAGCCCTATCGCACCGAGGTGCTCGATTTCGGAACGACCATGAAGGCGCCCGCCTATCTCGCCATCAATCCGATGGGGAAAGTGCCGGCGATCCGGCACGGCGACACCGTCGTCACCGAAGGAGCGGCGATCTGCGCCTATCTCGCCGATGCCTTCCCGCAGGCCGGCCTCGCGCCGCCGCCCGGCGATCGCCGCCGCGGGCCTTACTACCGCTGGCTGTTCTTCGCCGCCGGTCCGGTCGAGGCGGCGGTGACCAACAAGGCGCTGGGCTTCGTGGTGCCGGAGGGACGCGAGCGGATGGCGGGTTACGGCAGCTTCGCCGATGCGATAAACGCGCTGGAGGGTGCGGTCTCGCGCGGCGATTACCTGGTCGGCGACAGTTTCACTGCCGCCGACGTCTATGTCGGATCTCAGATCGGCTGGGGATTGATGTTCGGCACGATCGAGACGCGCGCCGCCTTCGAGCGGTACTGGGCACGCCTCAGCGCGCGGCCCGCCGCCCGGCGCGCGAAGGAGATCGACGACGCGCTGGCGGCAGGAGCTACGCGAGGCGCCGCCGCCCGAGGTTGATGCTCAGCGCGAGCCGCGCGCGCCGGCGCGGGGCTGATCACCGCCTCGCCGCCGCTCGCCCGAGCTTAGGAGGCTCGGTATGGTCGCAGCCAATGAGAGCGCGAAGAGGGTCATAAAATCCTCTCCGCGACTCTCCTTGTCGGTTACCGCTCTCGTCGCCAAAGCGACTCTACGGCAACACCGGGGTCCCCTCGATGCGAACCGATTCGAGGCTCTCGGGGTCCAGACCGAGCGCCCTAAGAATGGTCGGTGCTATCTGCGCGGTCTCGACGGGGGTGTAGACCGTCTTGGGGTCGATGCTGGGATTCGACAGCAACAGCATCACATTGACATCGTCATGCGCGAAACCACCGTGCTCGGCGAGTTTCTTGGTGCTCCCCGAATAGGTGACGCCAACGTTCGGTGTGACAAGGATGTCGGGCGTGCGCGGGTCGCCATCCGGGGGCAGTCCGGGTGCGTTGAAAAGCTGCGTGAGCGCGGGACCCCAGAAAATCTGGCCGATGCCGGCGATGTTGTTGGACGCCGGAGAGGTCGTTTCGAGCGTACCAACCGCGCTCTGCGTCGTGCAGCTGCTGCTGAGCCAAATCATCGAGATGTCGTCCTCGGTCGGTCCGATCCCGGTCGGGTTGGCCGGCGATTCAGAGAACGGCAAGCAGCTCTCAAGAATCGTGGCGGGCGACGTCGTGACCGGGCCGCTTGTGGTTATGCCCGTGTAGCGCGCGGAATCGATCGGGCTCTGGCCGTGCTTTGCCGAAATCACGATGAGTGTGTCGTCGTAGATGCCGTTGCTCTTCAGCGCCGCCACCATCTCGCCGATCGACGTGTCCACGAACTCGATTTCGCTGAGCAGCGACGGCGTCGGCGTGCCTTGCGCGTCCTCATAACCGCCCGTGAGGGCGAGGGATTTCTCGATCAGCTTCTCGCCGACGCTGACCGCCTGGAAATTCATCCCGAAGAGGGTCGGCCGCGGAGCCGCTTTCGCGCCGTTATGCGTCCTGCCGTTGATTTCGTTCAGGATCGCGTTGACCTTCAGCGTGTCATAGCATTGAATATTCTGGAAGCTGTCGGTCCAGGCATTCGATGAAGCGACCGCCGTCTGATCGGGCAGCGGAGCGCAGCTCGTGCTGCCCACCTTCACGCCCGGCAGGGCTACCGGGATCGAATTGATCTCCGGCGAGTAGTAGTCGTCGAGATTGCCGCCGTTGCCGGGGCCGGAAACCGAAGAGTAGGAGGGATGCTTGTCCGACCAAGCCGTATATCCTCCCGCGGCATGCACCACGCCGAAAATCGTGTTGGTGCGGACGAAGTTCCAAGGGTAAACCGGCGCGCACCCGTTCGCGGGGTCGCGTTCCAGCTTGTTGGGATCGATGGAGTTGATCCCGCCGTCGCCGCTCGCAGCGCCGCCGTTGAGCAAGGTTTGGTTGAGGTCGATGCCCTCGTCAAATTCGGTCGTCGTGCCCGTGGGCGCCGCCCCAGGGCTGCAGGCGGTGGGGCTGCCGGCGACACCGTTGCCGGTGGTGGTGGCGGGCGGATCGAGGGAGCGATCGTAAGCGACGTCGTAGAAGGCGCCGACGCTGCGCGGCGAGCCGCCGGTCACGAGCGCCATCAATCCCGGAAACGAATCCGATGGCTTCGACGTCGATGCTCCGAGGTAGTTGACGCCCGTCAGCTTCAATCCGGCAAGAGTGGGACAATACGGAGCCCCGCCATTCACCCCGATGATGCCGCTTGCGCAATTGATGAAGTCGACCGCATGCATGCCGTCGATGCTGATCAGCAAGACGTGACGAACGGCGTGACGGCCGAACATGCCGTCAGCATCGGCCAGGACGGGTTGCCAACCCCCAGCCAACAAAAGCGCCGCGCCGATGGCGGTGCTCCCCAGCAGCTTCTTCATCATTTGCGCCTCCCAATCCCCTCTGTGAAAAACTGGGAGGGAATTTAAGAGGCGCCCGCGGCAGCGCTGTGAAGGCAGGATTAACGTTCTCTGACAAGGGGTTCAATGTCACTGTATATCAACTATAACAAGCACGGCGCTGCCTCACCTTCAATCACGTGGATAGCGCGCGCGGTTTCGACGCCGTCCGTGAGCCGGCGTTTGGTCCCGCGGATCAGTCGCGACGACCGGACTCCGGGCCTCACTGGATTCTCAGCCGCGCCGACGCGTCGGCTGTGCCTTGCCGAAGGCGTCGCGCGCCGCCGCGAGGATCTCTTTCGACAGGGCGGGATCGTCGACCGCGCGGGCGAGCGTCAGCGCGCCGACCATGCCGGCGAGCGTCGCGATCGCGCGCTTGCGCCGGCTTGCCGCGGCGCCGGCTGCGACCAGGCCGGTGAGGCGGTCGAGCTGCGCGCGCACATGCGCCGTCAGGCCGCGGCGGACGCCGTCGCCCTGGCGCGCCACCTCGGCGCCCAGCGCGGCGACGGCACAGCCATTCGCCCGGTCGGCGCAGTGCCGCTCCGACAGGTAGTCGCGGACGAGATCGCCGAGCGCCGCGAAGCGGCTCTGTCTCGCCCTGCCTCGGTCGAAGGCGCGCGCCAGCGCCTCGGCGGCAAGATCGTCCTTCGACCCGAAATGACCGTAGAAGCCGCCATGGGTGAGCCCGGCGCCCTTCATGATCGCGTCGACACCGACCCCGTCGAAGCCTTTCTCGCGAAACAGCCGCGACGCGGTCTCGACGATCCGCTCCCGGTTCTGCGCGGCCTTCTCCCGACTGACCCGCATGTGCGCCTCCCCTCTCGCATTTGCCGCTTGACAGTATACATGACGAGTATCATAAAACGTATAAATGACGGTCGTCATTTTATCAATCGGAAGCTCGGAGGCCTGCCATGAAGGACCGTACCCTCGCAACCGCCCTCGTCACCGGCGCCTCGTCGGGCATCGGCGCGACCTATGCGGACCGCCTTGCCCGCCGCGGGCACGACCTCATCCTGGTCGCGCGCGACCGGGAGCGTCTCGAGGCGCTCGCCCGGCGCCTGCGCGCCGAGACCGGCGTCGCCGTCGAGGTTCTAGAGGCCGATCTGACCGCGGCGGACGAGCTGCGCCGGGTCGAGGCGCGGCTGCGCGAGGATGCGCGCATCGGCCTTCTCGTGAACAATGCGGGCGCGGCGGCGCCGGGCGGCTTCGCCGATCCAGATCTCGACGCGCAGGAGCGGCTGATCCGGCTCAACGTCACCGCGGTGACCCGGCTTGCCGGCGCGGTCGTTCCCCGCTATCTCGCGGCGGGCGGCGGCGCGATCATCAACATCTCCTCCGTGCTCGCGCTGGCGCCGGAGCTGATGCCCGGCATCTATTCGGCGACCAAGGCATTCGTGCTCACCTTCTCGCAGGCGCTCCAGGCCGAGCTTGGCCCGCGCGGCGTCTATGTCCAGGCGGTCTTGCCGGCCGCCACGCGCACCGAGATCTGGGCGAGGTCGGGCCGCGATGTCGATTCCATACCGGGGGTCATGGCGGTGGACGAGCTCGTCGATGCCGCGCTTGTCGGCTTCGACCGGCGCGAACTCGTCACCATTCCGCCGCTGCCCGATCTCGGCCAATGGGAAAGCTTCACCGTCGCGCGACAGAAGATGATGCCGAATTTCCGCCAGGAGCACCCCGCCGCGCGCTACCGCGCGTGAGGCGGCATCGCCGGCAAACGCGGGGCATGGTTCCAGCGCACTCGGTCATTTGGTCGCTTTAGAGCCTGTTTCGGAACTGGGACGGGCCTGCGACATCGTCATTTGGCGTCGGGCTAGGAGCGAGGAGCGCGGCGATGCCTTGGCATCGTAAG
>JBKQTR010000379.1:0-27156 GCA_052143095.1 Allostellaceae bacterium
GTCGCTGGCGGGCGGCAGCGGTTGCCCTGCAACCGCGAAAGCCCGCGCCGTGCCGGCTAGAGCAGGGAGAATTGCGTTCAGGGACGTCCCCGAGGTCGGTGCCATCGGCATGTGGGCCATCGTGAGCCTTTGCGCCTGAGGGGTGCAGTCTTACCATTGCATCCGAGCCGGTCTGCGGCGACGCTACGTCATCGGCGCAGGCGGAATTTTTGTCGATGGTGTACACCGGCGGCGCAGTGCCGGTGCTGCGGCCACAGAGCGGTCTCGGCCGGCCGGTCGCGACGGCGCCGTCGTCATTGACGCCGCCCGGCGGCGCGCCATAGGCTTTGTGCCGATGGTTCCCTTCGGGGATTGAATGGGAACATGGTGAGGGCTGAGGCCCGAAGCTGTGGCTGCCCCCGCAACTGTAAGCGGCGAGCCGAGCGCACCCGACGCCACTGGCGCAAGCCGGGAAGGCCGCGCAAGGCAAGGACCCGCGAGCCAGGAGACCTGCCATCACCGTGGTCAAGCGCGGGCGTGTCGGCCGGGGTGTGCCGATCGGGACATCGGCCGGGCGTCCGCCCAAGATCCGTTTCGATCAGGCCGCAGCCCCTGCTTCGCATTGACCGGAGACGCGACGGTCATGCGTTCGGGGGGAGGATGCGTAGCCAAAGGCGTCGGCACAAGATTTCCTGCAATGGCGTAAGGATTTCCTTTCCCGCCGGCGCCGGCCCCGGCATGCGCCGCGTCAGTGCGACCTGTCTTCTGGCCGGCTCAGCCTTGCTCTCCCCAGTTGTCTCCGCGCTGGCGCAGCAGGCCGACAACAGTCAGCCGCTGGACGAAGTCACCGTTACGGCGGCGCGCCGGGACCTGCTTGGAACGGCTTCGACCGCGAGCGAAGGGGTCGTCGACGATCAGGAAATACAGCTGACGCCGGCCTACCGCCCGGGACAGCTGCTTGAAACCGTACCGGGTTTGACCGTGACCTTGCATAGCGGCGAGGGTAAGGCCGGTCAGTATCTCATGCGCGGCTACAATCTGGACCACGGCACCGATTTGGAAACCTATGTCGACGGCATGCCGATCAACCAGCCCACCCATGCGCACGGGCAAGGTTATACCGATCTGAATTTCATGATCCCGGAGCTCGCGGACGAGATCTCCTATACCAAGGGGCCATACTACGCGGACGTCGGTGATTTCGGCGCCGTGGGTTCGGTGAGGATCAACTATCGAGACTCGATTGCGGATCAGGTTAGCACGACCGTCGGCACGCTGGGTTTCGAGCGCCTCTTCACCGCGCTGTCGCAGCCGCTCGGCCACGGGCAACTCCTCGAGGCCGCAGAAGTGCAGCATTACGACGGTCCCTTCGTGACCCCCGATGACGCGCGCAAGGAGAATGTAGTTCTGCGCTACAGCGAGGGCGGCGAGGACAACGGCTTTTCAGTGACCGGGATGCTCTATCACCAGGTCTGGACCAACACGACGGACATACCGATCCGCGCCGTTTCCGACGTTGGCTACTTCGGGACGCTCGATCCGAGCGACGGCGGCCACGCCCTGCGCGGCAGTCTATCGGCCAATTATCACGCTAACCTGGGTGCGGGACAATTTTCCGCCAGCACGTTCTATATCTACAACCAATTGAATTTGTTTAACAACTTCACGCATTATCTCGTGGATCCCATCCACGGCGATCAGGAAGACCAGTTTGAGACCCGCAATGTGATCGGCAGCGCCGCGAATTACACGCTGCCGGTAACAGTGGCCGGGCTTCAGAACGAGCTCTTGATGGGGGCGTTGACGCGTTACGACACTTTGAATGTCGGGCGCCTGCCCAGCGAAGGTCAAATGGCGCTGACGCGGGAGCAAGCCGCTAACGATCCCGCGTCATTTTCCAATAATGACAATGTGAATCTGTTCGCCGGCGCGCTGTATCTGCAGGCGACCACCCATTGGAGCTCAGCGGTTCGCAGCGTCCTGGGACTTCGCGACGACTACCAGCATGGAACCGACGACGATTTACTGGCGCAGTTGCATGAGGCGGCCGGCTACACCAACGGGGGCGCAAGAGGCCAATCGCTGCTCCAGCCCAAGGCCAGCCTGATCTATACGCCGAGCAACAATCTCGAGTTCTACCTATCCGCCGGCGAAGGCTTTCACAGCGCCGATCTGCGCGGGGTCAATCAGGATAGGAACGTCGATCTCGGCCTTCCCGCAACACCGCTGCTCGCGCAGCAATGGGGAGAAGAAGTGGGTGTGCGCACCTCATTTCGAAAGGACATCACCCTGACCTTCGCGCTCTATAACCTGTGGCAGCAGTCCGAGACGATCATCGACCCGGACGTCGGAATGGACTCGGCGGGCCCTCCCAGCCAACGCTACGGTTTCGAAGTCAACGCGACGTACCAGATTCGCCAATGGCTCGAGCTGTACGGCAGCTTCTCGGCCAACCATGCGCGCTTCACCCAGCCCTTCGACGATGGGACGGGACATCTCGGCGAATACATCGCGGATGCGCCCGTCGCCACCGGCAATCTCGCATTGTATCTGCATGACCTCGGCCCCTGGAGCGGCGGCCTGACCTATCGCTATCTGGGGAATTATCCGCTCTCGTCCGGACCTTGCGTCAATTCCGCCGCCGTGCATGACTTCCCGGGCGTGAAGACATCCTGCGCCAATGCCCCGACGGCGCTCGGTCAGGTCAATGGGAAGGGATTCGGACAGCTGAATCTCGACGTTCACTATGCTTTCCCGCAGGGCTGGGGCGCCTCTCTCGGCATTTACAATCTGCTCAACACGCACGCGGCGGCGGCCGAGTTCTGGTACGTCGACCGATTACAATCGGAGATCTCTGCCTATCCGGACGGGCGTGCCGATATCCACGAACATCCCCTCGAGCCACTCATGGCCAGGATTACGATCTCGAAGCTATTCTAGTGACACTCCAAATCTGCGCCGTGCGCCCTGCAGCGATCGCGCCGCTACCCCCTCGCCGATGCGTTGGTCCGCGCTCAACCGGGTCGCAACAGCCGCTCGACGGCCTCGCGCAGCGCGCGCGGCTTGAACGGCTTTGCCAACGTCTCGTGCGCGCCCATGATTTTCGCCACCTCGAGGAATTTCGCGCTGCGCAGCTCGCCGCCGGCCGAGATCGCCAGGAACTTGACCGCGGGCTTCAGCGCATGGATGTCGCGCATCGTCGCAATGCCTTCCTTGCGCGGCATGAGCAGGTCGGTGATGACGAGATCGGCATCATGCCGTTCGAGCACCGCAAGCCCTTCCGCGCCGTCCTGCGCCTCGAGCAGCGTGTGTCCGGCGGGCTTCAGCACGCGCAGGATGAGCCGGCGCATCGCCGCATCATCGTCGATCACCAGAATCGTCGCCATGGCGCGCCCCTTGGCCGCCGCCGATTGTGGCCGAGCCGGCGCCGCAAGAAAAGCCCCGGCGCCGCCGCGGAGGAAGGGCTGCAGCAGGATGATGGCGGCGCGCGCGAGGCCGGGCTAGCCTTGGCGCCGGGTGACGCGCGGAGGAAGGCTTGGTCTATCGCCACACGCTTGGCCGGCAGAGCTGGGTCTTCGGCGATCTGCGCGAGCTCATGGCCAAGGCGACGCCGCGCCGCTCGGGCGACATGCTCGCCGGCATCGCCGCCGCCTCGGGCGAGGAGAACGCCGCGGCCAAGCTGTGTCTCGCGGACCTGCCGCTCGCCGTGTTTCTCACCGAAGCGCTGATCCCCTACGAGGCGGACGAGGTCACGCGGCTCATCCTCGACACCCATGACGCAGCGGCCTTCGCGCCGGTCTCGCATCTGACGGTCGGCGGCTTCCGCGACTTCCTGCTCTCCGAGGCGGCGACGGGCGAGCGTCTCGCGGCGCTGGCGCCGGGGATCACGCCGGAGATGGCGGCCGCCGTCGCCAAGATCATGCGCAACCAGGATCTGATCCTGGCGGCGAGGAAATGCCGGGTGGTGACGCGATTCCGCAACACCATCGGCCTCCCCGGCACCATGGCGGTGCGCCTCCAGCCCAACCATCCGACCGACGACCGCGCCGGCATCACCGCCGCCATCCTGGACGGGCTGCTCTATGGCTGCGGCGATGCCGTGATCGGCATCAACCCCGCCTCCGACAGCCTGCCGGCGCTGGGCGATCTGCTGCGCCTCATCGACGACATCCTGCGGCGCTACGACATCCCGACGCAGGGCTGCGTGCTCGGCCACGTCACGAGCTCGCTGACGCTGATGGAGCGCGGCCTGCCGGTCGATCTCGTCTTCCAGTCGATCGCCGGCAGCGAAGGCGCCAACCGCGCGTTCGGCGTCACCCTGTCCGTGCTCGCGGAAGCGCGGGCGGCGGCGCTGGCGCTGAAGCGCGGCACGCTCGGCGACAACGTGATGTATTTCGAGACCGGACAAGGCTCGGCGCTCTCGGCCGGCGCCCATCACGGCGTCGACCAGCAAACGCTCGAGGCGCGGGCCTATGGCGTGGCGCGGCAGTTCAAGCCGCTGCTGGTCAACAGCGTGGTGGGATTCATCGGCCCGGAATACCTCTATGACGGCAAGCAGATCATCCGCGCCGGCCTGGAGGATCATTTCTGCGGCAAGCTGTTGGGCCTGCCGCTCGGCTGCGACGTCTGCTTCACCAACCACGCCGAGGCCGACCAGGACGACATGGACACGCTGCTGACGCTGCTCGCCGCGGCGAACGTCACCTATATCATGGGCGTGCCCGGCGCCGACGACGTCATGCTCAATTACCAATCGACCTCGTTCCACGATGCGCTCTACGTGCGCGAGGCGCTGGGGCTGAAACGCGCGCCGGAATTCGAGGCGTGGCTGCGACGGATGGGGATCGTGGCGGAAGACGGACGCCTGGCGCCGCCGGGCGCCGCGCCGCCGCTTCTCGCCGATCTCCGCGCGCTGGCGCGATGAGCGCCGACCCCTGGCAGGCGCTGCGCTCCCTGACGCCGGCGCGCATCGCTCTCGGGCGCACGGGATCGAGCCTGCCGACGCGCGAGGTGCTGCTTCTCGGGCTTGCCCATGCACGGGCGCGCGACGCGGTGCACCTGCCGCTCGACGTCGCCTCCGTGGCGGCGAGCATCGAGGGCCTGGGCCTCAGCACGCTCCGACTGGCGAGCGCGGCGCCGTCGCGCGAGATCTATCTGCGCCGGCCGGATCTCGGCCGCCGCCTCGCGCGCGCCTCGCGCCGGGAGCTCGAGAAGCGTCCGGCCGCCGCTTCCGACCTCGCCGTGGTGGTTGCCGACGGCCTCTCCGCCGCCGCCGTGCACGCGCATGCCGCTGCCCTGCTCGCGGCGTTCCTGCCCGCCATCGCGCAGGCGGGCTGGACGGTCGCACCCGTCGCCATCGCGACGCAGGCGCGGGTGGCGCTCGGCGACGAGATCGGCGCGCTGCTGCAGGCGCGCGCCAGCATCGTCCTCATCGGCGAGCGGCCGGGCCTTTCCTCCCCCGACAGCCTCGGCGTCTATCTGACTTTCGCGCCGCGGCTCAGCCGCAGCGATGCCGAGCGCAACTGCATCTCCAATATCCGCGCCGAGGGCCTCGCCTACGCGCCGGCGGCGTTCAAGCTCGCTTGGCTGCTCAAGGAGGCGTTCCGCCGCTCCTTGAGCGGCGTCGCGCTCAAGGACGAGAGCGATCTTCTCCTGCGCGACGACAGCAACGGCGCGCCGACGGAGCCGGCGCTGCCCCCTCCGCTGCGCCAGCACGGGGTTGATCCAGCTCAATAGGCCGCCGCCCGCGCGGCGGTAGGGTTGCGTCGGGAAGGATCGGCCGATGCCCTACGCCAGCAACGCAGCGCTGCCACCCTCGATCCGCGCGCATTTGCCGCCGCATGCGCAGGATATTTTTCGCGCCGCTTTCAATCACGCCTGGGACAGCTATGGGACGCGCGAGCCGACGCGGCGCGAGGAGATCGCCCATCGGGTCGCCTGGGCGGCGGTCAAGCGACGCTACCGCAAGCTCGGCGATCGCTGGGAGCCGATCGCCGAGTGATCTTATTCACTCATCGCCCGGAGCTCGTCGGAGGTGGCGCGCAGCCGGCGCATGGTCTCCCCGAGCATGTTGGCGAGCAGCTTGATGCCGATCTCGGGGTGCTCGCGCAGGAGGACGGAATAGGCGTCGCGGTCGAGCACGTAGCACTCGACATCCTCGTCGGCGACGATGGTAGCCGAGCGCGTCGAGCCCTCGATAAAGGCCATGTCGCCGACGATGGTGCCGACGGCGAGGCTGGCGACGCGCTTCATGCGCGTGGCACCGGCGAACAGCAGGCGCACGCTGACGCTGCCGCGCGTCAAGATCCACATTTCGTGCGCCTCCTCGCCTTCGCGGCAGACCACCGCGCCGGCGGGAAAGCCGATCGGCGTGAGCAGCGCTGCGACGATCTCCAGCTCGTCCGCGGTGAGGCCGCGCATCAGGTCGTGACGCTCCAGCGGCAGGCTCTCCGGGCTGGCACGCACCTCGCGCGACAGCGCCTCCTCCTCCATCCACTCCAGCGCGGTATCCGCATCGGGGAAGATCGACTCCGACGGCAACGGCACGCCGTTCTCGCGGCTGTTGAGCGTCTCGACCAGCTCCGGCTGGAGATTGGCGAAAAGCAGGCGCTTGCCGCTGCGGCGCGAGCGCGCCGCCTCGTGCTGCAGGATGGCGGCGGCCGAGACGTCGATGTCGGTGACGGCGCGCATATCGAGGGTAAGCATGTCCGCCTCGCGGAAGAGATCGTTGATCTCGCGCGACAGCTCGTCCGCATTGGCGAAGAACATGACGCCCTGGAGCTCCAGCACCGCGCGCCGCCGCCCGGACTGGCGCAGCAGGACGACGTCGCCGGCCGGGCGCTGTCGCTTGGAGACGACGTCGTCGCCGCGGTAGCGCCGGCGCTCGATCGATCGGCTCATATCGGCGATGAAGAGGAGGCAGGCGAGGCCGATGCCGACCAGCACGCCGCCGATGACGGCGCCGCTGGCGGTGATCACCGTGACCACGGCAGTCACCGCCAGCGGACGCCAGCTGCCGCTGGCGATGAGGCGCGAGGGGGAGAGCAGCAGGTCGCGCAGCAGGCGCAGGCTCCACTGGTCGAACAGCAGCACGGCGATGGCCAGCAGCACCGCCCAGACGGCGAAGGCAGGGATGAGATCCCAGACCGGTGACAGCACGGCCTGCACCAGCAGCAGCAAGGCGGCGGCGGTGAGCACCGACAGGCGCGAACGACCGCCCGCCTCGTAATTGGCGGTCGCCTGCGCCGAGGAAGCCGCGGCGGCAACGCCGCCGACCAGGGCGGAGACGAAGTTGCCGACGCCCTGGCCGAAGACGTCGCGCGCCGCCTCGGTGCGCACGCTGGACAGGTTCTGCGCCACGCGATAGGCGAGCAGCGATTCCAGCGCCGCCACCAGCGCCAGCACGAGCGAGCTCAGCAGCAACCCCGGCGCGATGCCGAGAAACGCCTGCCGCGTGCCCGGCGTCAGCAGCGAGACGAAGGGCAGGTTCGGCAGGGTGGCGGACGTCGCTGCGCGCGTGATGGTTGGCCCAAGCGGCTGGGCATCCACCCCAAGGCGCGCCAGGTGGTAGAGGACGATCCCCGCCAGCAGCCCGACCAGCATCGCCGGCACGCGCTTCGCCCAGGCGCCGAGATAGACGATGAAGACCGCCAGGCCGATAGCAAGCGCGGGCTCCACCAGCCCCGCAAGCCCGTTGCCGGGCGACCCCGCCGGCAGACCCACCAGCTCCCCCAGCTGCTGAGCGATGACGAGGAACGCCACGCCGTTGATGAAGCCCGCGAGCACGGGGTGGGGCGTGCTTTTGATGATGCGCTCGACGCCGGAGATGCTGAACAACATCTGCCAGACGCCGGCAAGAAGGCCGCACACCGACATGGCGTCGATGATCATGAAGCTGTGACCGGCGAAGGCCGGGTTCTGCAGCAGCCAAGCCGCCAGGGTAGCCTGAATGATCGAGATGCTGGCACGCGGCGAGGAGATGACGAAGGAGGGCGTGGCGAAGATCGCCGCGAAGATGGCCGCGAAGGCGCCGCCGGTAAGGCCGGCGCTGGCGCCCTGGGCCATACTGTTCAGCCCGAGCGGCGCATAGGCCAGCACGCCCGAGGCGATACAGACCGGCAACGCCACCAGCCCCGCGACCATGCCGGCCCCGATCTCGCGGCGCAGGAAATCCAGCCGCACGGGCGCTATTCGGCCGACCATCTCGCTGCGTATCGCCTCCCACGATCGGCGGCGTCCCCCGCCGCCCGAGCCTGCCGGATAATGATGACATCTGCGGACTGGCCCAGCAACCCATCCGCGGCGCTGTGATGCCCGTCACAGCGCGGCCGGCGGCGGCGACGCCACATAACCAGCGGACACATACGCTCGCGACCGGCTCCTGGGCGCGTCAGTTTGGAGAGGAGAGTCCGATGCTCGATCGCCACCGCCGCGCCATGCTGGGCCGCCTGGCGGATGTAGCCCTGGTGGCGGCGTTCCTCGCCTTGTCGGCCTTCGCCTATGGCGAACTCTCCGTCGGAGCGAGCCGGGTCGTGGCTGCGCCAGCGCCGCTGCGATTCTCGGACTTCTATTGGCCGGGTCAGAACCCTTGGGCCGGCGCGGTCATCGAGCCGGCGCCGCACGAGCGATTCGTCAGCGCCACACCGGCGAGGCCCGCCTATCGCTAGTCCGGGCCCGCCGGCGGCCGGTGATAGACGGTGATCGCCAGCAGCATGTCCACGTCCCGGCCGTTCTTTGCCAGCGGCAGCAGCAGCCGCTCGATCGACACATATTCCTTGTTGATATGGAAGATCGGCGCGCCGCGGTAATAGTTGATCTCGCTGCGTTCGGCGGCGGCGACGTAGTGCGGATAGGTGAACCCGGCCAGGAAGCGCGGATGCACCTCGTCGAGAAAGCGGCCGGTGAAATCGGCGTCCATGGCGCTGACCTGCTCGGTGCCGACCAGGCGATAGCGAAACCGCAGTGGGTTGCGTTCGACATCGACCATCCACAGCCAGGGCAGCAGTTTCGACATGGCGATGGGATCGACATGCTGTCTGCCGGGCAATCCGCCTGACGGGGGATGCACCGCTTTCCAATAGTCGTAAAGACGCCGAATGCGCTCGTCGCAATCGACGGGAAGCGCCGGCTCAGACACAGGGTCTCCCGCGCAGGCTCTGCGCTCAATCTTACGGTGCGTGTAACGAGATTATCACACGACTTACGAGCCAAGCCATAGCCCCGTGCGGCGGCGATGAGCGCCCCGCCCCCTGGCGAACGGCGCGCGGACACTGCACACTCGGGGCAGCAAGGAGAGGTGCGGGGCATGGCGGATGGGGATCATTGGGTGACGGTGGCGCGGCGGGCGGCGGTTGGCGAGGGCGAGGTGCTGGGGGTCGAGGCCGGCGGCAAGCCGATCGCCCTCTACCAGGTCGACGGCGCGATCTACGCCACCGACAATCTCTGTAGCCATGCCTTTGCCTATCTCAGCGATGGCTGGCTCGACGGCGACGTCATCGAATGTCCGCTCCATGCCGGACGCTTCGAGGTGAAGACCGGCAAGGGGCTGGGCCCGCCGATCCCGTGCGACATCAAGACCTATCCGGTACGGGTCGTCGGCGACGACGTCCAGGTACAGGTGGCCGGCTGAGGCAGCTGGCCCTTGCCCTGTCCCGCCGATAAGCTTGCTCGCATAAGAAAAGTCGACGTGTCCGCCGTCGTGTCCGCGCAGAAGAAACCGCCCCGGGGAGATCGCTGATGACCAGCACTGCGCGGCCGCGCTCTTACGAATTCGTCCTGTTGGCGCTCCTCATCCTGCTCTGGGGCAGTGTCGGCCTCAATCGCATCGGCCTCGGTCTGATCTTCCCGCAGATCAAGGCCGAATTCGGCATGCCGAATTGGCAGGCGAGTCTGCTGATCTCCGGCACGTCGATCACCTGGGCCTTCGCCAGCTTGGCCGGCGGCTGGCTGTCCGACCGCTATGGCCGGCGGCGCGTGCTGCTGCCGGCGGCGGCCTTCATCTGTGTCATCACCGCGGCGATGGGCGGCACCTGGAGCTTTCTCTCCATGTTCTTCGTGCGCGATCTCCTCGGCATCGGCGACGGCATCGGCTGGTCGGTGGGCGAGGCGACGATCAGCGAGGAGGTGGCGCCGCAGCGGCGCGGCGTCAGCCAGGCGCTGTTCACCGCCGGCTATACGCTGATCGGCGCCGGCGCCGGCGCGATCATCATCACTTCGCTCTCCGCGCATTTCGGCTGGCGCTGGGCCTTCCCGATCATCGCCGCGGCAACGACGCTGGTGGTGATCGCGCTGGCCGTGGTCATGCGCGAGCCGGTCACCCGCCGGTCGCATCGCGCCGCCGATTGGCGCTCCGCCGCGCGGTTGTTGCGCAATCGCTCGCTGGTCTATCTCACCATCATGGGCTGCGCGATCCTGTGCTGGCTGCAAGTCTTCGCCGGCTTCGACCATTCCTTCCTCGTCGAGACGCGCCATTTCAGCCCGATCGACGCCGGCGAGATCGCCTCCTCCTGGGGCTTCATCGGCGCGATCGGCTCCGTGCTGCTGCCGCTCGCCTCGGATTACCGGGGGCGGCGGCCGGTGGTGCTGGCGAGCGCGCTGGTCTGCGCCGCCAGCCTCGCCGCCTACGTCTTCGGCGGCTTCGACAAGACGATGATGGAGCTCCTGCTGGGCCTCAGCGGCTTCTGCGGCTTCGGGTTGCTGCCGATCGTCCTTGCCACCTGCGTCAGCGAGAGCGTCGGCGAGGACGAGCGCGGCGCTGCGCTCGGCGTCACCAACTTCTTCGGCGTCATCGTCGGCACGACGCTGATGCCCGCCATCGGCGGCGTGCTCGCCGACGGCTTCGGCCTGGCAGCGACGCTGTGCCTGCCGATCGCGGCGCAGCTGGTCGTCGCCGGCTTGATCCTGGCGGTGACCGAAACGGCGCCGCGCCTGGTTGCGCGCAGCGCCGCGACCGAGGCACGGCAGACCGCCTAGCCGCGCGCGGGCTTCAAACCGGCTGCAGCGTCTTCCACATCTCGATGTCGCGCTCGGCGGTCCAGATGCGGGGATGCTCGATGCCGCTCATCTCGTCGAAGCAGCGCGAGACGTCGAACGGCATGCAATGCTCGAAGATCACCCATTGGCCGTAGCTCGGCTGCATCGCGCGGTAGGTCGCCTCATAGACCTCCTTGAGGCCCTTGCCCGCTTTGACCCCGGCCTCGACGGAGCGGCGCATGTCGCGCAAGAACCCGGCCGTGCCGGCGATCGCCCGGTCGGAAGCCGAAGCGGTCATCATCGCCTCGCCGCGTCCCGGCACCAGCTTCTCGGGCTTGAAGGCGCGCAGCCGCTCCAGCGTCTCCGGCCACTCCTTGAAATAGGCGTCGCCGCAATAGGGCGTCGCGCCCTCCTCGACGAGGTCACCGGAAAACAGCACCTTCTCCCGGGGCAGCCAGGCAATGGTGTCGCCCTTGGAATGGCCTTTGCCGATATGCTTGATCTGCACCTCGGTCTTGCCCATCCACAAGGTCAGCGCGTGGTCGAACACCAGATTGGGCCAGGTCAGGCCGGGCACGCTCTCGACCGAGCGGAAGAGGCGCGGAAAGCGCTGGACTTCGCTGTCGAAATCCTGCTGCCCACGCTCCTTGATGAGCTCCAGCGTGCCTTGGCTGGCGATGATATAGGGCGCCTGGTAGGCCGAGGCGCCCATGACGCGCACCGCGTGGTAATGCGACAGCAGCACGTATTTGACCGGCTTGTCGGTGACCTCGCGGACGTGGCGGATGACGTCTTGGGCCATGACCGGGGTGGCGCGGGTGTCGATGACCATGACCCCGTCATCGCCGATGATGACGCCGGTGTTGGGATCGCCCTCGGCGGTGAGGCAATAGGCATTCTCGGCCAGCCGGATGAACTTCTCCTGCTTTTCCGCGAGATCGGCTTGCGAGGCGAAGGCTTTGGCCATGACGCGTTCCTCTTCCTGTCTCAGGCGTAGACGCGCTTGTAGAGATCGATGATCTCCTCGGCGCTGGGTACGCGCGGGTTGTTGCCGGGCGAGCCCGAGGCGAGCGCCTGGCTCGCCATCACCGGCAGCAGCTCGAGATAGCGCTGCTCGTCGATGCCATAGGATTTGGGGCTCGGCACCTTGAGATCCTGGTTCAGCGCGCGCAGCTCGTCCAGCAGCCGCGCTACCGCGGCCTGGTTGCCCTCGCCTTCGGCGGCCACGCCCATGGCGCGGGCGCAATCGGCATAGCGGGCCAGCGCCGCCGCGGCCGAGAAGGCGGTGATCTCCGGCAGCAGCATGGCGTTGGAGAGCCCGTGCGGCACGTGGAAAAAGGCGCCGATCGGCCGACTCATGCCGTGGACGAGGCAGACGCTGGCGTTGGAGAAGGCCATGCCGGCCTGGGTGGCGCCGAGCATCATCGCCTCGCGCGCCGCACGGTTGTCGGGCTGCTCGCAGGCGCTGCGGATATGCCGGGCGATGAGGCCCATCGCCGCCTTGGCGACGCCATCGGTGAAAGGGCTCGCCTTGCGGCTGACATAGGCCTCGATCGCATGCGTCAGGCTGTCGAGGCCGGTATCGGCGGTGAGCCGCCAGGGCATGGTCAGGGTGAGCTCGTAATCGACGATCGCCGCTGCGGGGCAGCAGGCGAGCCCCATGATCAGCATCTTCTCGTCGCGCTCGCTGTCGGTGATGACGGTGAAGCGCGTCACCTCCGAGCCGGTGCCGGCGGTGGTCGGGATGGCGACCAGCGGCAGGCCCATCTTCGGGATGTCGTTCGGCACCTTGTAGTCGCGCATGCGGCCGCCATTGGCCGCCAACACCGACATGGCCTTGGCGGTGTCGATCGGGCTGCCGCCGCCCAAGGCGATCAGGCAGTCATACGTGCCGGTCCGCAGCAGCGCCACCCCGGCCTCGACCACCTCGGTGGTGGGATCGGGCACGGTGTCGGAAAAGACCTGCCAGGCGATGCCGGCGGCGTCGAGCCGGTTGGTGACCCTCGCCAGCAGGCCCGAGCTTTCGATGAACCGGTCGGTGACGATCAGCGGCCGGCACGTGCCGAGCCGGGCCAGCGCCGTCGCCGCCTCGGCAACGGCGCCGCCGCCGATATAGAGAAGCCGCGGCATGGTGATGGTGGCGATCATGGATCCTCCCGGCCAGCCGGTTCTTGCGCGACCGAGTCAGGTTTTAGTACGAAACCCGCCCGCCCACTAGCTTCCTGCCCCGTCGCGGGACCACCGGCGCCTGATCGTAGGCCAAAGCGTCAAGCCGCTCCATGAAGGCGAAGGGCGGCGGCGGCGCGCGGAAGCCGCACCCCGCATAGAGGCCCTGCGCGTCGCGCGTGCCGAGCAGCCAGCGTCGCAACCCCTGCAACTCCGGATGGCGCAGCACGCTCTCCACCAGCCAGCGCCCCAGCCCCCTGCCCCGCTCCGGCGACAGCACGAAGACATCGGCGAGATAGGCGAAGGTGGCGCGATCGCTGACGACCCGGGCAAAGCCGATCTGCACGCCGTCGCGATAGAGGCCAAAGGCAAGCGAGTTCTCGATCGCGCGCTGGACAATGGACAAGGGAATGCCCTTCGCCCAATGCGATCGGACTAGGAAGCGATGGATGACGGCGAGATCGAGCCGCGCCTTGTCGGTATCGATCTCGTAACGAATGCCGTTCGCGAGCTTGATGACGGGAAAGATCGTCTGCGTCATGACCGCCCCCTCGAGCTGGGGTGAGGAATTGATTTTTTTCGGATTTCCCGGCGCGCGGTCGAGCGCGAGCGGCGCCGAGGCGGCAGCCCGAAGGCTGCTCAGCGGGTTCGTCGTCGCTCGATCCGAACAAAAACGGTCATGGCGGTGGAAGATGTGTCGTCTTCACGCCGTTGTCAATGCGAGCGATGCGGCCAAGCGTCCTCCTTCGGCGCGGAAGCTGCTAGGATCGCCCAAAGCCCGCAGAGCGAGAGGAGGACCGGGACATGGTGCGTCTCGCCGGGCGCCGCGGAGGCAGCGGTAATAGCCGCTGGCGGCGCTCGGGCTGGAGCCTCGTCCTTGCCGCGGCCGTGATCGCGGTGCCGCTCGCTGCCCGGGCGATGGAGGAGCTGCGCTTCTTCCGCATCGGCACCGCGGCAACCACCGGCACCTATTTCCAGATCGGCGGCGTCTTGGCGAGCGCCATCTCCAAGCCGCCCGGCGCGCGCGACTGCGAGCGCGGCGGCAGCTGCGGCGTGGCCGGCCTCGTCGCTGTGGCGCAGGCGAGCCAGGGCTCGCTCCAGAACGTGCTCGCGCTCGGCACGGGCCAGATCGAATCGGCGCTTATCCAGTCGGATGTCGCCTACTGGGCCTATACCGGCACCGCAGCCACGTCGAAGCATTGCGGGCCGGCGAAGGGCGAAGCGGCAAAGCCCACCGGCCCGGCACTGCTGAGGAGCCAGGGCCCGATCGGAAGCTTGCGCGCCATCGCCGCGCTTTATCCCGAGGATGTGCATGTGGTGGTCCGCGCCGACGCCCCGATCCAGAGCCTGCGCGACCTCAAAGGCAGGCCGGTGGCGCTGGGCGAGCCCGAATCCGGCACGCTCGCCGACGCCCGGCTGGTGCTCGAGGCGGCGGGGCTGAGCGAGTGCGAGGTGAAGGCGCAGTATCTGCGACTGTCCGACGCGGCCGACGCGCTGGTCCAGGGCCGCATCGACGCCTTCTTCCTGGTGGGCGGCTACCCCGTGCCGGCGATCACCGACGTCGCCGCGACGGTGCCGATGCACCTGCTGCCGATCCCGCGCGAATTGGCCGAGCGGCTGATGCAGAAATTCCCGTTCTTCAGCCTCGACGTGATTCCGGCCGGCGTCTATCCCGGCCTCGACACCGAGACGGCGACATTGAGCACCACGGCGCTTTGGGCGACGCGCGCCGAGATCGACGCCGATCTCGTCTACGCCATCACCAAGTCGCTATGGTCGGACGCCACCCAGCAGCTGCTCGAGACCACCCATCCCACCGGCCGCCGCATCCACCTCGCCACCGCCCTCGACGGGCTGACGATCCCTCTCCACCCCGGCGCCGCGCGCTATTACCGCGAGATCGGCGTGAAGATCCCCAACGGTCTCTAGGCGATCTCGCGCAGCGAGATCGTCCGCGGCGGCGTCAGCGATTGCGCAGCAATCGCGAGAGCCGCTCGGTGCGGTCTAGCTGCACCTCGCCTACCCCTGTTTGCGGATGTCGAAAGTGAGGGTTCCCGCCGCCTCGTGGCGCGCGACGAGCTGATGGCCGGTGGTCTTGCAGAAATGCTCGAAATCCTTGACCGCGCCGGGATCAGTGGCGATGACCCGCAGCACGCCGCCCTCGGGCAGATCGCGCATCGCCTTGCGCGCCTTGAGCACGGGGAGCGGGCATTTGAGCCCGGTCGCGTCGAGGATGACGGGCGCGCTCATCTCAGCTGAACTTGCCGGTCTTGGCGAAGCCGGTGGGGACGACACGGCCGCTTGAGGCCCGCTGACCGATCCAGGCGCGGATGTCAGGCTCGGTGCGGGTGCGCTCGCCGCTTTTCCAGCTGAGCCCGTCGGCCTTGGTGAAGACTTTGGCGTCCGCCAGCTCGCCGTCGTGGTAGCGCTGCAAGATGACGCCGCGGCCGCGCGCCATCTCCGGCACCTCGGCGACCGGGAAGATGAGCAGCTTGCGGTTGCTGCCGACCACGGCGACGGCATCGCCCTCGGCCGGCGCGCAGACCCGCGCCTGGGCGCCGTCGCCGGGGGTCATCACCACCTTGCCGGCGCGCGTCTGGCCCAAGACCTCGTCGGCGGGCACGACAAAGCCGCGCCCGTCGCTCGAGGCCAGCAGCAGCTTCGTGCCGGCGGCATGCGGCAGGATCGCCGCCACGTCATGCTCGTTGGCGAGATCGATCATCAGCCGCAGCGGCTCGCCATGGCCGCGCCCGCCCGGAAGCTTGTCGACCGGCAGCGTGTAGAAACGGCCGTTGGTGGCGAAGACCAGCAGCTTGTCGGTGGTGGAGGCCGGTACGACAAAGCGCTCCTCGTCGCCTTCCTTGTATTTGATGTCGGCGAGCGCGAGGTTGTGGCCCTTGACGGCGCGGATCCAGCCCTTGGCCGAGCACAGCACGGTGACGGGCTCGCGCTCGACCAGCGCTTCGACCGGCACCAGCACGGCGGCGGGCGGCGCGCCGATCTCGGTGCGGCGCTTGCCGAGTAGCCCGCCGCCGAACGCCTTGCGGATATCCTCGATCTCGCCGGCGATCGCCTTCCACTGCCGCTTCTCGTCCTCGAGCAGGCCCTCGAGCTCCTGTTGCTCCGCGCCGAGACTCTTCAGCTCCTTCTTGATCTCGATCTCCTCGAGCCGGCGCAACGAGCGCAGCCGCATGTTGAGGATCGCCTCGACCTGCACCTCGCTGAGCCGCCAGCGCTTCATCATGCGCTCCTTGGCGTCATCATGCTCGCGGATGATGCGGATCACCTCGTCGAGGTTGAGGTAGACGATCATCTGGCCCTTGAGGATCTCGCTGCGGCGCGTGATCTCGGCGAGGCGGAAGCGGGTGACGCGCAGCAGCACCACGCGGCGATGGTCGAGGAAGGCCTGCAGCGCCTCCTTGAGGCTCATCACCCGCGGCACGCCGGCGGCGTCGAGCACGTTCATGTTGAGCGGAATGCGCGTCTCGAGCTCGGTGGCGCGGAACAGCGATTCCATCAGCACGGCCGGATCGACATTGCGCGATTTTGGCTCGAGCACGATGCGAACGACATCGGTCGATTCGTCGTGCACGTCGGCCAGCAGCGGCAGCTTGCGCTCCTCGAGCAGCGCCGCGATCTTCTCGATGAGGCGCGACTTCGGCACCTGATAAGGGATTTCGGTGACGATCACCCGATAAAGCCCGTGGCCGTACTTCTCCGACTCCCAGCGCGCGCGCAGACGGAAGCTGCCGCGGCCGGTCTCATAGGCCTGGCGGATGGCGTCGACCGGCTCGACCAGCACGCCGCCGGTCGGGAAATCCGGACCGGGAACGCGCTCGACCAACTCGGCGAGGGTGCAGCGCTTGTGCTTGACGAGGTGGAGCAACGCGTCGCAGAGCTCGCCGGCGTTGTGCGGCGGAATGCTCGTCGCCATGCCGACGGCAATGCCGCTGGCGCCGTTCGCCAGCAGATTGGGAAAGCGCGCCGGCAGCACCGCCGGCTCGCTGTTCTCCCCGTCATAGGTCGGGCGGAAATCGACCGCATCCTGGTCGATGCCGGCGAGCAGCGCCTCCGCCACCTCGGTCAACCGGCTCTCGGTGTAGCGATAGGCCGCGGCATTGTCGCCGTCGATATTGCCGAAATTGCCCTGGCCTTCGACCAGCGGATAGCGCTGCGCGAAATCCTGCGCCAGCCGCACCAGCGCGTCATAGACGGCGACGTCGCCATGCGGGTGGAACTTGCCGATGACGTCGCCGACCACGCGGGCGCATTTCTTGAAGCCCGATCTGGGATCGAGCTTGAGCTCGCGCATGGCGTAGAGCAGCCGGCGATGCACCGGCTTCAGCCCGTCGCGCACATCCGGCAGCGAGCGCGCGGTGATGGTGGAGAGCGCATAGGAGAGATAGCGCTCTCCCAGCGCCTCGGCGAAATCCACGTCGCGGATGTCGCCGGCGGCGGCTGTCTTGCTCATGCGGGTCCGATCGGCAGGGCGGTGTGCGACTGGCAGACGCCTAGAGCGTCTGCTCACGCGATATCTTAGCCATGCGGCGAAGGACGTCAACGAAGCGCGACCGCGCCTGCGGCATTTTGCGCTCGTGCGGCTCGAAGACTCGGCGCTCGAGGAAATATTCCGTCAGCACGAGACCGTCGAGCACGTCCTGCGGCGAGGGCGTGTTCTGCTCGGCGCGCACCAGCAGAAAATGCGGCAGACGCAGCAACTTGTCGCGATAGGGCTCGCCCGCGGCGGCCGAGACCGCCTGCCCCGAGCGCGGCGAGACATAGACGAGATCGGCGGTCTCGCCGGTGGCGGCGCAGCGCGAGAGGTCGAGGCCGAAGCCTAGCTCCGCCAGCAGCATCAGCTCCCATTCGACATAGCCGACGGCCCAGCCGCGGTCGGCATCGAGCGACTCGAGCAGCGCCGAAAACCCGGCGAAGGCCTGCGGATGCGGCTCACGCTCCGGCAGCACCACCTCGGCGAGCGCCGCGGCGGCGGCAAGGCAAGCGAGTCGCGCGGCATCGTCGATGAAGCGTGCCGCATGGCCGCGCAGCAGCTCGCCGCCGAGCGCGCCCAGATGCTCGGCGAGCCGCGCGTTCCAGACGGCGGCGACCCGGTTGCCGATCTGATAGACGGTGCGGAGCTTCCGTCCCTGCCCGCCGCGCACCAGCCCGGCATGCCGGCCATGGCCGCGCGTCAGCAGCTGGACGATGAGCGCGCCCTCGCCGTGGCGGCGCGCCGCCAGCACGATGCCCTCATCCTCCCACTGCATGGCTCAGCATCGCTCAACTCTCGAATTCCAGACCCATCGCCTTGTAGCGCTCGCGGTCCTCGGTCCAATCCTCGCTCACCCGCACGAAAAGAAACAGGTGGACGCGGCGGCCGAGCATGCGCTCGAGCTCGGCGCGGGCGCGCTCGCCGATCGTTTTGATCCGGCTGCCGCCCTTGCCGAGCACGATCGCCTTCTGGCTGGCGCGCTGCACATGGATAGTTGCGGCGATCTTGACGCTGCCGTCGTCCCGCTCCTCCCAGCTGTCGGTCTCGACCATGGTGGCATAGGGCAGCTCCTGATGGAGCTGGAGGAAGACCTGCTCGCGCGTCGCCTCGGCCGCCATCAGCCGCTGCGGCAGGTCGGTGAGCTGATCCTCGGGATAGAGCCACGGCCCCGCCGGCAGCGCGGCGGCGAGATGGCGCTTGAGATCGGCTACGCCGTCGCCGCTCAAGGCGGAGATCATGAAGACGGCATCGAAGATGCCTTCCTTGCGCAGCCGGTCGGTGAGCGGCAGCAGCCGCCGTGCGTCGACCAGATCGACCTTGTTGAGCGCCAGCACGGCACGCCGTCCGGCGGATTTGAGCCCGTCGACGATGCGCTGCGCCTCCTCGTCGACGCCGCGCGCGGCGTCGATCAGAACCACGACCTCATCGGCATCCGCGGCCCCCGCCCAGGCGGCGGCGACCATGGCGCGCTCGAGCCGGCGCTTGGGGGCGAAGATGCCGGGCGTGTCGACCAGGACGAGCTGCGCCGCGTCCTCGATGACGATGCCGAGGATGCGCGAGCGTGTCGTCTGCACCTTGGGCGTGACGATCGACACCTTGGCGCCGACAAGCTGATTGAGCAGCGTCGACTTGCCGGCATTGGGTGCGCCCACCAGCGCCACGATGCCGCAGCGCCGCTCGGCCGCCCCGGTCATGAGCCGCTATCGAGCGCGGCGAGAGCGGCGGCGGCGGCCGCGGCCTCGGCGGCGCGCTTGGAGGAGCCGCTGGCGGAAGCCGGCGGCAGGCCGTCGACGGTGACGCTGACGGTGAAGGTGCGGCGATGCGCCGGGCCCTCGGTCGCCACCGTGCGATAGACCGGCAGCGCGCGGCCGCGCGCCTGCGCCCAGTCCTGCAACGCCGTCTTGGGATCGCGCGGCGGCGCGCCGAGCTTGGTCAGGCGCTGCTCCCACCAGCGCTCGACGAAGGCGCGCGCCGCGGCCAAGCCGCCGTCGAGATAGAGCGCGGCGATCACCGCCTCGCAGACATCGGCAAGCACGCTCGGATTGCCGCGCGCGCCCGCCGCCTCCTCGCCGCTCGAGAGCACGATATGCGCGCCGAGGCCGATCTCCTTGGCGATGCTGGTGAGCGTCTCGCGCCGGACCAGGCTGGTGTGGCGCCGGGTGAGCGCGCCTTCGGCCTCATCGGGAAAGCGGCGCCAGAGGAGCTCGGCGATGATCAGGCCGAGGACGCGGTCGCCGAGGAATTCGAGCCGCTCATAGCCGCGCTTGGCCACGCCGCGCCGGGTGCGCGCGCTCGGATGCGTCAGCGCCTCCACCAGCAGCTCCGGGTGATCGAAACGGTGGCCGAGGGCGTCGGCAAGCGGTGCCAAGGCGGCGGCCGCGTCTTTCATGATCAATGGATCGCCGTGAACAGGCGATCATAGCGGATGGTGAAGGGCCAATTCCAGATCTCCCACCAGCGCGCGTAGCCGTTGGTGGAGAAGAAGATGAATTCGGCGTGTCCGACGAGGTTCTCTTCCGGGACATAGCCGACGCCGCTCGAGGGATCGCGGCTGTCGGCGGAGTTGTCGCGATTGTCGCCCATCATGAAATAATGGTTGGGCGGAACGATGAAGGGACAGGTGTTCTCCAGATCCCGGCTCTCCTCCTGCGGATCATCGCAGCGCTTGGCCGGCGGCTGATGATCGCGCGGCGCGAGCAGGATCGGATGCTGCACGCCGTTGGGCAGCGTCTCGATGAATTGCTGGCGCGGCGCACCGGTCTCGGGATCGACGTAGCTGTCCGTGCGCACGCGCTGCGCCGGCGCGTCGTTGATATAGACGGTGGCGTCGAGCACCTGGATCTTGTCGCCTGGCAGGCCGATGAGGCGCTTGATGTAATCGGTGGACGGGTCGCGCGGATATTTGAAGACGATGACGTCGCCGCGCTGCGGCTCGTGGAAGAAGATGCGCCCGGCGATCAGCGGCAGACCGAACGGCAGCGAATAGCGGCTGTAGCCATAGGAGAATTTCGAGACGAAGAGATAGTCGCCGACCAGCAATGTCGGCACCATCGAGCCCGAGGGAATATTGAAGGGCTCATAGAGGAAGGTGCGGATGACAATCGCGATCGCAACGGCGTAGACGAGCGTCTTGATCGTCTCGACGACGCCGTCCGAGGTCTTGTTTTTCATTAAGGACGCTCGCTAGAACGTTGAAATATCGTGTTTTGTAGAGAAACAGCCCGACGGTTGGCGACGATTAAGCGAACCCCGCACCGGGAAGTCAAGGGCGGGTGCGCCTGCCGGGCTTGGTAAACTATTTGATAACGCCGCCGCGGCACCATAGGCGCCATGGTCGCGACAGCGAGAACCCCGTGAGCGTCACGGACGCGCAGCCACCGTCGGGAAAGCCCGGGTGGCGGCGGTCGCACGCCGCCACCGCGGCGCGGGACGCGGCATCGCTGCTGCGGCGCGCCCTCGAGCGCCTGCAAGCCGGCCGCCGGCCTGCGGCGGCGGCGCTGTGCCGGCAGATCCTCGACCGCGACCCCCGCCACCGCCAAGCCTTGCTGCTGCTTGGCGCGCTCGAGGCCGAGGGTGCCGATCCGAGTGTCGCAGAGGCGCTCTTCGCCCGCGCTCTCGCGCTCGATCCCGGCGATTTCTTCGCGCTCCACAACCTCGCGAGGTTGCGCCAGCGCCGCGGCGACGATGCCGGCGCCGTCGCGCTTTTCGAGCAGGCGCTGGCGCGACGGCAGGATTTCGCGCCGGGCTGCAACGATCTCGGCGTCTCATTGCACCGCATCGGCCACCACGCCGCCGCGCTCGCCGCGTTCGATCGGGCGCTGGCGATCGATCCCGCCTACGCCGTCGCGCAGGGCAATCGCGGCCGCGTGCTGGTGGATGCCGGCCGCCTCGGCGAGGCGGAGCTCGCCTTCCGGCGGGAAATCGCGCTGGCGCCGCGCTCGAGTGCGGCCTGGTACAATCTCGCGCTCGCCCATGACGCGCTCGACGATCTCGCCGAGGCCGAGACGGCGCTGCGGCAGGCGCTGGCGCTCGAATCGGGCCATGTCGACGCCAATTTCCGCCTCGCCGCGGTGCTCGAGCGCCGGCACCGGCCGGCGGAGGCCGTCGCCTATTGCATCACCGGCGCGCGCCGCCAGGGCGTCGCGGTCAAGCCCTGCCTCAGCGGCACGGGGGAGGCGCGGGTGCTGCTGCTCGGCGGCGCCGGCCCCTGCAACCTGCCGACGCGCGCGCTCTTCGACCATCGCCGCTTCGAGACGATCGCCGTGCATCTGCTGCCGCCGGGCGCCGGCGGCGCCGGGCCGGCCGAGCTCCTGGAGCGGCTGCCGCCTTACGACATCGTCTTCAACGCCATTGCCGATGCCGACCGCGGCGCTGCTTTCCTCGCCGCGGCGGCGGGGCTGAGCCAGCGCCTCGGCCGGCCGCTGCTCAATCCGCCCGAGCGCGTGCTGCGCACGCGGCGCGATCTGAGCGCGTCGCTGCTCGCCGGCATTCCGGGACTGACGGTGCCGCGGACGCGGCGCATGACGCGGGCGGAGCTCGCGGCGGCCGGCGCCCCGGCGGCGCCGATGCTGATCCGTCCCTGCGGCTCGCATGGCGGCACCGACCTCGAGCGGCTCGACCGGCCCGCCGCGCTTGCGGCCTATCTCGACCACGTGCCGCTCGACGAATTCTACCTCACGGACTATCACGACTATCGCAGCGAGGACGGCTATTGCCGCAAATACCGGCTGATCTTCATCGACCGTGAGGTCTATCCCTACCATCTCGCCATCGCCAAGGACTGGATGATCCATTATTGGCGCGCCGACATGGCCGAAGCGCCGTGGATGAAGCGCGAGGAGGCGGCATTCCTGGCGGATTATCGGAGCGTCTTCGCCGGCCGCCGGGGCGAGGCGGTGCGCGAGGTGGCGCTGCGGCTCGATCTCGATTACGGCGGGATGGATTGCGCCATCACCCGCGACGGCAGGGTGCTGCTGTTCGAGGCCAACGCCGGCATGCTCGTCCATCTCAATGAGTCGCGCGAGGACTTTGCCTACAAGCACGCCTATGTTCCGCGCATCTTCGATGCCCTCGCCGCCCTGGTGAAGCGCCGCCTTACGATTTCGGCGGCTTAGCCACGGGCTACCCCGGCACGGCGGTGATGATGACCAGCGCCTGGGCGATGGGCGGCTCGTCGGTCAGGGTCACGTCGATGCGCGCCGCCATGCCCGGCGGCGTCAGCGCCTTCAGCCGCTCGAGCGCGCCGCCGGTCAGCACCAGGGTGGGCCGGCCGCCCGGCAGGTTGACAACGCCGAGATCGCGCCAATAGACGCCGCTGCGGAAGCCGGTGCCGAGCGCCTTGGAGCAGGCCTCCTTGGCGGCGTAGCGCTTGGCGTAGCTCGCGACGCGGTTGGCGCGCCGGTCGGAGCGGGCGCGCTCCTCGGGCGTGAAGATGCGCTCGAGAAAGCGGTCACCGTAGCGCGCGATGGTTTTCTCGATGCGGCGGATGTCGATGAGGTCGCTGCCGAGCCCGAGGATCACGCGCGCGCCTCGTCCATGAGCGCGCGCATGCGCCGCAGCGCGCCGTCAAGCCCGCTGAAGATCGCCTCGCCGACCAGGAAATGGCCGATATTGAGCTCGACGATGGTGGCGATGGCCGCCACCGCTGCGACCGTCTCGTAGCTCAGCCCGTGCCCGGCATGGCATTCGAGGCCGATGCTCTCGGCATGGGCGGCGGCGGCGACGAGCCGCTGCAGCTCGCTGGCGCGCGCGGCGCCTTGAGCCTCGCAATAGGCGCCGGTGTGCAGTTCCACCACCGGCGCGCCGAGCCGCACCGCCATGTCGAGCTGCGGCGTCTCGGGATCGATGAACAGCGAGACGCGGATCCCGGCATCGCCGAGCCGCCGGACGACGGGGGCGATATGGTCCCGGCCGCCGACCACGTCGAGCCCGCCCTCGGTCGTCACTTCCGTGCGCTTTTCGGGCACCAGGCAGGCGGCGTGCGGCTTCAGCGCCAGCGCGATCGCCAGCATCTCCGGCGTCGCCGCCATCTCGAGATTGAGCGGCAGCGCGATCTCACGCCTCAGCCGGACGATATCCTCGTCGGTGATGTGGCGGCGATCCTCGCGCAGATGCGCGGTGATGCCGTCGGCACCGGCTGCCGCGGCGATCCCGGCGGCGCGCAGCGGGTCGGGATGGCGCCCGCCGCGCGCGTTGCGCAGCGTGGCGACATGGTCGATGTTGACGCCGAGGCGCAGCGGGCGCTTGCCGATCGCCATCAGCCGCGCGAGCGCTCGACCGAGTTGATCACCGGCGTGGCGCGCAGCGCCGCGATGATGTTGGTGAGGTGCTTCACGTCCTTCACCTCGATGTCGACGAGGATCTCGAAAAAATCCACCGAGCGGTTGGTGATCTTGAGATTGGTGATGTTGCCGGCCTGCTTGCCGATGACGGTGGTGAGACTGCCGAGGCTGCCGGGCTCGTTGCCCAAGGTGACGTTGATGCGGCCGACATGGCCGATCTCGCCGTCGCCTTTGCTGGTCCAGGCGACGTCGAGCCAGCGCTCGGGCGTATCGGTGAAGTTCGCCAGCGCGTCGCAGTCGATGGTGTGGATGGTGACGCCCTTGCCGGTGGTGACAATGCCGACGATGCGATCGCCCGGCAGCGGGTGGCAGCAGCCGGCGAAATGCAGCGCCATGCCCGGGATGAGACCGCGGATCGGCACGGCATTCTCGGAGGCCTTCTTGCTGCGCGCGGTGGCGAGCCGCACGACCTTGGCCGGCTTGGCGTCGGGCCGCGGCGGGTAGATCGCGTGCACCACCTCGCGCCCGGTGGCGAGCCCCTCACCCACCGCGACGAAAAGATCCTCGACGCTGTCGCAATTGAAGGTCTTGAGCACCTCCTCGAGCGCCTTCTCGAGGAAGTCGTGCCCCTCATGGCGGAAGGCCTTTTGCAGGATCGCCTTGCCGAGATCGAGATATTGCTGGCGCTGCTGGGTGCGGACGAAGCGGCGGATGCGCGCCCTCGCCTTGCCGGTGACGACGAAACGCTCCCAGGTCGGTGACGGCGTCTGCGCCTTCGAGGTGATCACCTCGACCTGGTCGCCATTGGCGAGCTGGGTGCGCAAGGGCGCGAGCCGGCCGTTGATCTTGGCGCCGACGCAGGTGTCGCCGATGACGGAATGGACGGCATAGGCGAAGTCGACCGGCGTCGCGCCGCGCGGCAGGGCGATGAGGTCGCCCTTGGGGGTGAAGCAGAACACCTGATCCTGGAACATCTCGAGCTTGGTGTGCTCGAGGAACTCCTGCGGATCGGAGGCGTGCTCGAGGATGTCGAGCAGCTCGCGCAGCCAGCGGTATTGCCGCCCCTCGGTGCGCGGCGCGCCCTGCTTGTAGACCCAATGGGCGGCAACGCCGAGCTCGGCCACCTCGTGCATCTCGCGGGTGCGGATCTGCACCTCGATGCGCTGGCGCTCCGGGCCAATGACGCCGGTATGGAGCGAGCGGTAGTTGTTGGGCTTGGGCGTCGAGATGTAGTCCTTGAAGCGGCCGGGCACCACGGGATAGCGGCTGTGGATCACGCCCAGCGCCTGGTAGCTCTGCTCCACCGTCTCGACGACGACGCGGAAGGCCATGATGTCGGAGAGCTGCTCGAAGCCGACATTCTTCTGCTGCATCTTGTGCCAGACCGAATAAGGCGTCTTCTCGCGCCCGGATACTTCGGCCACCAACCCGCCCTGGGTCAGCGTCTCCTGCAGCTCCTCGATGATGCGCTCGGCCAGCCCCTCGCCCTTCTCGCGCAGGAAGGCGAGCCGCGCCATGAGGCTGGCGCGCGCATCGGGGTGGAGCTCGGCAAAAGCATGATCCTCGAGCTCGTCCTTCATCTCGTGCATGCCGATGCGCTCGGCAAGCGGCGCATAGATCTCCATGGTCTCGCGCGCGATGCGGCGGCGGCGCTCCTCGTCCTTGAGGAAATGCAGCGTGCGCATGTTGTGCAGCCGGTCGGCGAGCTTGACCAGGAGGACGCGGATGTCCTCGGACATGGCCAGCACCAGCTTGCGGAAGTTTTCCGCCTGCTTGGTCTGGTCCGATTGCAGCTCCAGGCGCGACAGCTTGGTGACGCCATCGACCAGCTTCGCGATGTCGGGGCCGAACAGCCGCTCGATGTCCTCGAGCGTCGCCACGGTATCCTCGACCGTGTCGTGCAGCAGGCCGGTGATGATCGAGGCGGCGTCGAGCTTCATCTCGGCGAGGATGCCGGCGACCTCGATCGGATGCGAGAAATAGGGATCGCCAGAGGCGCGCAGCTGCGCGCCATGCGCCTTCATCGAGAAGACATAGGCGCGGTTGAGCGCGCCTTCATCCGCGGCGGGGTCGTAGGCCTTGACGCGCTCGACGAGCTCGAATTGGCGCATCATGGCGGATCGCCCCGCCAAGCCTGCGCAAGGTCGGCAGAGGCGCGGCGCGAGACTGCGAAGCCGCCCCCGCGCCGCATCCCTATTTCGTTTTCTCCCGGATCTCGCTGCCGCCTTCCGCCAGATCCGGGTTGACGTCGTCGCTCAAGCCGACGGCATCGTCGTCGGCGACGAACAGCATGTCCTCGCCAAGCTCTTCCTCGACCGCGCCTTCCTCGTCCTCCATGTCGACGGGCTGCGCCAGCTCGGTCGGCCATTGCTGGGCGCCGATCTCGATCTCGGTGTCCTCTTCCGGCTCGTCGATCTCGACATGCTTTTGCATGCCCTTGATCAGCGAGTTCTGCAGCGTGTCGAGCACGATGGTCTCGTCCGCGATCTCGCGCAGCGCCACGACCGGGTTCTTGTCGTTGTCGCGCTCGAGCGTGATCTGCGCGCCGGCGGTGACGTCGCGCGCACGCTGGGCTGCGAGCAGCACGAGCTCGAAGCGGTTCGGGACCTTGAGGACGCAATCTTCAACGGTTACGCGAGCCATGCCGACACTTCTCCCGGACGTAAACTGAGTCTTTGAATATATAAGAGCGGCGGCACGCGCCGCAACACCAGTATTGGCCCGGCACCGCCACGGACCTTCGATGGCCGCGGCGATCGACTGTTTTCCATTATAAATCAAATAGTTAAATTTCAATCACTGAGCCTTGTGGCAATCTGCCCCGGCGGCAGGAGGCTGATCAACTCGGCAAGGCCCGCACCCGACACCGGATGACGCCAGCCCGGCGCCACGTCCTGCAGCGGCAACAGCACGAAAGCGCGCTGGTGGAGGCGCGGATGCGGCAGCACCGGCGCCGCCGCCCTGACGAGCCCGTCATAGTCGAGGAGATCGAGGTCGAGCGGGCGCGGCTCGTTGCGCCGGCGGCGGGTGCGGCCGAACCGCGCCTCGATTTGATGCAGCAGCGCCAGCATTTCGACCGGCCCCAGCCGCGTCGCCACCGCCGCTACGCCGTTGACATACCAGGGCTGATCGCCCGCCGGCAGGGGCGCCGAGCGGTACCAGGGCGAGCGCCGCTCGACGGCCGCGCCGGCGGCGGTGAGCGCTTCGAGCGCGGCGGCGAGCGTCGCCGGCGGCGCGCCGGCGACGCTCGGCAGGTTGGCGCCGAGG
>JBKQTR010000380.1:0-2869 GCA_052143095.1 Allostellaceae bacterium
CCGCGATATGCTACCCTCGTCGCGGAACTGTGAAAGAACGCGCCGAGGAGTGTGCGAGCCATGACTCCTGCGGTTTCTACGAGTCTGAACTTTCGTTTGCTGTGCGCATCTGGCAGCGCATACGACATCGCACCCGGCGGATGTGCCTACACGCCGGATGCGGTCTATAGCCCCGCTGTGGGCTAGACGAGCACACCTAAGCCGGTCTGCGGCGGCATTGACTCAATCAATGCGTGCCTCGTAGGAGAGAACGCCGACGGAATCATCGTGGCGTTCCGCGGAACGCTGCCACCATCACTCAAAGATCCGGAGAGCCTGCTCAACTGGCTGGAGGACTTTTTCGACGTTCCCAAGTCGGCGTCGAATGTCCCCGGTCAGGTTCACAGCGGATTCTACTAGGCGACCATGTCGATCATCGCCGGCGTGGCTGCGGCGGCGCAGAGCCTGAACCCAGGGCCGTCCAAGAAAATCCTGGTGACGGGGCACAGCCTCGGCGGCGCGATGGCCTCTATCGGCACGTACATCCTGAGCCAGACCTACCGCCTCCCGATTCAGCAGGTGGTCACCTTCGCTTCACCCAGGCCAGGCGACACCGGGTTCCGGACAGGGTTTCAGGCCGTGATCAACAACCAGGTGCGTTATGAGAACTGCGACGACATAGTTCCGCTCGTGCCGCCGTCGGCCAGTTTTATTGATGCGGCTGTCGCCGTGCTAGCTCTGGTTCCTGATGTCGGAAACGATTTGGCGAATCTCTTCAAGAGCGCGGAAGGGTGGAACTATGTGCCGGTCGGCAGCGACCTGTTCATTGAGGCTGACGAGCACACGATCATTTCGAACGAACTCATCGGGTCTCAGACCTGGGACGTGGTGAAGGAATTCGGCGAGGATTTAGCGGACGTGGACTTCTCCTCCTTCGCCGCCGCCCACACGATTTCGCCGGGAGGTGGCTACTACCGGGCGCTCTCCTCGACGGCGATGGCCGCGGCTGGCTAGGCTCCCATTCGTCACGCCCCGTTGATCGGAGCCGGATGGTAGCGGAGATCCACCGGGCCGACATATGTGGACTGCGGCCGGATCAGCCGTCCCTCGCGCAGCTGCTCCAAGCAGTGCGCGGACCAGCCTAGGACGCGTGCGACGGCAAACGTAGGGGTAAACAATTCGGGTGACAATCCCAGACCGTGCAATAGGAGCGCCGTGTAGAATTCGACATTGGTGTCGAGCGGGCGGTCCGGTTTACGTTCGCGAAGCAGGCGAAGCGCGGTAGCTTCCACGCTCCGCGCAAGCTCATAGAGGCGCTTGTCGCCACCTGTCGAATAGAACCGATCGGCGGCGCGGGCCAGGACACCCGCGCGCGGATCGCGCACCCTGTAGATTCTGTGTCCGAATCCCATGAGGCGCTCACCCCGATCGAGCTTGGCGCGGATGAAGGCTTCGGCGCGCTCTGGACTGCCGATTTCGAAGACCATCTGAAGCGCGGGACCTGGCGCTCCTCCATGCAGCGGGCCTTTGAGCGCACCCACCGCGCCGGTGATCGCGGAGATGACGTCGGATTGAGTGGAGACGATGACTCTTGCCGCAAAAGTGGAGGCATTGAGGCCGTGATCGCAGACGGTGTTGAGGTAGGTTTCTAACGCACGGGCGCGCTCACCGGTTGGTTCGGCGCCGGACAGTTGATGTAGATAGTGGGCCGCGTGCGAAAGATCGGAGCGGATGGGAACGGGTGGCTCGCCGTTGCAAAAGCGCCAATAGCTTCCCACGATTGCCGGAAAAGCCGCGATGGCGGCAATGGCATCGTCCAGGGGGTTCTCCGCCCGGCCGAGGCTGAGAATGGGCACAGCCATGCGCAAGGCATCCATAGGCGTCGTATTCGCAGCCGCGGCTTCGCGAAGGACTTCGATTGCGCCGTGAGGCAGCGCTCGCCGTCCCGCCAACTCCTTTGCAAAGGATACGCGCTCCGCTGGTTCGGGCAGGCGGCCATGCAAGAGCAGATGCGCAACTTCCTCAAAAGTGGCGTATAGCGCCAGATCCTCCACTGCGTACCCGGCGAGGGTGAGCCGCCCAGCCTCACCATCCACATGGCTCAAGCGCGTGGTGGCGGCCACAACTCCTTCCAGTCCATTCGTCACACTTTCATGATTGGACGGCAAACACTATATCGTCAACGTTGATTGCATAATCAATGTATGGCGATTGATGGGCAGTACTTGACTGCAAAACAGGCAGCTGATGTGCTCGGCGTGACGCTGCCGACATTGTACGCGTACAAAAGCCGAGGCCAATTGCAGTCGGAGCCCGCACCGGGCCGTCCGCGAGAGCACCGGTACTATCGGGAAGACATAGAGCGGCTACGAGAACGCAAGGAGACGCGTCGCGACCCAGCGAAGGCAGCCGCTCGTGGACTGCATTGGGGAAGCCCCGTGCTCCCGTCGGGCATCACGCTCATACATGATGGCAAGCTTCACTATCGCGGCCGGGATGCGCTGAAGCTCGCCGAGAGCGCGACGCTCGAGCAGGTGGCCGAGTTGTTGTGGGCGGTGGAAGCGCCGGAACTCGGGGGACTGTTCGACCAACCTTGCGCGCTGTCGCGTCAACAACTGGATCATATGCGGATGTGCACCAAAGATCCGATGGTGAAGATGCAGATGGCGTTGCCGCTGGCAGGGGCGATGGATCCGGCATCGTACGACTTGCGTCCAGCGGCGGTCCGCCAGGCAGGAGCACGGATATTTCGGTTGCTCGCAACCGTCGTCGCGGGGCGAGACTCGCGGGTTCCCGTTCACTTGGCTCTCGAAGGCGCATGGGCTCCCAAGAAGGCAGCAGTTGGCGAGGTGATTCGCATGGCATTGGTGCTATGCGCGGATCACGAACT
>JBKQTR010000381.1:0-17193 GCA_052143095.1 Allostellaceae bacterium
CCCCCAACCCGGCGATGAGCATGCTCGTCGTCGCCGCCGGCCTCGGCGGCGCGGCGCGCGCCATCTCGGACGCCTTCGGCACCTATATCACCGGGCTCGAACGCGACCAGGAGCTGGCGCGGCGCGGCATGGACATGTCGGTCGCCGCCGGCAAGCAGCGCCACGCGCCGATCAGCGCGATCGACCCCGAGAGCTTCGAGCTGCGCACCGGCGCCTTCGACTGCATCCTCGGTCGCGGCGCGACCTATATGGTCCAGGACAAGGAGCGCTTCATGCGCGTCCTGATCCTCGGCCTGAAGCAGCGCGGCCAGCTGCTGCTGACCGATTACGTCATCGAGCCGAGCCTGGCGCAGCGACCGGAATACGCCATGTGGGCCGGGCTGCAGCCGCACACGCCCTCGCTCTGGACGCTGCAGCAATACACCGACTGCTTCAAGAGCCTGGGCTTCGACGTCCGCATCACCGAGGACATCACCCAGGACCTGAAGCTGCAGATCGTGCTCGGCTGGGACAATCTGGTGCAGACCGTCGACATCAAAGCGCTGCCGCGCGCGCACAAGCTGCAGATCGTCAGCGAGGCCGAGCGCTGGGTGAAGACCATCATCGCCCTCGACAGCGGCGTGATCAAAGCCTATCGCTTCTACGCGCTGGCCGGCTCGACCCGCCCGCCGCTCTCCTCGATCAAGAAGGCGAAGTAGCGGCCGGCCCTCCCGCCGCTCCGTCGGGCCCGTCGCTCTCCCAGGGCAGGTTGTCGGAGGCGCGCATCCCGATGTCCCCCGGAATTACCCGCGCGTTTGCCCGGCTGCGCCCGAGCGCCGGGTCGGCCGTCGGCGCGCGACGTCCTGCAGGCCGCGTCGCGATCCCGTCAGTGCCTGCCAGAATGCCTGGGCGACGACGCCGTAAGACCCGGCCCGGCGACGCATCGCCTTGATCGGCAGGCGGTGCTTTGCCGCGATGCCGGCGATTTTCATTTGAATGAGACAGCCGTTCGCGAGCTCGGCTTCCGCGTGGTGCAGCGGGAGCCGCCCCCAGGCGAGGCCGGCAAGGATGATCTGCTTCTTCGTCGTGAAATCGTTGACGAGCCATTGATGGCCCTTGCCGTCCAGCAAAGGAAAGGGGACCCCGCCCTCGACGGCGCTGGCGTCTCTCACCACGACTTGAGGCAGTCTGAGCGCCGTCTGGCGCGAGATGACGGCTTCCTCGCTCGCGCCAGCCAGGAAGGTCGGCGCGCGGACCAGCACCATGGCGATATCAAATAGCGTGTGGACCTCGAGTTCCGGGTCGGCATTGATCTCGTGCCCGATCGCCAAATCGACCTTGCCGTCCTTCAGCCGATTGAAAGCGCCCCTGCCGGCTTCGATGGAGAGATCGAACCGCGTGTTCGGGAACCGGCCGCTGACGGTGCCGAGGGCATCTAGGACCCGATCGATCGGGCTGATATGGTGCACGGCGACGCCAAACGCCGGTTCGCCCCCGCCAACCAGCTCGCGACCGTAGGCTCTCAGCCGCTCGATCTCGTCGATCAGCGAGCGCACGCGCTCGACGAAGGCGCCGCCGCGAGGGGTCAATGACGGACGGTAGTGCTCGCGCGAGAACACGGCGAAGCCGAGCTGTCGCTCGAACGCCATGACGGCCTTGCTGACGGCCGATTGCGACCGTCCCAATCCAGCGGCTGCGGCGCGAAAGCTGCCGGCCCGAGCGACGGCATCAAGCATCTTCAGCTGTTCCTCGGTCATCGGCCTCCTCCCAACATGATCTCTATTGCATATCATTTCGGCGAAAAGATTTCGCTATTCTAGAATTTTGGCGTTGCTATCCTTGTCTCATCCGGACGGCATCGAATGCCTTCTTGAAAGAATAACAAGTCGCGCGGGTCAGCCGCGCTTGACCGGGGAGGGTGGCCAAAATGGATAGTCTTGGCGTTGATCTGACGACGCCGGGCATCATCGATCGCGATGCCCGACGCGCAGCCGGCTTGACGTTTCCGGGGTCTTAGCGTCGTCGGCCAGATCCGGCGCTCGGTCGACGCGCGGCGCGATGCCATGCCGCCGGCAGGGACCTGCGCAACGGTCGTCGATCAGCATTGCCTTGCCATCGGAGGTCAGTCGTGAGGCTCGTTCTTTTTCAGCAGGGCAACGACACCGGTCAGGCGCCGGGGCTGCTGACCGAGCGCGGCGTCGTCGATATCTCGGCAGCGGTCAGGTCGAGCGACACCCCGCAGCTGACGATGGAAGGCATCATCAACGATTTCGAACAACTGCGCCCGTCGCTCGAGCAGCTTGCGAGGAATGCCGATCCCGTGCCGCTTGCCGCTGTGCGTCTGCGGGCGCCGCTGCCGCGACCGCATAAGATCCTCTGTGCGATCGGAAATTACTGGGAACATGCGCAACGCGAGCCGCGGCCGCTCAATATGTTCATGAAGAATCCCGACGCCGTCATCGGTCCCGGCGATCGTATCCAGCTGCCGGCTTTTACGGATCCCTGGATCTTCATGCACGAGGCCGAACTCGCCCTGGTCATAAGAGGACCGGCCAAGATGATCGGCCGGGAGAATTGGCGCCGCGCCGTCTTTGGCTACAGCTGTTTCATCGACGTGACCGCGCGGGGCGAAGGACGGCGAACCTGGCCGGCAAGCCAACCCATGAGCTGGCTCGGCAAATCCTTCGATACCTTCGCGCCGATCGGCCCTTGCATCGTGACGGCCGACGAGATCGCCGATCCCAATGATCTCAGGGTGCGTTTCTGGAACGATGGCGAGCTCCGGCACAACTACAACACCGATGACATGGAGCACCGTGTGCCGGAGCTGATCGAATTCGCGACCACGGTCATGACCATGGTCTCGGGCGACATCATCGCCTGCGGCACGAACCACGAAGGGCTGGGGGCGTTGCAGGACGGCGAGACGGTCGAGATCGAGATCGAGGGTATCGGCCGGATGTCGCTCGATGTCGCCGATCCGCTGAAGCGGCGCTGGGAGCGCGGTGTCTATATGGGCGCGGATTCTACGCATCCTGACGCGGTCAAGCGCCATCGGCCGCGCAATGCCGGCTAGGCCCGATGCCAGCGGGGAGGGCGCGCGCGATGAAAACCGGTGATCCAACGCGAGAACGCCATCGTTCCACCACCCCAGGGGTCATCTGGGGAATGTCGGCTAAGGGAGGACCCGCATGTCGCAAGATCCAGCTTTCTATGCGCGTGACGCTCTGCTCGCACGGGCTCGCGACCTCGCCCCCCTCCTGCGCGAGCGCGCGCCCGCGACCAGCGCGGCGCGGCGCGTTCCCGCAGAGACCATCGGCGCGCTCTGGGATGCCGATCTCTTCTATCTCTTGAAGCCCAGGAAGTTCGGCGGTCCGGAGGTACGGGTCGATCTCGCCTTCGCCGTCGCCGCCGAATTGGCGCGCGGCGACGGTTCGGCCGGCTGGGTCTGGACCGTGATTGGCGTGCACGATCTCTTCCTTGCGCTTTTCCCGGTGGAAGCGCAGCACGAATATTGGGCGCAGGACCGCACGCTCTCGGGCGTCGAGCTTTGCGCCCAATGGCAAGATCGAGCCGGTCAAAGGCGGCTATAGGCTCTCGGGCAGGTGGTCGTTCTGCAGCGGTATCGACAATGTGCAGTGGCTGATCCTCGGGGCTTTTGCCGGGATGATCAGCACCGATCCGCCGATCCCCGATATCCGCTATCTCTTGCTGCCGAAGAGCGATGTCGCGGTGATCGACGATTGGCACGTGATGGGCCTGCAGGGCACGGGCAGCAAGAGCGTCGCGGTCGAAGGCGTCTTCGTGCCTCAGCATCGTACGGTCGAGAACCGCGACCTCGTCAACGGCACCGCTCCGGGCGCCGCGGTGCATGACAGTCCGCTCTACCGCGCGCCGGTCTGGGCGATCTTTCCCTTCTGCATCTCTTCGCCGGCGAACGGCATCGCCCGCGGCGCCTTCGATTCCTATGTCGAGGAGATGAAGGCGCGGCAAAGCGCCTTCGATCATTCCTCCTTGGCGAAGAAGCCGAACATTCAAATGCGCCTGGCCGAAGCAGGCGCGCTGATCGATGCCGGCGATCTCCTCTACAAGCGCTCGCTCACGGAGACCATCGACCTGGTGATGGAGGGCAAGCCGCTTTCGCTCGAGCACCGGATGCGCTCGCGCCGCGACCAGGGCTATTCCGTGATGATGGCGCGGCGCGCGGCCGAGCTGCTCTTGGGCGCGGAAGGCGGCAAGGGACTCTATGAAACCGGCCCGGTGCAGCGCGCCCTCAGGGATCTGCACGCGGTCTCGGCCCATATCGTCGGCGGCTGGGACATGCCTGCGCTCAACTACGGCCAGGTCCTGCTCGGCGGCCCGCCGACCGATCCGTTCTTCTGAAGGCAGGCGTCTGACGGCAAGAGCGCGTCCCGGATCAGCTTGTCGAGCCGCCACAGGAGGTTCCCATCGCTCGCCCGCCAATGGAGATCGTCCTCGCACGCCTCGTCCGGTCCAGACGAGCCTCTCCGCCCCGAGGGGGCGGAGAGGGAGCCGATCGCCTGCGCCATCGGCGCCGCTGTGGGTAGTTTTCCAATGATTACCGATACTTGCGCTCCAACCGCAGCCGCCAATTGACAGTCGCCGCCGGCCTGCCTATGGTCCGCGGCTTCCCATCCGGCCGGTTGCGCTCGAGGATCCCCGCCATGAAGATCACCAACTCGCTGAAGACGCTGAAGAAGCGCGACAAGAACTGCCGCATCGTGCGCCGCAAGGGCCGCGTCTACGTCATCAACAAGACCAATCCGCGCTTCAAGGCCCGCCAGGGCTGAGCGCGCCCGCTCTCGTTTGCCGACGAGACCGCGCCCTCCGGGGCGCGGTTTTTTGTTGGCCGCGCGCCCTTTCGCCCTCTACATAGGGATAAACCGGGGCGGCACGGCCTGCCTCGGGCCTGCGGGAGGGTTTCGATGCGCATGCCGACCCCCGATGCCGCGGTGATCGCGCGCCGCGCCGAGATCGCCGCCGCGCTGCGGGCGATCGTGCCGGGCGAGGGCGTCATCCTCGCCGAGGACGAGCGCCGCGCCTATGAGAGCGACGGGCTCACCGCCTATCGCCAGCCGCCGCTGCTGGCGGTGCTGCCGTCGGATACCGCGCAGGTCTCGCAGGTGCTGCGCTATTGCCACGAGCACGGCGTCAAGGTGGTGCCGCGCGGCGCCGGCACCTCGCTCTCGGGCGGCGCGCTGCCGTTGGCCGACGGCATCATCCTCGGCCTCGGCAAGTTCAACCGCGTGCTCGACATCGACTACGCCAACCGCTGCGCCGTGGTGCAGCCCGGCGTCACCAATCTCGGCATCTCGCTCGCGGTCCAGCATGCGGGATTCTTCTACGCGCCGGATCCCTCGAGCCAGATCGCCTGCACCATCGGCGGCAACATCGCCGAGAATTCCGGCGGCGTGCATTGCCTCAAATACGGCCTCACCACCAACAACGTGCTCGGCATCGAGATGGTGCTGATGAGCGGCGAGGTGGTGCGGCTCGGCGGCAAGCATCTCGATGCCGAGGGCTACGATCTGCTCGGCATCATGACCGGCTCCGAAGGGCTGCTCGGTGTCGTCACCGAGGTGACCGTGCGCATCCTCCGTAAGCCGACCACGGCGCGCGCGCTGCTCATCGGCTTTCCCAGCAACGAGAGCGCCGGCAATTGCGTCGCGGCGGTCATCGCCGCCGGCATCATCCCCGGCGGCATGGAGATGATGGACAAGCCCGCCATCCACGCCGCCGAGGATTTTGTCCATGTCGGATATCCGCTCGATGTCGAGGCCCTGCTGATCGTCGAGCTCGACGGGCCGCCGGTCGAGGTCGACCACCTCATCGGCGAGGTCGAGGCGATCGCGCGGGCGCATGCCGCGGTGTCGCTGCGCGTCTCTTCCAGCGAGGAGGAGCGGCTCGCCTTCTGGTCCGGGCGCAAGGCGGCGTTTCCCGCGGTCGGCCGCATCTCGCCCGATTACTACTGCGTCGACGGCACCATTCCGCGCAAGCGCCTGCCCGAGGTGCTGACCCATATGCGGGAGCTCTCGCAAAAGCACGGCTTGCGCGTTGCCAACGTCTTCCACGCCGGCGACGGCAATCTCCACCCGCTCATCCTCTATGACGCCAACAACCCCGGCGAGCTCGAGCGCGCCGAGGAATTCGGCGCCGACATCCTGCGCTTCTGCGTCGCCGTCGGCGGCGTGCTCACCGGCGAGCACGGCGTCGGCGTCGAGAAGCGCGACCTTATGCCGGTGATGTTCGACGCGGTCGATCTCGACCAGCAGCAGCGCCTCAAATGCGCCTTCGACCCCGACGGGCTGCTCAACCCCGGCAAGGTCTTCCCGCAGCTCCACCGCTGCGCCGAGCTCGGCCGCATGCATATCCATCGCGGCCAGACCGCGTTTCCCGACCTGCCGCGGTTCTGATCGCCGATGACCCGCTTTCGCCCCGCCGACGAGCGCGCTCTGGTCGATGTCGTCGCCGCCGCGGTGGCGCAGGAGGAGGCGCTGGAGCTGGTCGCCGGCGGCAGCAAGCGCGGGCTCGGCCGGCCGCTGCAGACGCCGCATACGCTCGACCTCTCCGCCTTCGCCGGCATCAGCGCCTATGAGCCCGAGGAGCTGGTGCTCACCGCCGGCGAGGCGACGCCGATGAGCGTGGTGGAGGCGGCGCTGGCCGCGCGCGGCCAGCTGCTCGCCTTCGAGCCGCCGGACTGGCGCGCGCTGCTCGGCGCCGGCGGCACGGCGGCGACGCTGGGCGGCGTCATCGCCTGCAACCTCTCGGGACCGCGGCGCATCAAATCCGGCGCGGCGCGCGACCATTTCCTGGGCTTCCGCGCCGTCTCCGGTCGCGGCGAGGCGTTCAAGGCCGGCGGCAAAGTCGTGAAGAACGTCACCGGCTACGATCTCTGCAAGCTCGTCGCCGGCTCCTACGGCACGCTCTGCGCGCTCACCGAGGTGACGGTGAAGGTGCTGCCGCGCGCCGCGGCCGAGACCAGCCTGTTGCTCGCCGGCCTCGACGACCAGGCGGCGCAGCGCGCCATGACCGTGGCACTCAACAGCTCGCATGAGGTGAGCGGCGCGGCGCATCTGCCGGCGGGCGAGAGCGGGCGCGACCGGCCGCTGACCGTGCTGCGCCTCGAAGGCCCGGCCCCCTCGGTCGTGTCGCGCGTCGCGGCGCTGCGTGCCGAGCTCGCCGATTTCGGCGCCGCCGAGGCGGCGCCGGGCGAGAGCTCCGCGCGTCTCTGGCGCGCCGTGCGCGATGCCGCGCCGTTTGCCGGCGCCGCCGGCGGCGCCGTGTGGCGCGTCTCGGTGCCGCCGAGCGCGGGCCCGGCACTGGCGGCTGCGGTGGCGCGTGCGCTCGATGCCGCGCATTTCTTCGACTGGGGCGGCGGCCTCGTCTGGCTCGCCGTGCCGGCCGCGGGCGATGGCGGCGCTGCGGCGATCCGCGGCGCGCTCGCCCAAAGCGGCGGTCATGCGACGCTGATCCGCGCGCCCGACGCGCTGCGTGCCGCCGTGCCGGTGTTCGAGCCGCAGCCGCCCGGCCTTGCCGCGCTCGGCGCCCGCGTCAAATCCGCCTTCGACCCCAAGCGCATCCTCAACCGCGGCAGGATGTATGCTGATGTCTAGCGCGACGCAAAGCGTCGTCGCAGGCGGGCGCCAGCGGTTGCTCTTGCAACCGCGAAAGCCCGCACCGTCCGGACTAGCTCCCTGCGGGGGGCCGCCTGGACCTCACCTCTACTTCGACAAGCAATAACCGCGATGCAAACCCATTTCTCCCCCGCCCAGCTCGCCGTCCCCGACATCCGCGAGGCCGACAAGATCCTGCGCGCCTGCGTGCATTGCGGCTTCTGCACCGCCACCTGTCCCACCTACGTCCTGCTCGGCGACGAGCTCGACGGGCCGCGCGGGCGCATCTATCTCATCAAGGACATGCTGGAGAACGACCGGGAGGCGAGCCCGGCGGTGGTGCGCCATGTCGACCGCTGCCTCTCCTGCCTCTCCTGCATGACCACCTGCCCCTCGGGCGTGAACTACATGCACCTCGTCGACCAGGCGCGCCAGCGCATCGAGCAAACCTATCGCCGGCCGCTCGCCGATCGCCTGCTGCGCGGGCTTCTCGCGGCCCTGCTGCCGCGCCCCGGCCTTTTCCGCCTGGCGCTGCTCGGCGCGCGCCTGACGCGGCCGCTGGCGGCGTTGCTGCCGGGCCGGCTCCGCGGCCTCGCGGCGATGGCGCCGCGGCGGCTTGCCGCGCCTGCTGCGGTCGACCGGCCGCAGGTCTTTCCCGCCGCGGGCGCAAGGGTGAAGCGCGTCGCGCTGCTCTCGGGCTGCGCGCAGCAGGTGCTGGCGCCGGAGATCAACGAGGCGACGGTGCGGCTGCTGACGCGCCATGGCTGCGAGGTGGTGGTAGCACCGGGCGCCGGCTGCTGCGGCGGGCTCGTCCATCACCTCGGGCGCGACGCGCTGGGCTTTGCCAAGGCCAATATCGACGCTTGGGTTGCCGCCGCCGAGGCCGGTGGGCTCGACGCCATCGTCATCAACACCTCGGGCTGCGGCGTCACCGTTAAGGATTACGGCTACATGCTGCGCGAGGACGCCGCCTATGCCGAGAAGGCGCGGCGCGTCTCGGCCTTGGCGCGCGACGTCTCGGAGGTGATGGCCGAGCTCGGCCTCCTGCCGCTCGCCGGCGGCGCCGGCGGCCGCGTCGCCTACCACGCCGCCTGCTCGCTGCAGCACGGGCAGAAGCTCCGCGATCCGCCGAAGGCGCTGCTCGCCAAGGCGGGATTCACCGTGGTCGAGCCGCCCGAAGCCCATCTCTGCTGCGGTTCCGCCGGCACCTACAACATGCTGCAGCCCGAGATCGCGGCGCGCCTGCAGCAGCGGAAAGTTGCCGCCCTCGAGAGCCTTGCCCCCGATCTCGTCGCCGCCGGCAATATCGGCTGCATCGAGCAGATCGCCCGCGCCACCGCCCTCCCCGTGGTGCACACCGTCGAGCTGCTCGACTGGGCCACCGGCGGCCCGAAGCCGGCGGCGCTGCGGCGCTGAGTGTCCGAATGCGTACCCGCCGCTTGAGTGCACGCGTTGCGATGGTTCGAACCGGACTCGTCCCCGACACCCAGGGAAAGGAACCTGCGATGCCCGGGCTCCCCGCATACCCTGTACGCCGGCGCATCCCTCTCGGCTTTTTCTGCGCTTTGCTTTTGCTGACGGGTTGCTCGACGGCAAAGGTCACGTCGAGCGGCGCGGTCGGCACCGCCCCCGCACTGCGCCCGGCGGTGGTCTACGTCGCCGATTTCGACCTCGACGCGGCGGAGATCACCTCCGAGCCGGGCCTTCTCGGCTCGCGTCCGCGGCTCGGGATTTTGCCGCAGGGACCGCTGGGCATCGTCGGCAAGCCCGATCCGCAGGCGCAGGCGCGCCATCTGGTCGATCTCATGGCGCAGACGCTGCTCGACGATCTCCGCAAGGCGGGACTCGACGCGAGGCGCGCTCCCGCCGGCGCAGTGCTTCCTGCCGAGGGCTGGCTGGTGCGGGGAGCGTTTCTGCAGGTCGATGAGGGCAACCGCCTGCGCCGCGCCGTCATCGGGTTCGGCGAGGGCCAGACCCGGATGCAGCTCGCCGTCGCGATCGACGCGCTGTCGCAGGGCCTGCCGGCGCCCTTCTATCAGGTCGATACCAGCGCCAAGAGCCACGACCTGCCGGGCGCGGTGGTTACGCTCAACCCCTATGTCGCCGCCGCGCGTTTCGTGCTCGCCGGACAGGATCTGGACAAGAACGTCAAGGACAGCGCCGGCAAGGTGGCCGAGAGCGTCGTCGCCCGCGTGAACGCGCCGGCGGGATCTCCGCAACAATAGGCATCTGCGGCCGGCACTGAGGCATCGCGCGGCGAGGCGGCTCATTGATCCAGATCAATGCGCGGCGGCAAAAATTGATCGGACGATTAACAATTGATCAGGGAGGATTCGATGATGAGCGATTTGTCTCAGTCGAGTGCTCGCAGGCGGCTTCGCAAAGCCTTGGCTTCCGTCGCGCAGGTGCCGGGCGCGATCGCGCTCATGATCGAAGGGTGGCGCGAGCGGTCCCGGCTTCGCTACGAGCTCGACAATCTCGGGCGGCATGGCGAGCTCGAGCGCGTGCTCACCGACAACGGCATCGCTGTGAGCGACGTCGCGCGGCTCATGCGGGCGCACCCGCGCACGCCGCAGCAGCTGGCCGCAATGATGCGGCGCCTGGGCATCGACCGCGCCGCGCTGCCGCACAGTGCGGCCGTGGCCGAGACGTTGCGCGCCATGGAATGGCGTTGCGGCGAGTGCGTCGACTGGCGCGCCTGCCGCGGTTGGCTTGCGTCGCGCGATGCATCGGGAAGCTACCGCCGGTTTTGCCCCAATGCCGACGCGTTCGATGCGCTGCGCTGCGCCGAAACCACGGCTTCCGGCTCTGCCTTCGGAAAGCCCTGCGGCGTCCTTGCCGAATTGGAGAGTGCGAAGGGCGCGGGCGGCACGCAAGCCTGAGGGAGGCGGGTCATGAACGAGATCGAGCGTCCCCTGTCGCCCGCTTCCGGCGGATCGCTGGGGCGGATGATCAGGTTGGCGCGTCTCAGTGAGCGCATCGGGCGGCTCGAGCCGCGGCGCGTGCTGCTCGATAAGATCCTGCGGCGGATGCTGCTGTTCTCGCGCATGTCGGAACGGCTCGGCATCGCCGCGCCGGAGAGCCCGCTGATGCGTGCCGTGCTGCGCGAGGTTGAGCTCGGCTGCCTCGAATGCAGGGCGGCCGGCCGGTGTCGGCGGTGGCTCGATGGCAGCTCGCCGGGCGACGACTACCGCGACTTCTGCCCGAACGAAAGCCTGCTCGCCGTCCTGCCGCGGCAGGACAACGTCAAGCGCCCGCACGCGCCGGAGTGAGACGGTACCGGCCTTTCGGTCGGCTCGAGCGTATCGGCCTGCGACGATCGGCGGCCATGGCGTCGGGCGGCGCGATCCCCCATAAAGGGCGGCGAGATGTCGATCTTCCGCCTGTTCGAGAGCCTGCTTGAGCCCACGGCCCTGCCGCCCGACGCGCCGCCGCCGGAGGGGCTTGCCGCGTTCTATTGGCATTATGGGCGCCAGGTGCGCCATCTCGTCGGCGCGCTCTTCCTCGCGGGCTCGCTCGTCGCCTTGCTCGACACCACCATTCCGGTCTTCATCGGCCGGCTGATCGCGCTCGCCTCGAGCCATGCGCCCGCAGCATTGCTCGGCGAGGCCTGGCCGCAGCTTGCCGGCATGGCGGCCGTGCTGTTGATCGCGCGGCCGGCGGCGATCGCGTTTCAGCATCTCGTCACCAACCAGGCGATCAATCCCGGCTTCACCAATCTCGTGCGCTGGCAGAACCATTGGCACGTGGTGCGCCAGAGCTGGACCTTCTTCCAGAACGATTTCGCCGGACGCATCGCCAATCGCGTCATGCAGACCGGCCCGTCCTTGCGTGAAAGCGTGGTCGTCGGCACCAACGCGGTCTGGTACATCCTGATCTACGGCGGCACCGCGATCGTGCTGCTGGGCTCGCGCGATGTCCGGCTCGCCGTGCCGGTGGTGCTGTGGTTCGCGGGCTATGCCGTGACGCTGCGCTACTTCGTGCCGCGGCTGCGCCTGCGCTCGCGGCGGATGTCGGAAGCGCGCTCCAGCCTCACCGGCCGGATCGTCGACAGCTACACCAACATCCTGACGGTGAAGCTGTTCGCGCGGCCGCGCGACGAGGATGCGTTCGTCCGTGTCGCGGTCGACGAGCACACCGACGCGTTCCGGCGGCAATTGCGCCTGATCTCGCTGCTCGGCATCACGCTTTCCGTCTTGAACGCGGCGCTGCTGGTGGGGACGGCGGCGATCGGGGTCTGGCTGTGGTCGCGTGGGCGGATCGGCGTCGGCGGCCTCGCGACCGCGCTGCCGCTCGCCTGGCAGATTTCCAATATGGCCGGCTGGGTGGCGCAGAGCGTGACCTCGATCTTCGAGAATGTCGGCACCGTCCAGGACGGCATGCGCTCGATCGCGGTGCCGCGCCAGATGCCGGACCGCGCGGACGCCGCGACGCTGCGGGTCGAGCGCGGCGCCGTGCGCTTCGAGGCGGTGCGCTTCGGCTATGGCACGGTGCGCGGCGTGCTGCACGGGATCGACCTCGCCATCGCGCCGGGCGAGCGGGTCGGGCTGGTCGGACCGTCAGGCGCCGGCAAATCGACGCTGGTCAATCTGCTGCTGCGCTTCTACGAGGTCGAGGCCGGGCGCATCCTGATCGACGGACAGGACATCGCCGGCGTCACCCAGGAGAGCTTGCGCACCAACATCGCCATGGTGACGCAGGACACCTCGCTGCTGCACCGCTCGATCCGCGACAATATTCGCTACGGCCGGCCCGATGCCGGCGATGCCGAGGTGCGCGAGGCCGCGCAGCGCGCCCACGCGCTCGACTTCATCGAGGGGCTCGAGGACTGGCAGGGCAGGCGCGGCATGGAGGCGCATGTCGGCGAGCGCGGCGTCAAGCTGTCGGGCGGCCAGCGCCAGCGCATTGCGCTCGCCCGCGTGATCCTCAAGAACGCGCCGATCCTGATCCTCGACGAGGCAACCTCGGCGCTTGATTCCGAGGTCGAGGCGGCGATCCAGGAGCAGCTCGACGATCTCATGAAGGGGCGCACCGTCGTCGCCATCGCGCATCGGCTCTCGACCATCTCGCGCATGGACCGGCTGGTGGTGCTGAACCACGGGCGGATCGTCGAGACCGGCGCCCACGCCGAGCTTCTCGCCCGCGGCGGCACCTATGCGCGGCTGTGGCGGCGGCAATCCGGCGGCTTCGACATCCGCGGCGCCGCGGGCGGTCTCGATGCCGTGGGCGCGGGCGACTGATCGCGCCCGGGCGGGCAGGATCGAATTCCGTCTTTCTCGACCACGCTGCCGGGCGTAGTCTTGCCAAAGACGGGCTGGTTCGATCGCTCGCACCGGAGGATGTCGGTCCAGATCGCTTCAATCAGGCGACAGCCCTGCCGGCCGAGCGGGTCGCGGGCCGCCGTGCCAACGCCTGCGTTCGGGGTCACAAGTCGATGCAGCGATGGGCGAAAGTGGCAGTCGCCGCCGCCGTGGCGGCGCTTCTGGCCGGCGGGATCCTCCTCTTCGCCCGGTCGGATCGGGATCAAGCGACGGCGACGGCGGCGGCGCCGCTCCCGCCGGTTCCCGTCATCGCAACCACCGTCCAGCGTCACGACGTGCCGATCGTCCTGACCGGCCTCGGCACGGTGGCGGCGCTGAACACGGCGACGGTCCGCAGCCAGGTCACGGGGCTGCTGATAAGCATCGACTTCCAGGAAGGCCAATCGGTCAAGACCGGCGATCTGCTCGCCCAGATCGATCCGCGCACCTATCAGGCGCAGCTCGATCAGGCAGAGGCGGCGCTGGGCCGCGACCAGGCCCAGCTCGCCAATGCGCAGCCCAATCTCAATCGGTATGAACCGCTGGCCAGCAAGGGATTTACCACGCAGGAGCAACTGGCCGGCCAGCAGGCGTCGGTGGCGGAGCTGCAGAACACGGTCAAGGCTGACCAGGCGGCCATCGACAATGCCAAGGCGGAGCTGAGCTATACCTCGCTGGTCGCGCCGTTCGACGGCGTCACCGGCATCCGCCTGCTCGATGTCGGCAACATCATCCATCCGACCGATCCCAACGGCCTGGTCGTGGTCACCCAGATTCAGCCGATCAGCGTGATCTTCACGCTCGGCACGCTGACCATACCGGAGGTTCAGGACGCGCTGGCGAAAGGCCCGCTCGACGCCATCGCCTTCAGCCAGGACGACAAGACGCAACTCGACACCGGCCGGCTTCTCCTGGTCGACAACCAGGCCGATCCCAGCTCGGGCACGGTTCGTCTCAAAGCGTTATTTCCCAATCAGCAGCGCCGGCTATGGCCGGGCACCTTCGTCAATGTGCGGCTGGTGATCTCGACCCAGCAGGATGGCCTCACGGTGCCGCTCGACGCCGTCCAGCAGGGGCCGCAGGGGCAGATCGTCTTCGTGGTCGGCGAGGATCACAAGGCAGCGCTGCGCCCGGTCTCGGTGCGCCAGACGCTCAATGGCGAGGCGCTCATCGACAAGGGGTTGAGCGCCGGCGAGACCGTGGTGGTTCGCGGCCAGTACCGGCTGTCGCCGGGCACGCCGGTGACGCTCGCCAACCCCAACGACCCCAACGCGGTGCCCAACCCCTCGACGGCGAGTTCCGGCATGTTGCCATGAACCTCTCGGCGGCCTTCATCGCGAAGCCGATCGCGACCGCGCTGCTGATGGTGGCGATCGTGCTGCTCGGCGTCATCGGCTACGAGCTTTTGCCGGTGGCCGCGCTGCCGAGCGTCGATTCGCCGGCGATCCAGGTGACGGCGCAACTGCCGGGAGCGGATCCCGCGACCATGGCGTCCTCCGTCGCGACGCCGCTCGAGCGGCAGTTCGGCCAGATCCCCGGCTTGGCGCAGATGACCTCGAGCAGCGCCTTGGGCTATACCGAGATCACGCTCCAGTTCGGCCGCGACCGCACCGTCGACGGGGCCGCCCAGGACGTGCAGGCGGCGATCAATGCGACGGCCGGCGAGCTGCCCGCGACGCTCCTCAATCCGCCGATCTACCGCAAGACCAACCCCGCCGACACGCCGATCCTGCTCATCGCGCTGACCTCGGATACGCTGCCGCTCACCAAGGTCAGCGACTACGCCAACAGCATCCTGGCGCAGAAGCTCTCGCAGATGCCCGGCGTCGGCCTCGTCGGCATTGGCGGCGAGCAGAACCCGGCGATCCGCATCCAGGTCAACCCGGCGCAGCTTGCCGCGGAAGGATTGGATCTCGAGAGCGTGCGCCTGGCGCTGGGCGGCAGCACGGTCAACCAGCCGAAGGGCACGCTCTACGGCGGCCAGCATGCCTTCTCGCTGCAAACCAACGATCAGCTGATGACGGCGAGCGGCTTCAACGACTACATCCTGGCCTACCGCAACGGCGCGCCGATCCGCGTCCGCGATGTCGGCCGTGCCGTGGCCGCGGCGGAGGATCGGACGCTGGCGGGCTGGCTGGGCACGCGCCGGGCGGTGCTGATCCAGGTCCAGCGCCAGCCCGGTGCCAATGTGATCGATACCGTGGACCGGATCAGGAAGACGCTGCAGCAGCTTCAGGCGTCGCTGCCGCCGTCGATCGCGGTCGACATCGTGTCCGACCGCACGCAGACCATCCGCGCCAGCATCGCCGACGTGAAGTTCACGCTCCTGCTGACCATCGCGCTGGTCGTCGGCGTCATCTTCCTCTTCCTGCGCAAGCTCTGGGCCACGCTCATCCCGGCGATCTCGGTGCCGATGTCGCTGATCGGCACCTTCGCCGTGATGTACGTGCTCGGCTACAGCCTCGACAATCTCTCGCTGATGGCGCTGACCATCGCCGTGGGATTCGTGGTCGATGATGCCATCGTCATGATCGAGAACATCGTGCGGCACATCGAGGGCGGCGCGAGCCCGATGCAGGCCGCTCTGCAGGGGGCGGGCGAGATCGGCTTCACCATCCTCTCGATCTCGATATCGCTGGTCGCCGTGTTCATCCCGCTGTTCCTGATGAGCGGCGTGGTCGGTCTGCTGTTCCGCGAGTTCGCCGTCACCGTCGCGGTGGCGATCGCGGTCTCGGTCGTGGTCTCGCTGTCGCTGACGCCGATGATGTGCGCCCGCCTGCTGGCGCCGGAAGGCGATCGCGGGCCGGGGCGGGTGTCGCGCGCGCTCGAGCGCTTCCTCGACGGGATGGTTGCGGCCTATGACCGGGCCTTGGTCGTGGCGCTCCGCCATCGCCGGATCACGCTGCTGGTCATGATCCTCACCGTCTGCGCGACAGTGGCGCTGTTCCTATGGATTCCCAAAGGGTTCTTCCCGCAGCAAGACACCGGGATGATCGTCGGCATCGCCGAGGGAGCCCAGGACATTTCGCCGCAGGCGATGATGGAGCGCCAGCAGGCGGTGCTGGAGGTGGTGAGCAAGGACCCGGCCGTCGCCTCGGCGACCGCCTATATCGGTCCCGGCGGCTCGATCGTCACCGAGAATGACGGGCGCATGTTCATCACGCTCAAGCCGCATGGGCAGCGCAGCGCCACCGCCGATCAGGTGATCGCGCGGTTGAACCGGGCGCTGCAACCGGTCCAGGGCATCACGCTCTACATGCAGGCGGCGCAGGACATCAACGTCGGCGCGCGGCTTTCGAAGACGCAATACCAGTATACGCTGGTCGACGTGGACAGCGAGGAGCTAAACCATTGGGCGCCGCTGCTGCTGCAGCAGCTGCAGCATCTGCCTGAGCTCGCCGACGTCGCCAGCGATCAGCAGAACGCCGGCCGGACGCTGACGGTCGCGGTCGACCGGGAGGTCGCATCGCGCCTCGGCATCGATCCCGCCCTGGTCGATTCCCTGCTTTATGACGCGTTCGGCCAGCGTCACGTGGCGCGGATCTACACGACGCTCAATCAGTACTACGTCATCCTCGAGGTCGATCCCGGCTACCAGCTCGGCCCCAACGCGCTCAGCCGGATCTATGCGAAATCCGCCAGCGGCATCATGGTGCCGCTCAGTCAATTCGCCAGCATCAGCCCCGCGATCGCGCCGCTCGCGGTCAACCACCAGGGCCAGTTCCCGTCGGTGACGCTGAGCTTCAACCTCGCGCCAACGAGCACGATCGGCGATGCGGTCGCGGCGATCCGCCGGACCGCCGCGGATCTCCACATGCCGCCCTCGATCGCCACCAGCTTCCAGGGAAACGCGCAGGCTTTCCAGAGCTCGCTCAGCAGCACACCCATCCTCATCGTCGCGGCGCTGGTCGCGGTCTACCTCATCCTCGGCATGCTCTACGAGAGCACGATCCACCCGCTCACCATCATATCCACCTTGCCCTCGGCCGGGCTCGGCGCCTTGCTGACCCTGATGCTGTTCGGCCTGCCGCTCGATGTCATCGGCATCATCGGGATCATCCTGCTGATCGGCATCGTCAAGAAAAATGGCATCATGTTGGTTGACTTCGCGCTCACGGCCGAACGTGAGCATGGGCTGAGCAGCGAAGAGGCGATCCACGAGGCGTGCCGCCTGCGGTTCCGCCCGATCCTGATGACGACGCTCTGCGCGCTGCTTGGCGGCGTGCCGCTCATGCTGGGCACGGGAACCGGATCGGAAATCCGCCAGCCGCTCGGCTATG
>JBKQTR010000382.1:0-31348 GCA_052143095.1 Allostellaceae bacterium
GCCGGCTCGACCTCGCGCCGGGCGAGATTGCGCTCATCCCGCGCGGCATGACCTTTCGCATCGATTGCCTGCAAGGTCCGGCGCGCGGCTTCGTCTGCGAGAATTACGGCGCGCCCTTCCGCCTGCCGGAGCTGGGCCCGCTCGGCGCCAACGGCTTGGCCAACCCGCGCGACTTCCTCGTCCCCGCTGCCGCTTTCGAGGACAGCGAGGAGAGCGTCGAGTGGGTGGTGAAGAGCGGCGGGCTTTGGTCGGTGATGCTCGGGCGCTCGCCCTTCGACGTGGTCGCCTGGCATGGCAATTACGTGCCGTGCAAATACGATCTGGCGCGCTTCAATGCGATGAACTCGGTGACCTTCGACCATCCCGACCCCTCGATCTTCACCGTGCTGACCGCGCCGTCGGGCCTGCCGGGGGTCGCCAATGTCGATTTCGTCGTCTTCCCGCCGCGCTGGAACGTCGCCGAGGCCACATTCCGGCCGCCCTGGTTCCACCGCAACGTGATGTCGGAGTTCGTCGCCTCGATCAGCGGCGTGCCCGAGGCGCGCGCCGCCGCCGGGTACGGTGCCGGCACCTGCCATCTACATAACGGTTTCGCCGCGCATGGCCCCGATGTCGAGGTGGTCGAGCGGGCGAGCACGGCCGAGCTCGTTCCGGCGCGCGAGGAGAGCCTCGCCATCATGTTCGAGACCCGGCTGCCGCTGCGCGTGACGCGGGCGGCGCTGCGCAGCCCGAACCTGCAGGCGGATTACGACCGCAATTGGGATCGGCTGCGGCGGCGGTTCCCGGCCGGCGGCGTGGCGCAGGGGTAAGGCGGGTCGATCGCCCCGGCACGGTCATTCATGCGCGCCGCGATCCGCTCGACACCTGCCTTTCCTGCTTTGCGCGTCTCTTCGCGCATGATCAGCCGTATACCTACGACCTGCGCGAGCTCGGCCGCTACTACCGCGCCTATGCGGCGCTGATGGAGCATTGGCGCAGCGTGCTGCCGCCGGGCGTGATGCTCGAGGTGCCATACGAAGCGGTGGTCGCCGATGTCGAGGCAGAGGCGCGCCGCATCCTCGCCCATTGCGGCCTGCCCTGGGACGATGCCTGCCTCGCCTTCCACCGATCGCGACGGCCGGTGCGGACGGCGAGCGCCAGCCAAGTCCGCCAGCCGATCTATCGCGGCTCGATCGGCCGCTGGGAGCCCTACCGCGATTGGCTGCAGCCGCTTACCGACGCGCTCGGCGTCTAGGGCGAGGCCTTGCTCAGGTTGCGTCGATCGCCGCCGCGTCGTGACCGTAGAGCCACGAGATCGCGTCGATTGAGCGGTCGCCGCGCACGGCAAGTTCGGCATCGCGTTCCTGCTGGCGCGGGCCGTCGGGCAGGTGGAAGCGCAGCTTGTTGAGCCGCGACAATTCCTGCAGCCGCGTCGCCCGCGGCCGCCGCAACGTCTCGTAGAGGCGAAGCGCTTCGGGCGCGGCCGCCGCGCCGAGCCGCTGCAGGCACGCCGCCAACGTCGCGCCATCCTCGATCGCCTGCCCGGCGCCTTGCGCCATGAAGGGCAGCATCGGGTGGCAGGCATCGCCGAGCAGCGTCACCCGGCCGGCCGACCATCGCGGCAGCGGCGCGCGATCGAACAGCGCCCAGAGGAATGTCTCGTCGACGGCATCGATAATGCTGCGGACCTGCTCGTGCCAGCCGGCATAGGCCTCGAGCACGTCGGCCTTCTCGCCGCGATCCGTCCAGGATTCGCGCGTCCAGGAGTCGCGCTCGATGACCGCGACGAAATTGACGAGCTCGCCGCCGGCGACGAAGTAGTGGACGAAATGCTGTCCCGGCCCCATCCAGTTGTTCGAGATCACGTCGAGGCCGAGGGGCGCAAGCCGCGCTGCCGGCACCAGGCCGCGATAGGCGATGCAGCCGGTGAAGCGCGGCCGCTCCGGTCCGAACAGCGATCGGCGCACTGTCGAGTGTATGCCGTCCGCGCCCACCACGATGTCGGCGGTGGTTTCGGCGCCGTTCTCGAAGCGCGCATCGACGCCATCGCCGCGATCCCGGAGCGCCGCCAGCCTATGGCGGAAATGGACGCGCTCGGGCGGCAGCGCGCTTGCCAGCGCCCGCAGCAGATCGGCGCGGTGGAAATGGTAATAGGGCGCGCCGAATGCCGCTTCGACCGCCTCGCCGAGCGGCGCGTGCTGCAAGGTCCTGCCGTCATCCCAGCGCCGCTGATGCACCGCCGCCGGCCGCACCGCGCGTGCGGTGAGCGCCGGGGCCGGGACGATGCGATGCAGGATGCGCGAGGCGTTGGGGCCGATCTGGATGCCGGCGCCGATCTCGCCGAACGCGGCCGACTGCTCGTAGACCTCGACGTCGATGCCCGCGCGCAGCAGCGACAGCGCGGCGGCGAGCCCGCCAAGCCCGCCGCCGATGATCGCGACGTCGAGCGGCTTACCCGTGGTCATCGGCCTGCCTCTTGCGCCGGGGTACAGCCATGGCCGGCCTATCCCGCTGCCGCGTGCCGCAACGCGTCGAGCGCGCGGTCGATCGCCGGCGCCGGCGTGCCGCTGACGCGGAGCGCGGCCGCGCCCATCTGCAACCCCGGCTCGAGCGCCTCGAGGATGACATCGTTGGCGCCGGCCTGCTCGAGACGGCGCGCATGCTCGGCGTCGCGCGAGCGGGCGATGATGCGGAGGTCGGGGTGATTGCGCCGCAACACCGCGACGATACGCTCGGCCGCTTCGGGTTGGTCGAGGGTGATGATCGCGGCGCTGGCGCGGTCGACGCCGACGGCATCGAGCAGCTCGGCGCGGCTGGCGTCGCCGTAATAGACCGGGCGGTTGCGCTTGCGGCTGGCCTCGACCAGCGGCACGCTCTGCTCGATCGCGACATAGGGGATCTGCTGCTCCGCCAGCATCTGGCCGACGATCTGGCCGATGCGGCCATAGCCGGCGATGATGACATGGCCCGAGAGATCCGTCGTCTCCTCGGCCATGCGTTCCGCCTCGGGCGCGTGCGGCGTCTCAAAGGCGGCGGCGAGGCGGCGGCCCAGCGCGGCCATCAGCGGCGTCGTCGCCATGGTGAGCGCCACCGTAGCGATCAGGACGGCGCCGTCGCGGTGCCCGATAATGCCGAGCTGCTGGGCGATGCCGAGGATGACGAAGGCGAACTCGCCGCATTGCGACAGCAGCAATCCGACGCGGATCGCCACCGGCGAGCTCAGCCGGAAGAGACGCGCGAGCGCCCAGAGGATCACCGGCTTGCCGGCGAGCAGCGCGGCAGAGAAGCCCAGCACCGCCGGCCATTGCCGCAGCACCAGCGGCGTGTCGATCACCATGCCGACGGTGATGAAGAAGAGGCCGAGCAGCAGGCCGCGGAAAGGCTGGATGTCGGCCTCGACCTGGTGACGATACTCGGTCTCGGCCAGCAGCAGCCCCGCGAGGAAGGCGCCGAGCGCCATCGACATGCCGGCCTCCGCCGTCGCCCAGCCGAGGCCGAGCACGACCAGGAGGTTGGTCGCGGCGAAGGTCTCGCGGATGCGCGTCGTGGCGCTGAGGCGGAAAAGCGGCCGCAGCACCAGCCGGCCCAGCAGCAGGATCAGCACGATGGCGGCGACGCCTTTGGCGAGCGCGAGGCCCAGCGCCGCGGCGATGCCGCTGCCGCCGCTCGGCGCGAGCAGCGGGAGCAGCGCCAGCAGCGGCACGACGGCAAGATCCTGGAACAGCAGAACGGCGAAAGCGACGCGGCCGACGCGGCTCGTGAGCTCGCCGCGCTCGACCAGCAGCTGCAGCACTGCCGCGGTCGAGGAGAAAGCGAGCGCGCCGCCGATGACCAGGGCGGCGGGCGGCGGCGCGCGGAGCGCAAGCCCGGCCAGCGCGATCGCGGCGCCGGTGACCAGCACCTGCGCCAGGCCGAGGCCGAAGATGTAGCGCCACAGCGCCTGCAGCCGCTGCAGCGGCATGTCGAGGCCGACGGTGAAGAGCAGGAAAACGACGCCGAACTCGGACAGCCGCTCGGCCTCTCCCGTGTGCTCGATGAGGCCGAAGCCGAACGGGCCGACGATGAGACCGGCGGCGAGATAGCCCAGCACCGGGCTCGCCTTGAGCCGCTGCGCCAGCGGCACGGCGACGATCGCCGCCAGCAGCAGGATCAGGACGGCGTGAAGCGGTACGTCGGCGTGCACGTGATATTATACCACGTGATCCGGTACCAGCCTGCAGGGGTGATCGGGATCGCCGGTCTCGACCTGGATGGTCGAGTGGTCGATGGCGAAGCGCAGATGCAGCTCCTGCGCCAGCTGCGCCAGCACCTCGTCGCTGGGATGCCCACTCGGCATGACGAGATGGCAGGTGAGCGCGGTCTCGGTCGTGCTCATCGGCCAGATATGCAGATCATGCACCGCCACGACGCCGGCGACCCGGCCGAGATGGTCGCGCACTTCCGCCGCGTCGATGCCGGGCGGAACGCCGTGCAGCGCCAGATTGATGGCGTGGCGCAGCAGCCGCCAGGTGCCGATGACGATGACCAGGGCGACGATCAGGCTGGCCGCGGGGTCGAGCCACAGCCATCCCGTCAGCAGGATCGCGGCGCCGGTCAACACCACGGCAAGCGAGACGCCGGCATCGGCGGCGAGATGCAGGAAGGCGGCGCGGATGTTGAGATCGCCGCTGTTGCCGCGCAGGAAGAGCAGGGCGCTGATGCCGTTGACGACGATGCCGACGGCCGCCACCGCCATCACCAGCCGGCTCGCCACCGGCTCGGGCGCCGCCAGGCGGTTCAGCGCCTCGACGACGATGCCGCCCACCGCGATCAGCAGCACGATGGCGTTGAACAGCGCCGCCAGGATCGAGGAGCTGCGCAGCCCATAGGTGAAGCGGTGCGACGGCCGGCGGCGGGCCAGCACGCTGGCGGTCCAGGCGATGGCGAGGCCGAGCACGTCGCCGAGATTGTGGCCGGCATCGGCGAGCAGCGCCACGGAATTGCCGATGAGCCCATAGCCCGTCTCGACCGCCACGAAAGCGAGATTGAGCACCAGCCCCAGCGCGAAGGCGACGCCGAAGCCGGCGGCGCCGCCACGGCCGTGATGATGGTCGTGACCATGGCCATGATCCCGCCCATGGTGATGCTCGTGCCGATCCGCGATCGACTGTGCCATGCCGTCCGCCGTCCTCGCCCCTCACCTTCGCCGCCGCGGCCGCTTCCGGCAAGCGGCGTCATTGCCGCACAACGCAAAAAAACCCGCGCCGCCCGCCCCGGGGCGGCCGACCGGGATCTTACTCACCCGGCCGAGCCGGGGGCGGGGCTAAGGGGGTTAGGCGGCGTGCTGGTAGTTGCTGTTGGCCGGCGTGCCGGCCTCGGCCCGATGCTGCGCCGCATGCGACAGCACATAGGGGATCTCCGAACGGGTGATCCCGATATCGGCCAGCGACCGGTCATCGAGCGAGGCAAGCTCGGCATAAGCCCGCTGCCGCTGCCGCCAATCGGCCACCGAAGCGGTCAGGCCGTGCAGCATATTCCCTAGAAGATTCAGCATATTAGAAACTCCTTTACGCACCTGCGAAGGCGCTTTCGCACTTGCGAGATAGGTAAGCATTCTTGCCGTGAAAGGGGAGCGGCAACCGCGCAACCCAGCCCCACGTAAGACGCATAGCCTCTCTACCTGGGCGGGCTCTCCGCTGCCCTTGTGCCCGGGCAGATCGCGCCCTAGCCTTAGACTAGGAGACGAAGATGGATAAACCGTTAGCAGGTGCAGCATGGCGCCGGACGGCGATGCAACATTGGCGACGCTGCTGCGGCAGGATGGCTCCGGCTACGACCTTCCGGCCGTAAAGGCTCTGGTCGCCGGGGTGCTTGCCGCGGCGCCCGGGACGCTTGCGGGCGACTGGGCGCGTTTGGTGGCGCCGAGGCCTTCGCCGGCGCTTGTTGCGGTGCTACGGGCGCTTGCCGCCGAGCTGGCCGCGGCGCCGGCGGCCGCGCCACCGGGGCCGGCCGAGCGTCTCGCGCTGCTGCGGGCCGAGCTCGCTCGCCTTGGCGTCCATGGCTTCCTCGTGCCGCGCGCCGACGAGCATCAGGGCGAGTATGTGCCGCTCTGCGCGCAGCGCCTCGCCTGGCTTACCGGCTTTACCGGCTCGGCCGGGCTTGCCGTGGTGCTGCCGGGCGCGGCGGCGATCTTCGTCGACGGTCGCTACACGCTGCAGGCTCAGGCCGAAGTCGATGCCGCGCTCTACGCCCATCGCCACCTGACCGAGGAGCCGGCGAGCGACTGGGTCGCGGCGACGCTGAAGCCCGACGAGATCCTCGGCTACGATCCGCGCCTCCATACGCTGGGCGAGGTCGAGCGCTTTCGCGCCGCGGCGGAGAAGGCCGGCGGCAGGCTGCAGCCGCTGGCGGAGAACCCGCTCGATGCGGTGTGGCCGGATCGGCCGCCGCCGCCGCTGGCGCCGGTGGTGCCGCATGAACTGCGCTTCGCCGGCGACAGCGCCGAGCGCAAGCGCCAGATGCTTGCCGACCGGCTCGCCGCCGAGCGGGTCGACGCCGCGGTGCTGACCGCCCCCGACTCGATCGCCTGGCTGCTCAACATCCGCGGCGGCGACGTGCCGCATACGCCTTTGCCCTTGTCCTTCGCCATCCTCGGCCGCGACAGCACGGTCGATCTGTTCATCGATCCACGCAAGCTCATGCCGGGATTGGCCGAGCATCTCGGCAATGCCGTGCGGCTGGCGCCGCCCGACGCCTTCGGCCCGGCGCTGCGGCAATTGGGCGCGGCCCATCGCCGCGTCCAGGCCGATCCTGCCGGCGCCGCCGCCTGGGTGTTCGACACGCTGGCCGGCGCCGGGGCGGAGCTCCATCGTGCCGCCGATCCCTGCCAGCTGCCCAAGGCGTGCAAGAACCCGGTCGAGCTCGACGGCACCAGGCGCGCGCATCGCCGCGACGGCGCGGCCGTGACGCGCTTTCTCGCCTGGGTCGCCGATGCGGCGCAGAGCGGCGTGCTCGGCGAGATCGCCGCCGCCGACCGGCTCGAGCAGTTCCGCCGCACCGGCGAGCATTTCCGCGATCTCAGCTTTCCCACCATTTCCGGCGCCGGAGCGAACGGCGCCATCGTCCATTACCGCGCCAGCCCGCAGAGCGAACGGCGGCTCGAGCCGGGCGCGCTCTACCTCGTCGATTCCGGCGCGCAATAACTCGACGGCACCACCGACGTCACGCGCACGGTCGCCGTCGGCGCGCCGACGCCGGAGATGCGCGACCGCTTTACCCGCGTGCTCAAGGGCCATATCGCCCTTGCCACCTGCCGCTTTCCCAAAGGCACGACCGGCTCGCAGCTCGATGCGCTGGCGCGGCGCGCGCTGTGGGAGGTCGGGCTCGATTACGACCACGGCACCGGCCATGGCGTCGGCAGCTATCTCGCCGTCCATGAGGGGCCGCAGCGCATCTCCAAGCTGCCCAACACCCAGCCGCTGCTGCCGGGCATGATCGTCTCCGACGAGCCCGGCTACTACAAGACCGGCGCCTATGGCATTCGCATCGAGAATCTCGTCCTGGTGACGCCGCTTGGCGCCGGCCAGGGCCGCGAGCGCGAGCTCCTGGGCTTCGAGACGCTGACGCTCGCGCCGATCGATCGTGCGCTGGTCGAGCCGGGGCTGCTCGAGGATGCCGAGATCGCCTGGCTCGACGCCTATCATGCCCGGGTTCACGCCGAGATCGCGCCGCTGGTCGATGATGCAACCCGGCGCTGGCTCGACGCGGCGACGCGGCCGATCGCCGCGGGGTAGCACGCCGGTTCAGGTGCCGAGGCGCGGCAGCATGCGCCGCAGCACGCGGTCGCGGAAGACGAAGACGTGGGCGAGCGCGGCCGCGACATGCAGGCCGATGACGCCCAGCAGCACCCAGCTCAGCAGCACGTGCCACGCGCCGACGGCGCGGCCGAGCGTCGAGCCTTGCGCGACCAGGCGCGGCACCGGCACGGCGCCGAAAAGCGTGATCTCCCAGCCGCGCATCGAGGCGAAGAGCCAGCCGCTTGCCGTCATGGCGAAGACCAGCAGGTAGAGCGCGAGATGGACGAGGCGGGCGGCGTGGCGCTGCCAGACCGGCAAGCTGGCCTTGGGCGGCGGCGCGCCGTGAGCGAGCCGCCAGGCGCAGCGCGCCGTCATCAGCGCCAGGATGACGAGGCCGATCGAGAGATGCAGGTTCATCAGGCGCTCGGGCTGCATGCCGCGCTTGATGTCCGGCATCAGCCAGCCGACGGCGAACTGCGCCGCGAGCAGCGCCGCGGTCGCCCAGTGGAAGAGCTTGGCTGTCGCTCCGTAATCGCGCGGTTGAGGCATTGTCTGCGATCTCTTGATGGCCACATCGACTATGTGCTTCGCCCGGAGAGGGTACCAAATCGCGACTTTATTTTCCCGCCGGGAAAGCAACCGGCAATGAAAATAACCGACCGCGGCCGGCGCGGAAATCGTTCCTTAACCAGCGCGGCGATATCTCGAAGGCAACGGGCGCGACACGCACGCGCTTTCCAGACATCGCGAGGCAAGAGATCGAGATGATGACGCGAAGCGACGGCGAGGTCAGCGTGACGCTGCTGCTCAACGGCGGCCACAGCCGAACGCTCTATCTGCGGCCGCGAGATCCGTTGCTGACCGCGCTGGTGTCCTCGATCGGCGAGAAGAGCTATGGCGGCGGCCGGCCGGCGCGGCCCTTCAACATTCAGCTCGATCAAGGGCGCCGCTCCTTCATCTTCTCCTCGACCGACCTCGTAGGCCTGGTCACCGATCCGCCGCTGCAAGGCGAGCGCGAGACGCGCCAGCCCAGCATCGACCCGCCGATCGAGAAGTCGCCTTACCTGCTGCTCGACGGCTTCCTCGATGCCGCGCTTCATGCCGAGCTGCTGAAATTCGTCATGGTGCATGAGCGGGACTTCACCGCCGCCGCCGGCCAGCTGCCGGCGCTGCGAGATTTTACCGCGTTCTCCGGGCTGTTCCGCGACCGCGTGCGCTCGCTCGTGCCGCAGCTCACCATCGCCTTCGGCATCGGCGAGTTTCCCGTCGGCGACGTCGATTGCGTGCTGGCGGCGCAGGGCGACGGCGCCTCTCTGCCGCCGGCGAGCCGTGGCGGCGGTGCCGAAGCGGCAGCGCCCGCGATCAGCTACGTCTTCTATTTCCACAACGAGCCCAAGCACTTCACCGGCGGCGAGTTCCGCCTCTACAACAGCCGCTTCGCCGACAGTCGAGCGGAGGGCGCCGAGCTCGCGGCGGAGATCGAGCCCAAGAACAACAGCATCCTGCTCTTTCCCAGCCACTGCCGGCACGAGATGCTTCCGCTGCGCTGCACCTCGAGCCGCTTCGCCGACAGCCGCTTCGCCGTCGCCGGCTCGGTGAGGCGGGCGCGGTCGGCCTGAGACGCGGGATCGGCCGCTGCGGCTGACGCCGCCAAGCGCGACGCCGTCGGTCAGCCGCCGCTCGCCATCGCCAGCCACTCGTCCTCGCTCATGGTCTTGACGCCCAGCGCGCGCGCCCTCTCGGCCTTGGAGCCGGCATCGGCGCCGACCACGAGATAGTCGGTCTTGCCGGAGACGCTGCCGCTGACGGTGGCGCCGAGCGCCTCGGCGCGCGCCTTTGCTTCCGAGCGCGACATTGCGGTGAGCGTGCCGGTGAAGACGACGGTCTTGCCGGCGAGCGGCGAGTGCGCCGGCGGCCGCGCGCCCTCGTAATCCGCGACCGTGACCTCGCGGAGGAGATCGTCGAGCAGCTCGAGGTTGTGCTTTTCGGCGAAGAAGCCGGCGATGTCGGTGGCCATGTCCTCGCCGATGCCGTGGATGTCGTTGAGCTCGCGCCAGGCGTCGCCGTCATGGTCCTGCGCCTCTGCCATCGCGGCGCGCCAGCGCTTGAAGCTGCGGTAGTGGCGCGCCAGCAGCTTCGCCGTCTGCTGGCCCACCTGCGGGATGCCCAAGGCGTAGATGAAGCGGTCGAGAGTGATGGCGCGCCGCGCCTCGATCGCCTCCTTGAGCTTGGCGGCGCTCTGCTCGCCCCAGCCCTCGCGCTCGGCGATGGCGGCATAGTCGAGGCGGAAGATGTCCGCCGGCGTCTTGATCAGCTTGTCTTCCCAGAACTCGGCGATGTGCCTGTGCCCGAGCCCCTCGATGTCGAAGGCGTCGCGCGAGACGAAATGCCGGAGCCGCTCCACCGCCTGAGCCGCGCAGATCAGGCCGCCGGTGCAGCGCCGCGCCGCCTCGCCCGGCTCGCGCACCGCGAGGCTGTGGCAGATCGGGCATTTCTGCGGGAAGACATAGGGCTTGCTGCCTTTCGGTCGGCGCTCCTTCACCACGCCCACCACCTGCGGGATGACGTCGCCAGCCCGCTGGATGATCACGGTGTCGCCCTCGCGGATGTCCTTGCGCGCGATCTCGTCCTCGTTGTGGAGTGTCGCGCGCTGCACGACGACGCCGCCGACCGTGATCGGCTCGAGCACGGCCACCGGCGTGAGCGAGCCCTGGCGGCCGACCTGGATGATGATCTCCTTGAGCACGGTCTCGGCCTGCTGCGCCGGGAATTTATGCGCGATCGCCCAGCGCGGCGCGCGCGCGGCGAAGCCCAGGCGCTCCTCGAGCTCGAGATCGTTCACCTTGTAGACGACGCCGTCGATGTCATAGGGCAGCTCGGCGCGCCGCGCAGCGATGTCGCGATGGAAGGCCAGCACCTCCTCGACGCCGCGGCACAGCTTGGACAGCGGGTTGACGCTGAAGCCCCAGGCGCGGAACCGCTTCAGCGCTTGCCAATGCGTCTCGGCGATGGCAGCGCTCGCCTCGCCCCAGGCATAGGCGAAGAATTTGAGCGGCCGGCTCGCGGTGATGGCGGAATCGAGCTGGCGCAACGAGCCCGCGGCGGCGTTGCGCGGATTGGCGAAGACCGGCTCGCCCGCCTTCTCGCGCTCGGCGTTGAGCGCGAAGAAGCCCGGCCGCTCCATATAGACCTCGCCGCGCACCTCGATCCGCTCGGGCCAGCCCGAGCCTTTCATCCGGTGCGGCACGTCCTTGAGCGTCATGACGTTGGCGGTGACGTCCTCGCCGGTGATGCCGTCGCCGCGCGTCGCCGCCAGCACCAGCCGGCCGTGCTCGTAGCGCAGCGAGCAGGAGAGACCGTCGATCTTCGGCTCGGCCGCCACCTCGATCGTCGCGGGATCGACGCGCTCGAGATCTTCCGGCCGGCGGAAGAAATTGCGCACGCTCTGGAAGAAGGCGTGGACATCCGCCTCGTCGAAGGCGTTGTCGAGCGACAGCATCGGCTTGGCATGCGTTACCTTGGCGAAGCCGGTGGCCGGCGCCGCGCCGATCCGGCGGCTCGGGCTGTCGGCGCGCACCAGCTCCGGAAAGCGCTGCTCGATGGCGGCGTTGCGGCGGCGCAACGCGTCGTACTCCGCATCCGAGATCTCCGGCGCGTCCTTCGCGTAATAGAGCCGGTCGTGATGCGCGATCGCCTCGGCGAGGCGCTTGAGCTCCGCCTTGGCCGCGGTCTCGCCCAGCTCGTCGACCGGCACCGGCTTCGCCGCCCGTTTCACGGGCCGGCTCCCGCCATCAGGCTCGCCGCTGCGGCGCGCGCCTCGGCGGTGATGGCGCTCCCCGACAGCATGCGCGCGATCTCCTCGCGCCGCTCCTCGGCGGTGAGCTCGGCGACGCGGGTCAGCGTCTTCGCCTGCGCCTGCCGCTTCTCGACGCGCCAGTGATGCGCGCCGCGCGCCGCCACCTGCGGCGAATGCGTCACCACCAGCACCTGCAGCTCCTGGCCGAGGCGGTGCAGCCGGTCGCCGACCGCCGCTGCCACGGCGCCGCCAATGCCGCTGTCGACCTCGTCGAACACCAGCGTCGGCACCGGCGAGGTGCTGGCCAGCACCACCTTGAGCGCCAGCATGAAGCGCGACAGCTCGCCGCCCGAGGCGATGCGGGTGAGCGGCCCCGGCGGCGCGCCGGGATTGGTCGTGACCTCGAAATGCGCACGCTCGCTGCCGCTCTCGCCCCAATCGGCCTCGGCGAGCGGCGTCAGCACCGTCCGGAACCGCGCCTTCTCCAGCTTGAGCGGCGGCAATTCGCGCATGATGGCGGCATCGAGCGCCGTCGCTGCCTGCCGCCGCTTCCTTCCGACCGTCTCGGCGGCGGCGAGATAGGCCTGCCGCGCCTCCTGCTCCTGCCGCGCCAGATGCGCCAGCCGGTCGCCGCCGTCATCGAGCGCGGCGATGCGCCGCGCGAGCTCGGCGCGCAGCTCCGGCAATGCGTCGAGCGCTACGCCGTGCTTGCGCGCCAGTGCGCGAAGCGCGAAGAGCCGCTCCTCGATCTGCTCGAGGCTGCTCTGGCCGCGATCGAGGCCGCGCGCCGCCGCTTCGAGCTGCGCCGTCGCCTCGCGCGTCTCGAGCTGGGCGCGCTCGAGCGCGGCCAGCGCCGCGTCGAGCTTGCCCGCGGCCTTGTCGCGCAGTCGCGCCAGCAGGCGCTCGGCCGATGCCAGCGCGCGCTCGCCGCCGCGCTCGCCGGCGAGCTCGGCCAGCGCCGCGTCGAGCGCCGCGGTGAGCTTCTCGCGGTGCATCAGCAGCGCGCGCTCGTCGGCGAGCGCCACCTCCTCGCCAGGCTTCGGCTCGAGCGCGTCGAGCTCGGCCAGCGCATGGCGCAGATAGTCCTCGTCGGCGCGCGCCTTGGCGAGGAGCGCCGCCGCCTCGGCGCGCTCCCGGGAGAGGACGCGCCAGGCGCGCCAGGCCTCGGCCAGCGCCGCGCTCTCGCGGCGATAGCCGCCATAGGCGTCGAGCGCCTGGCGGTGGGTCGCGGGGTCGAGCAGGCCGTGCTGCTCGAACTGGCCCTGGATCTCGACCAGCAGTTCGCCCAGCTGTTTCAGCAGGCCGATGCTCGCCGGCTGGTCATCGATGAAGGCGCGGCTGCGGCCATCTGCGTTGACGACGCGGCGCAGCACCAGCCGGTCGCCCTCGACGGCGATGCCGGCCTCATCGAGGAGGGCGAGGGCGGGATGGCCGCGCGCCAGCGAGAACTCCGCCGTCACCACCGCCTGCTCGGCGCCGTGGCGGACGAGGCCGCTCGCGGCGCGCACGCCCAGCGCCAGGCCCAGCGCGTCGAGCAGGATCGACTTGCCGGCGCCGGTCTCACCGGTGAGCACGCAGAGCCCGGCATGGAAGGCGAGGTCGAGCCGGTCGATCAGCACGACGTCCCGAATGGTGAGGCCGAGCAGCATCAGGCGGGCGCGCGACGGTGCGTGGTTGGCGTCACGGGCGATGATAGCGGCGCCGATGGCGGCAGGCCAGAGGCGGCGGCCGGTGGAAGATCGTTGCTAGAAGATCGAGCTCACCGCGCCGAACATGCGGCCGAAGAAGCCCGGGCTCTGGCTCTGGTCCGCGCTCTTTTGCCCCAGCGGCGCCTGCGCCGGCGGCGCCGCGGCGGTCTTTTCCTCGGCGGTCCCCTTGGCGAAGGCAGTGGGCGCGTCGGTCTTGAGCAACACGTAGCTGTCGCTGTACCAGTCGCTGCCGGGATAGTTGTAGCCGAGCACGGAGGCGACCCGCTCCGCCTCGTCGGTAAGCCCCAAGGCGGTATAGCATTCGGTCAGGCGGTGCAGCGCCTCGGGCACGTGGGTCGTCGTCTGGTAGTCGTCGACGACGCGCCGGAAGCGGTTGATCGCCGCGAGATAGGAACCCTGGCGCTCGTAATAGCGGCCGATCTCCATCTCCTTGCCGGCGAGATGGTCGCGCGCGAGATCGATCTTGAACCGCGCGTCGCGGCCGTATTTGCTATCGGGAAAGCGCCGCACGACTTCCTGCAGCGTCTGCATCGCCTGCTGCGTCGTCTTCTGATCGCGCCCGACATCGGCAATCTGCACGTAGTAGTCGAGCGCCTTCAGATAATAGGCATAGGCGATATCGCGATGGCCAGGATGCAGCGAGATGAAGCGCTCGGCCGCGACGATCGATTCATCGTATTTGCCCGCCTCGTAAAGCGAATAGGCGGACATCAGCTGCGCCTTGGTCGCCCAGACCGAATAGGGATGCTGCCGATCGACCTCGTCGAACGACTTGGCCGCCTTGGTATAGTCGCCGTCGAGCAGCTGGTTCATCGCCGTGTTATAGAGCGTCTCGACCGGCTTCTCTACGTAAGTGTCCTTGTTCCCGGCGCAGGCGCCCAGCAGCAGGGCGGTAGCAAGGATCGGCCAGCGGAGACGACGCGCAATGCCCATGGGACGGTCCGAACTCACCATAAACGACCCCGCACGCGACAGGGCGGTGTCGTTATATCACGCCGCCGGCGGCGCAGCTACCGGCAGCAGCGGCTCAGGCGCGGGCGCGCTGCGGCGTCTCTTGCCAGGCGGCCTCTTGCGGCACGCGGCGGGCGAGGGTGGTGAAGCACCAGGCGGAGGGGTCGGCGAAGAGCGTCTCGAGCAAGCGCCGGTTCAGCGCGTGACCGGAGCGCACGCCGCGGAAATGGCCGATGATCGGCGCGCCGGCGAGGTAGAGGTCGCCCAGAGCGTCCAGCACCTTGTGGCGCACGAACTCGTCGACATAGCGCAGGCCTTCGCGGTTCAGCACCTGATCGCCGCTGATCACCACGGCATTGTCGAGCGAGCCGCCGCGCGCCAGCCCGGCCGCGCGCATCTGGTCGACCTCGTGCAGGAAGCCGAACGTGCGCGCCCGGCTGAGGTCGCTCTTGAAGCTCTCGGGATCGACGGCGATGGTGATGTCCTGGCGGTTGATGGCGTCGCTGGCGAAGTCGATGGCAAAGCTCATGGAGAAGCCGTCATCGGGGGTGAGCGCCGCCGATTTCCCGGTCTCGCCGGCGGTGATCGGCTTCAGCACCTTGATCGCGCGCCGCGGCGCGTCCTGCTCGGCGATCCCCGCGCATTCGATGAGGAAGACGAACGGGGCGGCACTGCCGTCCATCACCGGCACTTCCGGGCCGTCGAGCTCGATCACGGCATTGTCGATCTCGAGCCCGCCCAGCGCCGCCATCAGATGCTCGACGGTGGCGACCGACAACCCTTCACCGTTATCGAGCCGGGTGCAGAGCGGCTGCTCGATGGCGTTGCGCCAGCAGGCCTTGATCTCGGCGCCGGCGCGGTCGCTGCGGCGGAAGACGATGCCAGTATCGGGCGCGGCCGGGTGCAGCGTCATGCCGACCCGCCCTCCGGAATGCAACGCCACACCCCGGCAATGAATTGCAGCCTTCAGGGTTTTTTGCTGCGCGATCCCCACTTCGTGCATCGCCTACCACCAACATGCTCTAATTCTTTTTGACGTCGTAAGTTAACGAAGCCTGTGCAGTTGCAACAAATCACTCTTTATTACAGATTGTGACATTAAATACCGTTTAGAATCAATTGCTTAAATGAAACCGGGTTCGGTCTCGAAATGATCCGCCGGGGGCGGCTGCGAAATTTCCGGCGCCGAGGCGCCCCGCGATCGCCGCGCCCGCACGCCGGCGATCCCGTCTCATCGGCATCACGCCGGCGCCTGATCTTCGCGGATTTGCCGCGGCCTGGCGGCCGCACCGCCCCGGCCTCGCGACGATGTCCCCGGTGCCGGATGGCTTGACGGCGGACGACCCGCCGCGGCGCGGCATTTTTCTGTTTCAGACCATTTCGTCGCCGCTCGGCGAAAAATACCGTTACCATTTCGGGCTTGACTTTGCTGGCATTTTTTACAGTAAAAGCGCCGACTTCGTCAATAATTTTTAAATTAATACAATATAAATATGCGAAAAACAAAGTAACTGAATGCGGATCGCTTTCATGATTATTTCCCGCGCCGCACTATCAGGAGGTTCTCATGTCGATCACCAGCGTGACCTCGTCGCAGGCGAGTTTCACTCCGCCCAGCAGCCAGCAGATGACCGAGTTCAAGAACGACTTCCAGCAGCTGGCTCAGGCGATCCAATCGGGCAATTTGAGCTCGGCGCAGCAGGCCTACGCGACGCTGAGCCAATTCATCAGCCAGAACCCGTCGCCGGGCGGCGCCAATGGTCAGAGCAATCCGCTCACCCAGGCGCTCAGCCAGATTGGCAGCGCGCTGCAATCCGGCAATCTCAGCGGCGCGCAGAGCGCACTGACCTCGCTGCAGCAGAGCTTGCAGAGCCATCGCCCGTCAGGCGGCGACGGGCGGACCGGCGACGCGGTCACCAGCGCGACAGCGAACGGCAGCACCTCGACCTCCGGCTCGAGCGGCACGGTCGACCTCAGCATCTGCTCGCCGGCGCTAGGGCCCGTCGTCGCACGCCTCGAGCGTCAAGGCGGCGAAGAGCGCGGCGAGGTCATCGTCGCAACCGTCGACGGCGTGCGCACCCGGCCGCAAGGCGGCGGGAGCGGCGTCGGCGGCGGCGACCGCCGCACTTTCCGCCTCGCGCGCGAGCCGATGGCCCAGCGCCGCCGCGTCGACGCCGATCACGGCGAAGCAAATCGCCAAAAGCAACGCCGCCTGGTCCATTGTCGCCTCGCCTCCCGGGTTCCTTTCGACGCGGCGATCCTGTGCCGGTCGTGTTGCTGATCGATGTCCGGCGGGCGGGCGGATGGTAACGGCACGCAACCGGCGCGGGTTGCGCAACACGCTGTTACCGGAAAGCCGGGCCGTCACGGGCGGCGAGGTAGCCTCACCGCGACCTCGAGCCCGCCCTGCGGTTTATTGCGCAACGCAATGTCGCCGTCATGGGCGCGGATGATCGCGCGCGCGATGGAGAGGCCGAGACCGACGCCGCTATCGATGTCGCGCGCGGGGTCGGCGCGATAGAAGGGCTCGAAGACGCGCGCCATTTCGGTCTCCGGGATTCCCGGCCCATCATCCTCGATCCGGATGATCACCGCTTCCGCCGCACCGCCGTCGAGCGTCACGACCGCCGCGCCGCCGAACTTCACCGCATTCTCGGCGATGTTGCGCAGCGCGCGGTCGAGGGCGCGCGGCCGGCAACGCAGCGGCAAGCTCTCGGTACCGAGATAGCGCACATCATCGCCGAGATCGGCGAGCTCGTCGCACATCGTCTGCAGCAACGACGGCAGATCGACCGCCGCGACCGCCTCATCCTCGCGGTTCTCGCGCAGGAAGGTGAGGATCGAGCTGATCATGTCCTCCATGCGCTGCAGGTCGTGCAGGATCTTGCGCTGCTCGGCGGGATCGTCGACCGCACTCTCGACGCGCAGCCGCAGCCGCGTGATCGGCGTGCGCAGATCGTGGCTGATCGCCGCCAGCATGCGCGTCTGCTCGTCGACGAAGCGCTTCAGCCGCTGCTGCATCTGATTGAAGGCGCGGGCGGCGCGCGCGATCTCGGCCGGCCCGCGCTCGGCCAAGGGCGAGGCGACGCGCTCCTGGCCGAGCCGCTCGGCCGCCGCGGCGAAGGCGGAGAGCGGCGCGGTCACGCGGCGCGTCGCCCAGACCGACAGCAGGCCGATCGACGCCGCGAGAAAGGCGATCGAGAGCGTGAACGGGCCCGGGGCGATGAGCGCGCGCGGCCCCGGCAGATGCGCTTCGAACAGCAGCAGCGTGCCGTCTGTGAGCTCGACGGCGATGTCACGGGCGTGCGGCTCGCGCCCGGCGCGCTCGCCGCGCAGCGAAAGGTCGGAGCCGCGCAGCTCCTGCGCGACGAAGTGGTGAAGCTCGGACGGCGCTGCCGGCTCGGGCGCCGGCTCCAGCCCCGGCGCGATGCGGATAGCGAGGCCGGGCAGGTCGAGCGCGCGCAGCAGCGCCGGTCGCTCGGCCGCAGCGCAGGCATCGAGCAGGCGTGCGGCCGTGCCGATGCGCGCGGCTATGGTCGGCGGCGGGTTGAAAGGCTCCGGTGGCGCGCGCAGGGAGAAGAACACCACCGTCATCATCGCCTGGGCAAGGATGAGCGCCAGCACGATAATGAGCGCGAGCTGGCCCGCGATGCCGCGCGGCCAGAGGTGAAGCCGCGGCAAAGTCATGACGCCTGGCGCACGTCCGGCGTGAAGAAATAGCCGCCGGAGCGCACGGTGGTGATGAAGGTCGGCGCTCTCACATCCCGCTCGATCTTGCGGCGCAGCCGGCTCACCTGGATGTCGACGCTGCGGTCGAACGCCTTGGCGTTGCGGCCATGCGTGAGGTCGAGCAGCTGGTCGCGCGTCAGCACCCGGCGGGGATGCTCGCAAAACGCCGCCAGCAGATCGAACTCGCCCGAGGTCAGCGTCACTCTCGTGCCCTCCGGCGTATGCAGCTGCCGCATGCCGAGATCGAGCCGCCAGCCCTCGAAGCCGAGGACGTGCGTGCTTTCGCCGCCGGCCTGCACCGCCGTGGCGCGGCGCAGCACGGCGCGGATCCGCGCCAGCAGCTCGCGCGGATTGAACGGCTTGTGCAGATAGTCGTCCGCGCCCATCTCGAGGCCGATGATGCGGTCCGTCTCCTCGCCGAGCGCCGTCAGTATGATGATCGGCACCGTCGACTGCGAGCGCACGCGCCGGCACAGCGACAGCCCGTCCGCGCCCGGCAGCATGATGTCGAGGATGATGAGATCGATGCGCCCGTCCGCGAGCGCGCGGATCATGCCGCGCCCGTCCGGGACGACGCTGACGCGGAAGCCTTGCTTGCCGAGAAAACGCGAGATCAGCGTGCTGATCTCGCGGTCGTCCTCGACGACCAGAAGATGCGGGGTCCGTTCCATGGCCCGGCTCCTAGCACGAAGCATCGACGGTTCTCGCCGGAAATATTGTAACTGAATGTTTCGGCAGCCCGATCGGACAGCCGGGGGCACCGCCGGGCATTGCGGCGCCATCGGCGCGATATAATCGGCCGGCGGCTTGACGTGTCCCGCATATCAAGAGGGAGCCATGACCTACCGCTCTCTTGTCTTCGCTGCTCGCCGGTACCGCTTTGCTCCTGCGCCGAGCTGCGTCGCCGAGAGCGAGGCGTCGGGCAGCCGCCCGAACCCTCCCGCTCTCGGCATTGCAGCGCGTGGCCGCGCGAGAGACGGCTTAGCCGGCGGCGCTCAGCCCGAGCGACTGCTCAAGCTGCGCGACGAGCTGGGACAATGACTCGCCGGGCGGCGTGCCGGCGGCGTTGGCCGGCGGCGGCGTGGTCGTGGTCGTGGTGGTCGTGCCATCGGGGTTGGTGGTGATGGTCGTGATCGAGCCGTCCGCGTTGATTTCGGTGATGGTCGGGGTCGGGGTCGAGGTGGCGGCGGCGCTGGCGGCGGTCGAGGACGATGCCGTGCCGGCGGTGCCGGATGAACTCGTCGTCCCTGTGCTGGTCGAGGCGTTCGTCGTGCCGGTACCGGCATCGCTCGAGGACGTGCCCACGGAATCGATCGCCTGGTCGATTGCCTGCTCGATCGACTGGAGCCATTGGCTCATGGGATCGGTGCTGGCGGTGGTCGAGGACGATGCCGTGCCGGTGGCGGTGGACGAACTCGTCGTGCCGTCAGCGGAGGTCGGGATCAGCAGCAGCGCGATCTCGGTGTTGCCGCCGGCGCTCGAGGTGGCGTCGCTGGCGGTGGTGGCGCTGGCGCCCGACGCGGACGTGTCCGACGAGCTTCCCGCCTGGAACTGCAGCAGTACCGCCATGATGTCGCCGCTGAGCTGCGGCGTGCCGGAGCTCAGGCTGTTGTTGGCATTGCCGCCGTCGCAGGGACCCGATGTGCTGGTGCCGCCGGTGGCGGTCTGGGTGGCGTCGGTCGAGGCGGCGGCGCTGCTGGCCTCGCTCTGGGAAAGGCTCTGCAGCAGCGCCATCAGCTGCGACAGCGATGACGTGCTGTTACCGATGGAAGTCATAATGCTCTCCTGGGCTCGTTTGGGGTCAGCAGAGCTTCTTCTGTTGCCGTGCGACGCGCGGTTTCCGGTCGGAGCCGCGCCGGCATTCTCTACCGGACGTCGCTCCGCGATGTCGCAGCAAGCAAAGTCCGGGCCAGACGCGAATCCAGCAAAATCAGGCGGTTGGCCTCTCGCGCAACAATGAATCTTTGCCGGTGCCGATCTATTTTGCCTAAGGGCAGTAGGCAAAAAAGGACATCGCGATGGAGAGGGCGCTGTTTCAATAGCGGCGGCGGCAGGGCGTATTTATTTCCCTCTGTTTCGAATTGTTTCAGGCGGGCGACGCGCCAAAAAAAAAGCGACAGGAGCTGGACCTCAGCTCCTGCCGCGCTGCCGATCTCGCCTGCGGTCAGTTCGCCTGGCGGCGCAGGAAGGCGGGGATGTCGAGGAGGTCCTCGTCCTTGCTCGGGCCCAGCCGGTCGGCGGGGTCGAGCGCGCCGAGGCGCGGCTGCGCCGGCGCCGGCGGCATCATCCGCGGCGCCGGCTCGGCCTCGCCCGACAGCCGCCGGCCGACGCCGGTCACGCGCTCGAACAGGCTCTGGCCGCGGCTCTTCACCGGCTTCTGCGGCGCCCGCGCGCCGTTCTCCATCGCCGCCGCGGCGTAGGGGTCGGGCGCGACCGCGGGCTGCGCCAGCATCGCCGGCCGCTGCGGCGCCTCGACCGGGCGCGGCGCGATGAAGACGTCGCCCTTGACCGCGGCGGTCTCGAGCGCCACGGCCTGCGCCGGCACGGGGCTGCTATCGATCGCCACCGCTACCGGCACCGCCGGCTTTGCCGGGGCGGCGTCGGTGACCAGCCGGATCGCCGGGCGCGGCTGGGCGAGCTGCTCGGCGTCGATGCCGGTGGCGACGACCGAAATGCGCATCTTGCCGGCGAGCTTCTCGTCGAAGGTCGAGCCGAAGATGATGTTGGCTTCGGGATCGACCTCCTCGCGCACGCGGTTCGCCGCCTCGTCGACCTCGAAGAGCGTCATGTCGAGGCCGCCGGTGATGTTGATCAGCACACCGCGCGCGCCCTTCATCGAGACGTCCTCGAGCAGCGGGTTCGAGATCGCCGCCTCGGCCGCGTCGATCGCGCGCCGGTCGCCTTCGGCCTCGCCGGTGCCCATCATCGCCTTGCCCATCTCGCTCATCACCGCGCGGATGTCGGCGAAGTCGAGGTTGATCAGGCCGGGCATCACCATCAGGTCGGTGACGCCGCGCACGCCCGAATGCAGCACGTCGTCCGCCATCTTGAAGGCGTCGGCGAAGGTGGTGCGCTCGTTCGCCACGCGGAACAGGTTCTGGTTCGGGATGATGATCAGCGTGTCGACGAATTTCTGCAGCTCGATGATGCCGGCCTCGGCGAGCTTCATGCGGTTGTTGCCCTCGAACTGGAAGGGCTTGGTGATGACGCCGACGGTGAGGATGCCGGCCTCGCGCGCGGCGCGCGCGATGACCGGAGCGGCGCCGGTGCCGGTGCCGCCGCCCATGCCGGCGGTGATGAAGACCATGTTCGAGCCGTCGAGCGCGGACATGATCTCCTCGATCGTCTCCTCGGCGGCGATGCGCCCGACATCGGGCCTTGAGCCGGCGCCGAGCCCGCGGGTGACGCCGGCGCCGAGCTGGATCTTGCGCTCGGCGAGCGACTGGCGCATCGCCTGCGCATCGGTGTTGCAGACGACGAACTCGCAGCCGATGAGCTTCGAGCGGATCATGTTGGTGACCGCGTTGCCGCCGGCGCCGCCGACGCCGACCACGGTGATGCGGGGCTTCAGCTCCTGGTCTTCCTTGGGAATGCTCAGATTGATCGTCATGATATCCTCCGACGTGATCGGCATAAGTGGTTGTTCCTGGCCGTCAAAAATTCTCCCGTATCCAATGGCCGAAGCGGTGAAACACCCCGCCCGGCTCCTCGGTGAGTGCGCGCCCCCGCCGCGGCGTTTCCGCGCGCTCGGAAAGAGCGAAATGGATGAGACCGGCCGATGTGGCGAAGGCCGGTCCGCCGGTCGCCTCGGCCAGCCCGTCGATGCGCAGCGGGCGGCCGACGCGAATTTGCTTGTCGAGAATGAGCCCGGCGAGCTCGCGCGTGCCGGGCAGCTGGCACGCGCCGCCGGTCAGCACGACGCGACGGCCGGCGATCTTGTCGAAGCCGCTTTGCTCGAGGCGGTCGCGCACCAGCTCGAAGGTCTCCTCGAGCCGCGGCGAGATGATGCCGACGAGCAGCGATTTCGGCACCTGGCTGGCCTGGGAGTCGTCCTCCTCGCCGACCTGTGGCACGGTGATCATCTCGCGCTCGTCGGCGGCCGACGCGATGGCGTTGCCGTAGAGCGTCTTCATCCGCTCGGCATGGGCGAGCGGCGTCGAGAGGCCGCGGGCGATGTCGTTGGTGACGTGGCCGCCGCCTACCGGCACGCTGTCGGTGAAGACGAGGTTGCCGTCGAAGAACACGGCGATGCCGGTGGTGCCGCCGCCCATGTCGATGACGGTGACGCCGAGATCGGTTTCGTCCTCGACCAGCGCGGCGAGGCCGGCGGCGTAGGGGCTCACCACCAGTGCCGCGATCTCGAGATGGCAGCGGCCGACGCAGGTGGCGAGGTTGCGCACGGCGCCGGCCTGCGCCGTCACCAGATGCATGTTGACCCCGAGCTTCTGGGCATACATGCCGCGGGGATCGCGGATGCCGCGGCTCTGGTCGACGGCGAAGCCCACCGGGATCGAGTGGATCACGACGCGGTCGGCCGGCTCCTTCAGCCCGTGCCCGTGGTCGAGCACGCGACGCATGTCGCTGTCGGTGATCTCGCGGCCGTTGAGGGCGATGTCGCTCTTGACCAGGCGCGAGGCGTTGAAGCCGCCGGAGAGGTTGACGACGACCTCCGCCAGCGTCTCGCCCGCCATCTGTTCGGCGGCGTGCGCCGCGGCCAGGATCGACTGGCTCGCCGCCTCGATGTCGATGATGACGCCGTTCTTGACGCCGCGCGAAACCTGATGGCCGATGCCGACGATCTCGGTCTCGCCGCCGCCGTGGCGGGCGATGAAGCAGCACACCTTGGTGGTGCCGATATCGACGATGCCGATGGTCCCGCGCGGGCGCGCGGCGAGCTTTTTCATGTGTTCTTTCCCGGTTGGCGGCCCTTCTTGGGCGGGGTCTTGGCGTTCTCGGAAGGCGCGGAGCGGACGACGAGGCGGTCGGCGAGGCGCATGTCGACCAGCTCGATGTCGCGCTCGAGGATGCCGTCGCTGCGCTCGAGCTGCGCCAGCCGGTGCCAGGCCGCGGCGGGATCCTCTTCCGGCAGCGCGACGTCGATGCCGCTGTCGAGACGGAGGTTCCAGCGCCGGCCGCCGATCCGCACCGCGGCGGCGACATGCGGCGCGAGCTCGGGCTCGGTGGCGAGCATGTCGAGCAGCGCCGCGCCCGCCTTGGGCGCGTCCGGCCCGACCAGCACGATGAGCGCGCCGAAGCTGTCGAGGCGATCGCTCGGCACGACGACGCCGTCGCGATCGACCAACTCGAGCTTGCCCTGGCGCTGCCAGAAGGCGAGCGGCTGGCGTTCGACGAGGTGGATATAGAGCGCGTCGGGCAGCTGGCGCTCGACCGAGGCCGAGCGCACCCAGGCGATCGATTCCAGCCGCCGCTTGGCCTCGCCCGGGTCGATGGCGAGGATCGGCGTGCCGCGGCCGACGCCGAGCGCGGCGAGGATCGCCTCGCGGCTGGTGCGCTCGCGGCCCTCCACCTGCACGTCGCCCACCTCGAGCCCCCAGCCGGCCGTCCAGGCGAGGAAGGCGTGCGTGGCGGCTTGCGCCGCCACGGCCGCGACGCCGCTGCGCTGCAGCCACCATCCACCCCCGGTGATCGCCACCAGGAGCGCGGCCGCGGCGGCGGCGAGCACGGAGCGGCGCGACCAGCGCCGCGCCCGGCGCGCGCGCGCCGCCGGCGCGGACTTCGCGGATCGCTCGGCGCGGGCGGTCATGAATCGCATGCGGCGTTCTCCACCATCCAGCGCACCAGCTCGGCAAAGCCGATTCCGGCGTGCCGGGCGATGTCGGGGACCAGCGAGGTCGGCGTCATGCCCGGCTGGGTGTTGACCTCGAGCAGGATCATCCGACCGGGCTCGCCCGCCGTGTCGTCGTAGCGCAGATCGGCGCGGCTCACGCCGCGGCAGCCCAGCGCGCGATGCGCCCTGAGGCTGATGTCGAGCGCCTCGTCATAGGCGCGCTGGTGGATCGGCGCCGGCATCAGATGCGTGCTGCCGCCGGGCGCGTATTTCGCGGTGTAGTCGTACATCGTGGTGTTGTTGGGCCGGATCTCGAGCGCGCCCAGCGCGCGCTCGCCCATCACCGCGACGGTGATCTCGCGCCCCGGGATGTAGCGCTCGACGAGATTCTCCTCATAGGCCCAGCCGCGTGCCTCCTCGGCCCAGGAATTGTCGTTGGGCCGGACGATGCGCACGCCGACGCTCGAGCCCTCGGCCGCCGGCTTGACGACAAAGGGCCGCGGCAGGACGTCGCCGGCGGCAAGCTCGCGGCGCATCACCACCCTGCCTTCGGCGAGCGGCAGGCCGGCGGCGGCGAAGACCGCCTTGGCGGTGGGCTTGTGCATCGCCACCGCCGAGGCACGCACGCCGGAATGGGTGTAGGGGATGCGCAGGAAGTCGAGCACGCCCTGGATCGTGCCGTCCTCGCCGCCGGTGCCGTGCAGCGCGTTGAAGGCGGCGTCCGGATGCGGCGTCAACGCCGCCAGCAGCGCCTCGAGATCGCGCGTCACGTCGATCGCGCGCACGTCATAGCCCAGCGACCCCAGCGCCTTGGCGCATTCCGCGCCGCTCACCAGCGAGACCGCGCGCTCGGACGACCAGCCGCCCATCAGCACGACGACGCGGCGGCTCATGACGCACCTGCCTTGGGCTCGCCGATGCGGCGGATCTCCCAGTCGAGCGTGATGCCGCTGGCGTCGAGCACGCGCCGGCGCACCTCCTCGCCGAGGCCTTCGAGATCGGCGGCGGTGGCATCGCCGGTGTTGATGAGGAAATTGGCGTGTTTTGGCGACACCATGGCGCCGCCGCGCGTCAAGCCGCGGCAGCCGGCGCGGTCGATCAGCTCCCAGGCCTTGTGGCCCGGCGGGTTGGCGAAGGTCGAGCCGCCGGTGCGGGCGCGTATCGGCTGCGAGGCCTCGCGCGCCGCCTGGATCTCGGCCATGCGCGCGGCGATCGCCGCGGCGTCGCCGGCCTCGCCGGCAAAGCGCGCGGCGACGAAGATCCAGTCTTCCGGGAGGCCGCAATGGCGATAGGAGAGGCCGAGCGACGCGGTCGCCAGCGTGTGGCGGCGCCCCTCGGCGTCGAGCGCGTCCGCCTCGCGCAGCACGTCCTTGAGCTCGCGACCGTAGGCGCCGGCATTCATGCGCAGGCCGCCGCCCACCGTGCCGGGGATGCCGCTCATGAATTCGAGCCCGGCGATCCCCGCCTGCTGGCAGGTGAGCGCGACGTTGAGGTCGAGCGCGCCGGCGCCGGCCTCGATCTCGGTGCCGGCGACGCGGATCTCGACGAAGCCGCGGCCGAGGCGGATGACGACGCCGCGGACGCCGCCGTCGCGCACCAGCAGGTTCGAAGCGACGCCGATCACGGTCACCGGCACGTCGGCGGACTTCCCTGCGAGGAAGGCGGCGAGGTCGTCGCGGTCGGCCGGGCGGAACATCACCTCGGCCGCGCCACCGACGCGGAACCAGGTGACCGGGGCGAGCGGCGCGTTCTCGCTGAGCCGCCCGCGCACCGGCGGCAGCCGCTCGATGAGGCGATCGCCGGCGCGGCGCGCGGCCATCATGCGGCCCCTCCGGCGGCGTAGAGCTTGTCGAGCTCGGCCGGCAGGCTCTGCGCCCAGTTGGTGATCGAGCCGGCGCCGAGGCAGACGACGAAATCGCCGGGCTTGGCGAGGTCGCGCACCAGCGGCGCGAGATCGGCGGGCGAGGTGAGCGCCTGCGCATGGCGGTGCCCGCGCGCGCGCAAGCCCGCGACCAGCGCGTCGCGGCTGACGCCCTCAATCGGCTGCTCGCCGGCGGCATAGACATCGGCGACCAGCACCGTGTCGGCGTCGTTGAAGCAGGTGCAGAACTCGGCGAAGAGATCCTTGAGCCGCGTGTAGCGGTGCGGCTGCACCACGGCGATGACGCTGCCCGAGACGGCGCTCCGCGCCGCGCGCAGTACCGCGGCGATCTCGACGGGATGGTGGCCGTAATCGTCGATGACGGTGACGCCGTGCGATTCGCCGGTCTTGGTGAAGCGCCGCTTGACGCCCTTGAAGCCGGCAAAGGCGGTGCGCACGACATCGTCGCCGAGCCCCATCTCCTCGGCGACGGCGATGGCGGCGAGCGAGTTCTGCACATTGTGCTGGCCGAACATCGGCAGCTTGATGCCGGCGATGGTCCGGCTGGTCTCGTGCAGCCGGTCGGTGATGACGACGTCGTAGCGCGCGCCGCTCGGGCCGATGTCGATGTTGACGGCGCGGATGTCCGCCTGCGGGCTCATGCCATAGGTGACGATGCGGCGCTCGGAAAGCTTGGGGATCATCCCCTGCACCACCGGATGATCGACGCACAACGCGGCGAAGCCATAGAACGGGATGTTGCCGACGAAGCTCTCGAAGGCCTGCTGCACCGCCTCGAAAGTGCCGTAGAAATCGAGATGCTCGGGGTCGATGTTGGTGACGATGGCGATGGTCGCCGGCAGCTTGACGAAGGTGCCGTCGCTCTCATCGGCCTCGACCACCATCCAGTCGCCGGCGCCGAGGCGCGCATTGGTGCCGTAGGCGTTGATGATGCCGCCGTTGATGACGGTGGGGTCGAGCTGCGCCGCGTCGAGCAGCGCGCCGATCATCGAGGTCGTGGTCGTCTTGCCGTGCGTTCCGGCGACGGCGATCGCCCATTTGAGGCGCATCAGCTCGCCCAGCATCTCGGCGCGGCGCACCACCGGCAGCAGGCGCGAGCGCGCCGCCACCACTTCGGGATTGTCCTTCTTCACCGCCGAGGAGATCACCACCACCTGGGCGCTGCCGAGCGTCTCGGCGCGGTGGCCGATCTCGACCGGGATGCCGAGCCCGCGCAGGCGCTGCACATTGGCGCCGTCGGCGACGTCGCTGCCCTGCACCTGATAGCCGAGATTGTGCAGGATCTCGGCGATGCCGCTCATGCCGATGCCGCCGATGCCGACGAAATGGATCATGCCGATGTCGAGCGGCAGCGCCCTCATGCGGCATTCTCCCGTGGCACGGGGCGGCCGTTGCTGGCGGCGGCGGCGACGAGATCGGCGAGCGCGCGCGCGGCGTCGGGGCGGCCCTGCGCATGCGCGGCGGCGGCGGCGCGGGCGAGCCGCTCGGGCGCGGCCATCAGCGCCGCGAGCAGCTCGGCGAGAGCGCTGCTGCTGAAGCTCTCCTGCGCCATCACCCAGGCGCCGCCGGCTTTCTCCAGCGCGCGCGCATTGGCGGTCTGATGATCGTCGGCGGCATGGAGATAGGGGACGAGGATCGCCGGCCGGCCGGTCACGGTAAGCTCGGCCATGGTCGAGGCGCCGGAGCGCGAGATCACGAGATGCGCCCGCGCCAGGCGTTCCGGCACGTCGGCGAAGAAGGTGGCGAGCTCGGCCGCGACGCCGCTCGCCGCATGGGCGCGACGCACCGCATCGAGATCCTCGGCGCGTGCCTGCTGGGTCACGCTGAGGCGGCGGCGCAGCGCCCCGGGCAGCGCGGCGAAGGCGGCCGGAACCACCTCGCTCAGCACGCGCGCGCCCTGGCTGCCGCCGATCACCAGGATCTCCAGCGGGCCGTCGGCGGCGGGCGGGCGGTAGGGCACGCCGCGCAGCGCGGCGATGGCGGGACGCACGGGGTTGCCGGTGAGCACCAGGCGGGCGCGGTCGGCCGCGCGCACGCCGCCGAGCTCGGCGAAGGCGGTGGCGATGACTTTGGCGCGCGGCGCCAGCAGCCGGTTGGCGCGGCCCAGAATGGCGTTCTGCTCGTGGATCAGCGTCGGCAGGCCCAGCCGCGACGCCGCCAGCATGGTCGGCACCGAGGGGTAGCCGCCGAAGCCCACCGCGGCGTGCGGCGCGAGCGCGCGCAGCAGGCGGCCGGCCTGGAGCGTGCCCAGCGCCAGCCCGGCGAGGCCCACGACCTTGCTGGCGAGCCCGGCACCGATCCGGCCGGCGCGGATGCGGTGCAGCGCCACGCCCGGCAGCGCGTCGCCGAAGGCCTGGCCGCGCCGGTCGGTGACGAGTGCCACGCGGAAGCCGCGTCCCAGCAGCTCGCGCGCCAGCGCCTCCGCCGGAAACATGTGGCCGCCGGTGCCGCCGGCGGCAAGCGCGATGAGCGCGCTCATGCCTCGACCCCGCCGAAACGCCGCCGCGTCAGCGCCAGCGCCATGCCCATGGCAAGCCCGAGCGACAGCAGCGACGAGCCGCCATAGGAGATGAAGGGGAGCGTCATGCCCTTGGTCGGCATGAGGTGCAGGCTGGACGCCATGTTGATGATCGCCTGCAGCCCGAACTGGACGAAGAGCCCGGTGGCGGCGAGCACGACGAAGAGGTTGGTCTCCTGTAGCAGCCGAGAGAAGCCGCGCAGCACGATGAAGGCGAAGAGCGCGACGATCACCAGGCAGACGATGAGGCCGAGCTCCTCGCCCGCCACGGCGAAGACGAAATCGGCATGCGCATCCGGCAGCGATTCCTTGACCGTGCCTTCGCCCGGACCACGTCCCCACAACCCGCCATTCACGAAGGCGTCCATCGAGCGGTCGATCTGGTAGCTGTCGCCGCTGGCGGGGTCGAGGAAGCGGTCGATGCGGCTCGCCACATGCGGCAGGGTGAGATAGGCGCCGATGAGGCCGACCATGCCCGAGGCCATCCCGGCGGCGACCCAGTAGAGGCGCATGCCGGCGAGGAAGAACTGGGTGAACCAGACCGCCGAGACCACCACCGCCATGCCGAAATCGGGCTGCTTGAGGAGCAGTCCCACCACCAGCAGATAGAGCCCGATGGCGATCCAGTGGCCGGGGAAATCCTCGCGCAGGCGGTACTGCGCGAAGAGCCAGGCGCAGACCACGGCGAAGGTGGGCTTGACGAATTCCGAGGGCTGCAGCGACAGGCCCGGCAGGCTGATCCAGCGCCGCGCGCCCTTGATCTCGACGCCGCCGATAAAGGTGTAGGCGAGCAGGATCAGCGAGATGACGAAGCCCACCACCGCCACCCGCCGCACCATGCGCGGGCTCTGCAGCGACATCGCGAACAGCGCCGCCAGCGCCAGCGGCAGCACCGCGAAGTAGCGCTTGACGAAGAACAGCCCGTCGGCGTGGCCGATGCCGCCGGCATGGATGCGCTCGGCCACCGCCGGGCTCGCCGCCATGACCAGCAGCGAGCCGAAGCCGATCAGCGCGGCGAGCGCCAGCAAGGTCCAGCGGTCGACCGTCCACCACCATTGCGCCACTAGGCTGCGGTCGGTGCGGGCGAAGCTCACGCGCGCGCTCCCGGGAAGGCCTGGACGAGGCGACGGAAGGCCTCGCCGCGCTCCTCGAAATTGGCGAACTGGTCGAACGAGGCGCAGGCCGGCGACAGCAGCACGACCGCACCCGGCTTCGGCTCCGCCAGGGCCGCCGCGCGTGCCGCCGCCACCGCCGGCGCGAGCGTGCCGCATCGGCTGTAAGCGACGTGGCCCTCGAGCGTCGCCGCGAAGGCGTCGCTCGCCTGGCCGATCAAGAAGGCACGGCGCAGCCGCGGGAAGAACGGCGCCAGCGCGGCGATGCCGCCTTCCTTGGGCAGCCCGCCGGCGATCCAATAGATGTCGTCGTAGCAGGCGAGCGCCTTGGCGGTGGCGTCAGCGTTGGTCGCCTTGCTGTCATTGACGTAGCGCACGCCGTCGATGGTGGCGATGAGCTCCTGGCGGTGCGCGAGGCCCGGGAAGGAAGCGAGCGCCGCGGCGATCGCCGCCGGCGGGATGCCAAGGCAGCGCGCCGCGGCATAGGCGGCGGCGGCGTTCTGCCAATTGTGCCGGCCGGGCAGCCGCGCGAGCCCGCCGAGATCGAGCACGCGCGACGCCGCGCCCGCCATGTCGTCGATCAGCACGCCCTGCTCGACGAAGACGCCGCCTGGCGCCTGCGTTTCGGCCGAGATCGGGATGACGGTCTGCGCGCCGGCGTCGGCGAGCTCGCCGGCGATGTCGCGGCTCACCGCGTCGTCGACGCCGATCACCGCCGTTTGCGGCCGGCGCTGGCCGCGGAAGAGGCGCCGCTTGGCGGCGATGTAGCCTGCCATGCCGCCATGGCGGTCGAGATGGTCGGGCGTGATGTTGAGCAGCACCGCCACGTCGCAAGCGAGGCTCTCGGTGAGCTCGAGCTGATAGGAGCTCATCTCCAGCACGTAGATGCCGTCGGCGCCGAGCGACGCCAGCGACAGCGCCGGGGTGCCGAGATTGCCGCCCACCGCCACGGCGCGGCCGGCCTGCTGCAGGATATGGCCGATCAGCGAGGTCGTGGTCGATTTGCCGTTGGTGCCGGTGATGCCGACATAGCGCGCCGCGCGGCAGGACAGCGCCAGCAGCTCGATATCGCCGATGATCCGGGCGCCGGCGGCCCGCGCGCGGGTGGCGACGGGATGCGGCCGGGGATAGGTGTGCGGGATGCCCGGCGACAGGACCAGCGCGCGGATGTCGGCGAAGTCGCGCCGGGCGAGATCGACGATCGGCACGCCGGCGGCCGCTGCCTGCTCGCGCCGCGGCGGCGCGTCATCCCAGGCAAGGACGCGGGCGCCGCCCTGCTGCAGCGCCTCGGCGGCGACGAGGCCGGAGCGCGCCAGCCCCAGCACCGCCACCCACTCGTCCCGGAATGCCGTCACCTCGATCATCCCTCGCTACCGCAGTTTCAAGGTCGAAAGCCCCGCCAGCGCCAGGACCGAGGCGATGATCCAGAAGCGGATGACGATGGTCGGCTCCTGCCAGCCCTTCTTCTCGAAGTGGTGGTGCAGAGGCGCCATGCGGAAGACCCGCTTGCCCGTGAGCTTGTAGCTTGCGACCTGGACGATGACGGAGATGGTCTCGAGCACGAAGAGCCCGCCGACGATGGCGAGCACCAGCTCGTGCTTGGTGATGACGCTGACGACGCCGAGCGCCCCGCCGATGGCGAGCGAGCCGGTGTCGCCCATGAAGACCATCGCTGGCGGCGCGTTGAACCACAGGAACCCCAGGGCCGCGCCCACCATCGCGGCGCAGAAGACAGCAAGCTCGCCGGCGCCGGCGACATGATTGATCTGGAGGTTGTTGGCGAAGACCAAATTTCCGACGAGATAGGCGATGAGCGCGAAGCAGCCGGCGGCGATCATCGCCGGCACGATGGCGAGCCCATCGAGCCCATCGGTCAAATTCACGGCGTTCGACGCGCCGGTCATCACCAGCGCCGCGATCGGCACGAAGAACATGCCGAGATTGATGACGATGGTCTTGAAGAAGGGCACGGCGAAGGAGGTGCTGAGCGAGCCGCGCGTCAAGACGACGTCGGCGACGGCGGCGATCCCGCCGATGACCAATTGCGCCAGCAGCTTGCCCCGAGTCGACAGCCCGCGCGAGGAGCGCCGCGTCAGCTTGCGGTAGTCA
>JBKQTR010000383.1:0-10848 GCA_052143095.1 Allostellaceae bacterium
GGCGTGCGGATGATCGCTGTCGTAGCCGGTCTGCGTCGGCAGATCGAAGGCGACCGACAGCCCGGTCTGGCCGCGCTGCAGATTGGTGCGGTAGAGCGCGTTCGAGGCGGCGGCCGAGGAATGGCCGGAATAGGTCCGGATGAGCCAGGGCTCGTCGCGCTCGGTAGTGCTCTCGCTCATCCTCCGCCCCTCATCGTCCATTGCGCCGCACAAACGCCTGAAAGCCTGCCGCTTTGCCGGTGCCGCTTGATTTTCGCCTGCATGGATAAACGGAGCGTTCGCGCCGTTCGCTAGTCAAACACCTCGCTTGCTCGTCAAAACAGCAAGATTGAAATAATATGTCCTGTCAACACAAAAATCGGACAGAAAACAACTTTGTGCGTTGCGGCAGAATTGACATCTCGGCTACACAAACGTTTACGCTAATGCTGCGCCGCACGCAAAGCGGTTTCGGCAAATCAGTTTCGATGGAGCGCCTGCCATGAGCGAACCCGCCCAGATCATCCCGTTCGAGCCCTCGGCAACCGCCGCGCGCCCGGTCAAGGATCTCTATGAGGTCGGCGAGATCCCGCCTTTGGGCCATGTGCCGCGGCTGATGTATGCCTGGGCGATCCGCCGCGACCGGCACGGCGCGCCGGAGACCGCGATGCAGGTCGAGGCGGTGCCGACGCCGGCGCTCGCGCCGGACGAGGTGCTGGTCATGGTGATGGCCGCGGGGGTCAACTACAACGGCGTCTGGGCGGCGCTGGGTCAGCCGATCTCGCCCTTCGACGTGCACAAGGCGGAGTTCCACGTCGCCGGCTCCGATGCCGCCGGCGTCGTCTGGGCGGTGGGCTCCAAGGTGAAGCGCTGGAAGGTCGGCGACGAGGTCGTCGTCCATTGCAACCAGGATGACGGCGACGATGAGGAGTGCAACGGCGGCGATCCCATGTTCTCGCCGAGCCAGCGCATCTGGGGCTACGAGACGCCCGACGGTTCCTTCGCCCAGTTCGCGCGCGTGCAGGGCCGCCAGCTGATGGAGCGGCCGAAGCATCTCACCTGGGAAGAGAGCGGTTGCTACGTGCTCACGCTCGCCACCGCCTATCGCATGCTGTTCGGTCACCGTCCGCACGTGCTGCGTCCCGGCCAGTATGTGCTGGTCTGGGGCGCCGCGGGCGGTCTCGGCTCGATGGCGATCCAGCTCATCGCCACCGCCGGTGCGCATGCCATCGCCGTGATCTCCGAGGACGAAAAGCGCGATTTCGTGTTGTCGCTCGGCGCCAAGGGCGTCATCAACCGCAAGAAGTTCAATTGCTGGGGCCGGCTGCCCGACGTCAACAGCAGCGGCGGCTATGGCGACTACATGAAGAAGGTGCGCGAGTTCGGCAAGGCGATCTGGCAGTTCACCGGCAAGGGCAACGACGTCGATTTCGTCTTCGAGCATCCCGGCGAGCAGACCTTCCCGGTCTCCTGCTTCATCGTCAAGCGCGGCGGCATGGTGGTGTTCTGCGCCGGCACCACCGGCTTCAACCTCACCTTCGACGCGCGTTTCGTCTGGATGCGCCAGAAGCGCATCCAGGGCAGCCATTTCGCCAACCTGCTGCAGGCGAGCCAGGCCAACCGCCTCGTCGTCGAGCGCCGCATCGACCCCTGCATGTCCGAGGTGTTCTCCTGGGGCGACATCCCGCGCGCGCATATGAAGATGTGGCGCAACGAGCACAAGCCCGGCAACATGGCCGTGCTGGTCCAGGCCAAGCGCCCCGGCCTGCGCAGCCTCGAGGAGGCGGTGAGCGCCTGAGGAGCGAGCCCGCCCTGCCGCGACAGACGGTAAAATGCCGGGTCGTCGACTGAAGGCGCCCGCGAGGGGGGACCTGCCATGAGGACCCGAACGAAGATGTTGGCCGGAGCGTTGGCGGCTCTGGTGCTCGTCGTCGTTGGCGCGGTCGTCATGAGCTGGGCACCGGACCGGCCGGTCTCAGCGCTCGCGGCGCGATGGGCGCCGCCGCCGTCCAAATTCGTCGAGCTCGCCGGTATGCGCGTGCATCTGCGCGATGAAGGCCCCGCCGCCGATCCCGTTCCGATCGTCCTCATCCACGGCACCTCGGCGAGCTTGCATACGTGGCAAGGCTGGGTCCGGGCGCTCAGCGATCGGCACCGGGTCATTTCCTTCGACCTGCCGGGCTTCGGACTGACCGGTCCCTCGCCCGATGGCGACTATACGATCGAGGCCTATGTCCGCTTCATGCAGTCGCTGTTGGATCAATTGGGCATCCAGCGCTGCGTGCTGGCCGGCAACTCGCTTGGCGGCAATGTCGCCTGGGAGACGGCCTATGCCTTGCCCGACCGCGTCGAGACGCTGGTGCTGGTCGATGCCGGCGGCTATCCGCCGACCTCCACCTCGGTCCCCATCGGCTTTCGGCTGGCGCGGATCCCGGTGCTGAGCCGACTGACCCAATCCTTGCTGCCGCGCGGCCTCATCGAGGCGAGCTTGCGCAATGTCTATGGCGATCCCGCCAAGGTGACAGCCGACCTCGTCGCGCGCTATTACGACCTCACCTTGCGCGACGGCAATCGGCAGGCGCTGGTCCAGCGCTTCGCCCAGTCGGATTTCGGCGCTCATGCGAGCCGCATTGCGGCGCTCAAGCTGCCGACGCTCATCCTGTGGGGAGGCCGCGATCGCCTGATCCCGCCCGACGACGCCGAGCATTTCCATCGTGATATCGCGGGCAGCCGGCTGGTCGTTTTCGACACCCTCGGCCATGTGCCGCAGGAAGAAGACCCGGCGCGAACGGTCGCCGTGCTGGAGGACTTTCTGGGACCGCGGTGACGTAATATTCCTGGTCGATCGGCAATGCCCGACAAAGTCCTTTGTGCGTTGCAATAGAGCGATATCCTGGTTACCGTTGCACAGGTGCTTATTCGATGTTGCGCTGCAATGAAAGCCGCGCAGCAGCGGCGTGGAAGGGAGAGCGAGCGATGAGCGAAACCGCCCTGCACCACGGCGCCGCCGGCACCACGCCGCTGCTTCCGGATCTCCTGGGCCTCGCCGCCCGCGCGCTCGTCGCGGCCGAAGGGCTGCTGGCGGCGGCAAAGCGCCGCCTCCTCGGCGCGGTCGCGCCGGGCGGCGCCATCGATCCCGCGCTGCTCGAGGCGCGGCAATTCGCGGCGCATGGCTATGCCTGGATGGCCACATATGTCGAGGCGCTGCGGCGCATGCTGCTGTGGGCGGAAGGGCTCGACGCCGCCGGCACTCTCCGCGAGCTCGACGCGCTGATGCTGCAAATGGCCTATGGCGAGTATCTCGGCCAGCTCGGCGGCGGCATCGCGCTGAGCCAGGGCGAGGTGGTGCGGCCGCATGATCTCGGCCTCGGCGACGACGAGCTCCATGCCTTCCGCCGGCCCGAGGTGGCGCAGCTGGCGCGCCACGGCAACACCGAGGCGGCGCGCGCCCGGCTGGCCGAGCTGCTGAGGGACGCGCTCGACAGCGGCGATTTCGGCCAGCTGGCGCTGGGCGAAGAGGCGCTCGACATGGTGCGCGACCAGTTCCGCCGCTTCGGCGCAGAGCGCGTCCAGCCTTTCGCCCATGACTGGCATTTGCGCGACGAGCTCATCCCGCTGCCGGTGGTCACCGAGATGGCGGCGCTCGGCGTCTTCGGCCTCACCGTGCCCGAGAGCTTCGGCGGGCTCGGTCTCGGCAAGCTCTCCATGTGCATCGTCTCCGAGGAGCTGTCGCGCGCCTATATCGGCGTAGGATCTCTGGGGACGCGCTCGGAGATCGCCGCCGAGCTGATCCGTCTCGGCGGCACGGTGCAGCAGAAGGAGAAATACCTGCCGCTGATCGCCGCCGGCGAGATCCTGCCCACCGCCGTCTTCACCGAGCCCAATACCGGCTCCGATCTGGGCTCGCTCAGGACGCGCGCGGTGCGCGACGGCGACCATTACAAGATCTACGGCGCCAAGACCTGGATCACCCATGCCGCGCGCACCGATCTCATGACCTTGCTGGTGCGCACGGATCCCAAGACCAGCGACTATCGCGGCCTCAGCATGTTCCTGGCGGAGAAGCCGCGCGGCAGCGAAGGCAATCCGTTTCCGGCGCCGGGCATGCGCGGCGGCGAGATCCGCGTGCTGGGCTATCGCGGCATGAAAGAGTACGAGATCGGCTTCGACGGCTTCGCCGTGCCGGCGGAAAGCCTGCTCGGCGGCATCGAGGGCCAGGGCTTCAAGCAGCTCATGGCGACCTTCGAGAGCGCGCGCATCCAGACCGCGTCGCGCGCCTGCGGCGTGGCGCAATGCGCGCTCGAGCTCGGCCTGCGCTACGCGCTCGACCGCCAGCAATTCGGCAAGCCGATCTATGCCTTCCCGCGGGTCTTCGGCAAGCTCGCCTGGATGGCGGTCGAGACCATGATCGCGCGCCAGTTGACCTATTTCGCCGCGCGCGAGAAGGACAGCGACCGGCGCTGCGACATCGAGGCCGGCATGGCGAAGCTGCTCGCGGCGCGCACCGCCTGGGCCAATGCCGACAACGCGCTGCAGATCCATGGCGGCAACGGCTACGCGCTCGAATACCCCATCAGCCGCGTGCTGTGCGACGCGCGCATCCTCAACATCTTCGAGGGCGCCGCCGAGATCCAGGCGCATGTCATCGCCCGCGGCCTGCTCGCCGGGCGCAATTAAGCGCCTGAAACAGGCTCTAATTCTCTCCTTCCGCGCGGTCACAGATCGCTCACAGGCTCGGCGCCGGGCTCGCTCCTAAGCTCGCGCAGCAACGACTTCTCGCGAGGGGAAGGCAATGCCGCAGAGTTGGGAAGACGAGTGGCAGGCGCTGGTGCGCTGGCGGGACGAGGCGGTGGTCCGCTCGCGCGTCATCCAGGCAGAGATCACCGCCGTGCTGCGCCGCCGCGAGCCGCCGCCGATGCAGCTGTTGCGCGCCGCCGATCTCGCCGAGGGCGAGGTCACCCAGGCCAAGGCCCGCCTCAAGGACTTCCTGCGCCAGCTCGGCTGAGGCGTTGCGCCTTGCGGGAGAGTGGCAAAACAGGCGATTGTGCCCGCCCTGACGCAATCGGGACGCGCGCGCCATGCCGGGACCGCTGGTAACGAATTTTGCCCTGCTGCTGGGATTGTCGTTCTTCTTCGGCCTGGCCTTCGAGGATTTCTACGCCCGCAGCGGCGAATCCCGGCCGGGCGGCATCCGCACCTTCCCGCTGCTCGCGCTGACCGGCGGCGCGCTCTACCGGCTCGACACCGAGCGCCTGCTGCCGCTCATCGCCGGGCTGGTGGTGCTCGGCGCCTGGCTCATCGTCTATTACCACGACCGCCTTCGCTCGGTAGACGCCGCCGGCGTGCCCCATGTCGAGCTGATGGTCCCGGTCTGCAACGTTCTCGCCTATCTGCTCGGGCCGATCTCGCTCACCCAGCCGCCCTGGCTCGCGGTCGGCATCACCGTCGCCGCGGTGCTGTTGCTCACCGGCCGCGAGCGCCTGCACGATCTCGCGCATCGGCTGGAGCTGCGCGAGATCGTCATCGCCGGCGAGTTCCTCATCCTCACCGGCCTGGTGCTGCCGCTGCTGCCGGATCGGCCGGTGACGACGCTCACCCAGATCACGCCCTACAAGGCGTGGCTGGCGCTGCTGGCGGTCTGCACCATCTCCTATGCGAGCTACCTCTTGCGCCGCTACGTCGCGCCCGCGGGCGATCTCTGGATCGCAGCGCTGGGCGGGCTCTACTCCTCCACCGCCACCACCGTCGTGCTCGCGCGGCGCGCCGCCGCCGACCGCGCCGCGCTGCCGCGTGCCCAGGCCGGGATCATCCTCGCCACCGCGTTGATGTATCCGCGCGTGCTGGCGGTCATCGCGTTCTTCAACCTGCCGCTCGCGGCCGATCTCGCGCCGAGCCTGCTGCTCCTAACCGCGCTCGGTCTGGCGCTGGCCGCCTGGCAGTATCGCCGCGCCGGCGCCGCGCCGGGCGAGGCGCCGCCGGGCGAGGCGCCGCGCAACCCGCTGGAGCTCTGCGCCGCGGCGCTCTTCGCCGTGCTCTTCGTCGTCATCTCGATCGCCTCGAGCTGGGTCAAGAGCCGGTTTGGCGAGACCGGCATCGAGATGCTGGCGGCCATCGTCGGCTTCACCGACATCGATCCCTTCGTGCTGAGCCTCGCCCAGGGCGTGGCCGGGCCCCTGCCGGCCAGCGGCGCGGTGGCGGCGGTGCTCATCGCCACGGCGTCGAACAACCTGCTCAAGGCGGGCTATGCTGCGGCGTTCGCCGGGCTGCGCCCGAGCCTGCCTTCCGTGGCCGCTCTGGTCGCACTGGCGGCGGGCGGGCTCGGCATCGCGCTGTGGACGGTCGTCCCGGGCGGGTAAGGGGAGGAAGGATGGCAAAGACGCCGCGGCGGGCCGCTCGGGAGCCGAGCGCCGACGCCTACCACCGGGAGCTGGTCAAGCTCCAGATCGAGCTGGTCAAGCTGCAGCGCCAGATCATCGCCGAGGGCGACCGCATCCTGGTCATTCTCGAGGGCCGCGACGCCGCCGGCAAGGACGGCGCGATCAAGCACGTCACCGAGCATCTGAGCCCGCGCGAGACGCGAATCGTGGCGCTGGGGCCGCCATCCGATCGGGACCGGCATTCCTGGTATTTCCAGCGCTATGTCCGCCACCTGCCCGCCGCCGCCGAGATGGTGCTGTTCAATCGCAGCTGGTACAACCGCGCCGGCGTCGAGCTGGTGATGGGCTTCTGTACCAAGCAGGAGACGCGCGCCTTCCTCGAGACGGTGCCGGATTTCGAGCGCATGCTCGCGTCGGACGGCATCAGCCTGCACAAATACTATCTCGACATCGACAAGCGCGAGCAGGAGAAGCGTCTCGCCGAGCGCCGCCGCGACCCGCTGAAGCAATGGAAGCTGAGCCCGGTGGACGTCAAGGCGCCGAAGCTCTGGCGAGACTACAGCAAGGCGCGCAACGCGATGTTCGAGCGCAGCCATACCGCGGACGCGCCGTGGACGGTGGTGCGCGCCAACGACAAGCGGCTGGCGCGGCTCAACCTCATCCGCGATCTGTTGTCGCGCCACGACTACCGCCACCGCGACGAGCGGCTGATCGTGCCCGATCGCGCCGTCGTCTTCCCGTACGATCCCGCCTGCCTGGTCAACGGCATGATCAGCAAGTGACATCGCGTGCCGCTTCTCCAGCGCCCGCGCAAGCAGCAGCCCTCGCGCCGGCACCCGCCGCCGATTAGGATGCACGCGAAGGAGAGGGCATGACCGATCGCGTCTTCGGCGCGCCGCCGCGCTATATCCAGAGCGCCGGCGCGCTGGCGCAGCTCGCGCCGCTGATCGGCCAGTACGGCCGGCGGCCGTTCATCATCGCCGATGCCGCGTCCGGCGATGCCCGGCGCGAGGAGATCGAGCAGCAGCTCAAGCCCTCGACCGATCGCGTCGTCTTCGGCTTGGCCGGCACGTCCTGCACCGAGGCCGAGATCGAACGCTTCGCCGAGACCGCGCGCATGCTCGACGCCGACGTGCTGGCGGGCTTCGGCGGCGGCGCGGCGATCGGCATCGCCAAGGGCATCCGCCTCGCGACGGGGCTGCCGCTGCTCACCATCCCGACCGTCCCGTGCTGCCACGCGCCGGTGAGCCGCTTCGTCGAGATCGGGGGCGACGACGGCCGCGTCGGCGCGATGCGCGCAATGCCGCTGCCGCCCGATGTGGTGCTGGTGGACACCGCGGTGATCGCCGCGGCGCCGCCGCGCGTGTTCATCGCCGGCATCGGCGACGCGCTGGTGCGCCACTTCGAGGTCGAGCACAACGCCGGCGCCGGCGCGATGAGCCTGCTCGGCGGCCGCCCGACCCTGCTGGCCGCCGCCGCCGGCGAGGCGGCCTGGCGTGCCATCCGCAAGCACGCGGTGGCCGCGCTGGCGATGCGGACGCGACGCAGCGGCGGCGAAGCGCTGGAGCGCGTGACCGAGGCGATGGTGCTGCTCTCCGGCATCGCCCATGAGAGCGGCGGCCCGTCGATCGCGCATGCGCTGGCGCGCGGCTTCGCCAGCCTGCCGGCCTGCCGCACCGCGCTCCATGGCGAGCTCGTTGCGCTCGCCTTGCTGGCGCAGCTCGTCTTCGATGCCCGCCCGGCCGAGCTGCTGGCGGAGGTAGTGGCGCTCTACCGCGGGCTGGGGCTGCCGGTGCGGCTGGCCGAGATCGGCATTGTCGGCGACCGCGCCGCCGCGGTCGAGACGGCGGCGCGGCGCGGGGTGCCGCTCGACGCCAAGCGCCTGGCGCAAGCGATCCTCGAGGCCGACGCACTGACCGCCAAATGATGCCCCAATTCTGACATTGGGCGCTCGCCTCTGGGCGCAATAGGATCGAGACAAGACAACCGCCGGTCCTGGCGGAATCGGAGGCAACCAGCGGATAGGAGGCGTCGATGCCGGGGCAATTCCTGTGGGGCGCGGTGTTTGTCCTGCTGATCGCGCTGCTTCTCTCGGAGACGTTTCCCGGCCGTCGGCTCGCGGCGGCGCCGGCAATCTCGGACGAGCAGGCGTCGGTGGCGCTCGCCCGCGACGCCGCTCCCGTCCCCTGCCGCGAGGGGCGCCGCCCGCTCCTCGATGCCGGCGGCGGTCTCACGCTCGCCTGCTGACGCCGCCCTAGCGGGTGCCAGCGGTTGCCGCCGGAGCCGCTGGCGACCTCCAGGTAGGGTAATATTGCCCTTGGGGGATTGGGGATCGTCCATGGACGAACGGGGCTGCCCAGATGATCGTTGAAACACTTCACGGCGCGAGGTGGCTCGATGTGGCGCTCGAACGACCCAGCCTCATCAACGAAAAATGGCTCCGCGGCGCCTTAGAAAGCGTGCCGGCCGATCTCGCTGACCATTCGGGTGATCGCCAACAATGGGTTTGCTTATCGGTACTGAAGCATTTTTTCGGGCGCGATTGGCTTGGAGCCCACGTCTTGGGCAGTGAAGCAAAAGGGTTTCTGGCGAACGTGTTCAACGGTGACAGCAAAACGCGCCTTATCCGAGCGTTCCGCGTCACCGAGCTTGCCGAGATGCTTTACAACCTTCAGCGCATCGACGGCTTCTATCAGCGCATCGCTCAGATGCGCGAAGGGCAAGTTGAATCGACTTATGCCGAGTTGGACTTCGGGAGACTGCTCCACGTCCATAAGGTTCCCTTCCGGTTCATCGTGCCGCAATACCGGAGGGGCTTCGACTACGATTTTGAGATCATCTATCCCGATGGCCTCGTTGCCTGCGCAGATGCGAAGTGCAAACTTGAGGCGAGTCAATTCAGCCATAGCGCGGTCAGAAATTCCCTAAAGGAGGCGCGGGAGCAGCTGCCGCAGGACCGCCCCGGTATTGCGTTTGTGAAGGTGCCTGCGGATTGGATCGACGATCCAGCAATCCCGGCAGAGCTGGAAAATATCTCGGCTGAATACCTGCAAAAGACCGGCCGCATGGTGTCGATCAAATTTTACGTCTCTACCGTGATCTATGGAGACGAGGTATCCCACCACGTCATGCGCTTCAAGGAGATATCAAACCCGCGGAACAGCTTCGATACAACGCGCGATTGGGATCTATTCGAAGGTCGCGAAATTCCTGAAGGCGGCTGGAATGGCATGCCCGATCACTGGTTCCGGCTCGCCAATTTTCCGATTGGCGCGCCGCTTGATCGAGATGACGCTTACCTGGGCGAGATGCCCGCAGACGAAGAAAAATGTCCCTCGCCGGGATCATCCCGCGCGATCTAGTCCTGCTGACGCCGCCTCAGAAGGCGATGCAGATCTTGCCGAAATGCCGGCCGGTGGCGATGGCGCCGATGGCGTCGGCGACCGCGTCGAAGGCGTAGCGCTTCTCGTCGATCGGCGGCTTGCCGCCCAGCAGGTCGATGGCGCGCACCATCTCCTCGAAGGCGTCGCGATTGCCCACCGTCACGCCTTGCAGCCGCACGTTCTGCGTCACCACCCGGCCGAGATTGAGCTCGGCCGTGGCGCCCGACAGCACGCCGATCATCGCCAGCGTGCCGCTGGTGCGGATGGCGCGCAGCGATTGGTCGAGGGTCTGGGCGCCGCCGAGCTCGAGGATGAGATCGGCGCCGCGTCCGCCCAGCGCCTTGCGCACCTCGCGGCTCCATTCCGGATGCGTCTTGTAGTTGATGCCGAGCCCGGCGCCGAAGCTCCTGGCGCGCTCGAGCTTCTCGTCGCTCGACGAGGTGACGATCGCCAGCGCGCCCTGCATCTTGGCGAACATCGCCGCGAACAGCGAGACGCCGCCGGTGCCTTGCGTCACCACGACATCGCCAGCCTTGACGCCGCCGCCGATCACCGCGCTCCAGGCGGTGAGCGCGGCGCACGGCAATGTCGCCGCCTCGATCGCGCTCCATTCCCGCGGCGCCTTCACCACGCCCTGCTGCGGCAGCAGCATGTATTCCTGCATCACGCCGTCGAGCCGGCCGCCGAGCATCCCGGCGCGATGCTCCTCCTTCATCGGCCCGCTGATCCAGCGTTGCGCGAAGGCGGGGCAGACGAGATCGCCGACGGCAACTCGGGTGACGCCGGCGCCGGCCTTCGCCACCGTGCCGGCGCCGTCGGAGAGTGGGATCAGCGGCAGCTCGCCGCTATGGCTACCATAGCCGCGCCGCGTCATGACGAAGTCGCGATAATTGACCGAGGCGGCGGCCATGCGGACGAGCACCTCGCCGGGGCCGGGATCGCGCTCGGGCCTGGTGCCGGGCTTGATGTGCTCGAGCCCCCAACCGTCGCGCATCTCCATGACCTTCATGGCACCATTCCTCTCTTGTCTCTATCGGACGTCGCCCGAACTCGATCCTGAGCGGAGCGGCTTTGGCGGTTGCTCAAGCAAACGCCGGCGCCGCCGCGGA
>JBKQTR010000384.1:0-3062 GCA_052143095.1 Allostellaceae bacterium
TTTCGCCGCGAGCGCGCAGCGCTCGTCGGCGGCGGCGCCAGCGCTTGCGTAGCAAGCGCGAAAGCCCCCCGCGAGCGCGCAGCGCTCGTCGGGCAGCGGCGCCAGCGCTTGCGCAGCAAGCGCGAAAGCCCCCCGCGAGCGCGCAGCGCTCGTCGGGCAGCGGCGCCAGCGCTTGCGCAGCAAGCGCGAGAGCCGCTCCCCTCAGGCACAGTCTGAGAGCGCGCGAGCCTCCCGGCCGAGAAAGTTAACGCTCGGTCAGCTTCAGCTCGATGCGGCGGTTGCGCCGGAAAGCGGCCTCGTCGCTGCCGGCATCGAGTGGCTGGAACTCGCCGAAGCCCGCCGCCACCAGCCGGTTGGCCGGGATGCCCTGGTCGATGAAGAAGCGCACCACCGAGATGGCGCGTGACGTCGACAGCTCCCAGTTCGAGGGGAATTGCGCCGTGCTGATCGGCCGCCGGTCGGTATGGCCGTCGACGCGCAGCACCCAGTTGATATCGGCCGGGATCTTGGCCGAGATCTGCTGCAGCGCCTGCGCCACCGGCAGGAGCCGCTGCTTGGCGTCGTCGGAGAGCTCGGCGCTGCCTTGCGGAAACAGCACCTCCGACTGGAAGACGAAGCGGTCGCCGACGATCCGGATGTCCGGCCGGTCGCCCAGCACTTCGCGCAGCCGCCCGAAGAACTCCGAGCGGTAGCGCGCCAGCTCCTCGACCTTGCTGGCCAGCGCGGCGTTGAGGCGCTTGCCGAGGTCGGCGATCTGCACCTGCTGGTCCTTGCTCTTGGCCTCCGACGCGTCGAGCGCCGCGGCGATCTGCTGCAGCTGCTGGCGCAGCGCCAGGAGCTGTTGGTTGAGCTGGTCGATGGTGGTCTGCGCTTCGGCGAGCTTGGCGTCGCGCTCGGCCAGCTGCTGCTGCGCCGCGCCCAGCCGCGCCTGCAGGCCGGCGACGCCGTTGCGCTCGGTGGCGGTCGCGTCATCGGCCTTGTTGGTGAGCTCGGCGATGCGATTGGTGAGCGCGTCGCGCTCGGCGTTGACCGATTGCAGCTCGCTCGAGAGCTGCGCCACGGTGCTGCGGAGGTCGGTATTGGCCTTCTCGTCCAGCGACAGCATGTCGGCGAGCTGCTGGATCTTCAGCCGGAGATCGCGCACCTCGGCGTCGCGTCCGGTGAGCGCGTCGGTCAGGTAGAACTGGCCGGCAGTGAACACCAGCAGCACGAAGATGATGACCATGACCAGCTGCGACAGGGCGTCGACGAAGCCCGGCCAGATGTCGATGCTGGGGCGGCGTTGGCGGCGTGACGAGATCGCCATGACGGGTAAATCCTGAAAAAGCTAGGAGCGTTCCGACTCCTCGGCGAGCGCGGCGATGGTGCGGGCGAGCAGCCGGATCTCGCTGCGGATCTCCTGCGTCGCTTCGCCGCGGCCTTGCGCCACGTCCTCGGCGAGCCGCGCCAAGTAGATCTCGATGTTGCGCAGATGCCCGCGAGTCTCGTCATGGCCGAGCGGCCCGCTGGCGGTGACGTCGGCCAGGCGCTGCAGCACCGGCTTCAGCTCGACCTGCCCTTCGGCGAGCCGCAGCAGCAGCGCCTGCTCGGCGCGCATTTGGTCGGTGAGCGTCGCCAGCCGCTCGGTCAGCGCCTGCAGGTTGGCGTTGGCGGAGATCCGGCTCTCCTCGCCGCGGCCCATGATGCGCTGCAGATTGTCGAGGCTGTCGGCGGTCTGCTCGAGCAGCGCCTGAATGAAGGCGGGCACCGAGGCGTCGCCGGCATCACCCGCCGGCCCGCCGCCGGAGAGCCTCGTGTAGCCCGAGAGATACTCCTCGAGATCGTGATAGAAGCGGTTCTGCGCCAGGCCCGCCTGGAGATCGAGGAAGCCCAGCACCAGCGATCCCGCCAGCCCGAACAGCGAGGCGCTGAACGCAGTGCCCATCCCGCCCAGCGGCGATTGCAGCCCGCTCTTGAGGTCGTTGAAGGCGCGCACGGGATCGCTGGCGCCGGCGGACAGCGTGCCGATGACGCCGCCCACCGACTGCACCGTCTCGAGCAGGCCGTAGAACGTGCCGAGCAGCCCGAGGAAGATGAGCAGGCCGATCAGATAGCGCGAGGTCTCGCGCGTCTCGTCGAGCCTTGTGCCGATGCCGTCGAGCAGGGTGCGCATCGACACCGCCGAAAGGCTGACCCGGCCGCCGCGTCGGTCGGCGAGCATGGTCGCCATCGGCGCCAGCAGCCGCGGCAGCTGATCGCTCGAGACATTGGCCTGGTTGCGGCGGAAGCGCTCAAGCCAGGCGACCTCGGGATTGAGCAGGATCACCTGGCGGAAGATGTAGACGACGCCGGCGAGGAGGATGAAGAGGATCACGCCGTTGACCAGCGGATTGCCCATGAAGAAGCGGTAGAGCGCGGGCGACAGCAGGGCCGCGATGGCCGCCACTACGGTGACGAAGACGGCCATCCGGGTGAGATAGCGTTGTGGGCGGTTCAAGGGCGTACGTCCTTTGCCGGAGGAAGGTGCCGGCTCAGTGTTCGAGCATGACGATGTCGACGCGGTCCGGCGGATCGCTGCCCTCGGTGTGGTTGCCGAGCGCGCGCACATCCATGCGCGTGTTGGCGATGCCGCGCTCCATCAGATAGCTGCGCACCGCCAGCGCGCGCTGCAGCGAGACGCGCCGCGCCTGGTTCGCCTGGTCGGGCGAGCCGCCGGCATAGGCGACGAGCTGCAGGCGGAGATGCTCATCGGCGACCAGGCGCTGCACCACGCCGTCGAGCATGGCCTTGGCGTCGTCCGGCAGATCGGCGGCGGCGCCGGCAAAGACGATGCGTGGGTGCTCGCCAGTGCCGACGGCGACATCGGCGGGCGCGGCGGCGGGGGTGGGCTTGACCGGGCTTGCCGGCGGCAGACTGGGCGGCGTGTTCATCGCCGCCACCGTCGCCGGCGAGGGCGCCGCCGCCGCCGGGACTGGGCTCGGCGGTGCCGCGGTCGGCGTGATCGGCGCCGCCGGCGGGGCGGGCTTGGTCGGCGGCGTGGCCGCGGCGGCCTCGGCGGCCGGAGCAGCCTCGGCGGGCGGTGT
>JBKQTR010000385.1:0-2838 GCA_052143095.1 Allostellaceae bacterium
GACCGAGGGCAAGATCGCCAAGTGGCACAAGAAGCCCGGCGACGCGGTCAAGGCCGGCGACATCCTGGCCGAGATCGAGACCGACAAGGCGACGATGGAGATGGAGGCGGCCGATGACGGCACCTTCGCCAAGATCCTCGTCCCCGAAGGCAGCGATACCGTCGCCGTCAACCAGCCCATCGCGCTCATCGCCGGCGAAGGCGAGGATGCCGCCGCCCTCGGCCAGGCCGCGGCGCCGGCGGCGGCGAGCCGGCCCGCCCCACCGCCCGCGCCGGTCGCCGAAGCGAAGCCCGCCGCACCGGCGCAAGCCGCACCGCCCCGGACCGCTCCGAGGCCGGCCGAAAGCGACTATGCCGGCCCCACCGTCACGCTGACCGTGCGTGAGGCGCTGCGCGACGCCATGGACGAGGAGATGCGGCGCGACGACAGCGTCTTCCTCATGGGCGAGGAGGTGGCGGAGTATCAGGGCGCCTACAAGGTGAGCCAGGGCCTGCTGCAGGAATTCGGCGCGCGGCGCGTTATCGACACGCCGATCTCCGAGCATTCGATCGCCGGCATCGGCGTCGGCGCGGCCTTTGCGGGGCTCAGGCCGATCGTCGAGTTCATGACCTGGAACTTCGCCATGCAGGCGATGGACCAGCTCATCAACTCCGCCGCCAAGACTCGCTACATGTCGGGCGGCCAGATGCACTGCCCGATCGTCTTCCGCGGCCCCAACGGCGCCGCCGCCCGCGTCGCGGCGCAGCATTCGCAGGATTATTCGAGCTGGTACGCGCATGTGCCGGGGCTGAAGGTGGTGGCGCCCTATACCGCTGCCGACCACAAGGGCCTGCTCAAATCGGCGATCCGCGATCCCAACCCGGTGATCTTTCTCGAGAACGAGCTGGTCTACGGCCACAGCTTCGAGGTGCCGGCCGAGGGCGACCATGTGGTGCCGCTCGGCCGCGCGCGCATCGCGCGTCCCGGCGACGGCGTCACCATCCTCGCTTTCTCGCGCATGGTGCAGGTGGCGCTCGAGGCGGCGGAAAAGCTCGCAGCCCAGGGCATCTCGGCCGAGGTGATCGATCTGCGCACGCTGCGCCCGCTCGACGTCGACGGCATCGTCGCCTCGGTGAAGAAGACCAACCGCCTGGTCTCGCTCGAGGAAGGCTGGGGCTTTGCCGGCATCGGCGCCGAGATCGCCGCGCTCGTCATGGAGCAGGCCTTCGACTATCTCGACGCGCCGGTGAAGCGCGTCGCGGGCAAGGACGTGCCGCTCCCCTATGCCGCCAATCTCGAGCGCCTGGCGCTGCCGCAGGCCGATGAGGTGGTCGAAGCGGCGAAAGCCGTGAGCTATCGCTGAGCGGGGACGGATCATGCCGATTGAACTCCTGATGCCGGCGCTGTCGCCGACCATGACCGAGGGCAACCTCGCGAAATGGCACAAGAAGGAAGGCGATGCGGTGAAGGCCGGCGACGTCATCGCCGAGATCGAGACCGACAAGGCGACGATGGAGTACGAGGCGGCGGATGAGGGCACGCTCGGCCGCATCCTGGTGCCCGAGGGCACCGAGGGCGTCAAGGTCAACCAGCCGATCGCGCTGCTGCTCGAGGAGGGCGAGGACAAAGCCGCGCTCGACCGGGCGGCGCCGGCGCCGGCGCCGAAACCCGCCGCGGCGCCGCCGCCAAAGCCGGAAGCTGCCGCCAGCCCCGCGCCTGCGCCGGCGGCGCCCGTGGCTGCGCCGCCGCCGCGCGGCAACGGTCATGCCGAGGCAGGGCGCGTCTTCGCCAGCCCCTTGGCGCGGCGCATGGCGGAGAAGGCCGGGCTCGATCTCGCGCGGCTCACCGGCTCGGGCCCGCATGGCCGCATCGTCAAGCACGACATCGACGCGGCGCTGGCCAAGGGCCCGGCGGCGCCCCGCGCCGTCGCCGCACGAGCCCCGGCAGCGCCTGCCGCACCGGGTGCGCCGCTGTCGCTGCCGAGCTACGGGCGCGACCAGGTGGTGGCGCTGGCCGGCAACCCCGCCTTCACGGAGCTGCCGATCACCGGCATGCGGCGGGTCATCGCGCGGCGGATGGTGGAATCGAAGCTCACCATCCCGCACTACTACCTCACCGTCGATTGCGAGATCGATGCGCTGCTGCGCATGCGCAAGGAGATCAACGAGGCGGCCGAGCTCAAGCTGTCGGTCAATGATTTCGTCATCAAGGCCGCGGCGCTCACCTTGAAAAAGGTGCCGGCGGTCAACGCGTCATGGAGCGAGGACGCCATCCTGCGCTGGGAGAGCGCCGACGTCGCCGTCGCGGTGGCGATCGACGAGGGGCTGATCACGCCGATCATCAAATCCGCCGAGCGCAAGGGCCTGCAGCAGATCTCGGCGGAGATGCGCGATCTCGGCACGCGCGCGCGGGCGGGCAAGCTCAAGCTGCAGGAGTTCCAGGGCGGCACCTTCTCGATCTCCAATCTCGGCATGTTCGGCATCAAGGATTTCACCGCGGTGATCAATCCGCCGCACAGCGCCATTCTTACCGTCGGCGTCGGCGAGCAGCGGCCGGTGGTGAAGAACGGCGCCTTGGCGGTGGCGACGGTGATGAGCTGCACGCTCGCCTGCGATCATCGCGTCGTCGACGGCGCCGTCGGCGCGCAATGGATCCAGGCCTTCAAGAAGATCATCGAAGCGCCGGGCATGCTGGCGCTGTGATGCGCCGCCAGACCCCCCACCCCAACCCTCCCCCTCAAGGGGGCAGGGGAATCGCATGTGGGGTTCACCACGGAGGCACGGAGGTCACGGAGAAGAGGTATTGGGCGCGCGAAGCGCGCCATTCTTCGCTTCTCCGTGCTCTCCGTGCCTCCGTGGT
>JBKQTR010000386.1:0-5124 GCA_052143095.1 Allostellaceae bacterium
CCTTACCACCTTCCTGCCGCTGGTGGGCGTGCTCTTCATCCTCGTGTTGCGCGGCCCGGCGGCGGCGGTGGCGCGCAACGCGCGCTGGATCGCGCTCTGGACCTCGCTGATCGTGCTCGCGCTCTCGCTGGTGCTGTGGGCCGATTTCGACCCGAGCCAGGCCGATTTCCAGTTCGTCGAGCTGGCGGCGTGGCTGCCGGGGTTCCACATCGCCTATCACCTCGGTATCGACGGCATCTCGCTGTTCTTCGTGCTGCTGTCGACTTTCCTCACGCCGATCTGCGTCGTCGCCAGCTGGACGTCGATCACCGATCGGGTGAAGGAGTACATGATCGCGTTCCTGGTCATGGATACGCTCATGGTCGGCACGTTCTGCGCTCTCGACTTCGTGGTCTTCTATGTCTTCTTCGAGGGCGTGCTCATCCCGATGTTCCTCATCATCGGCGTCTGGGGCGGCCCGCGGCGGGTCTATTCCGCCTTCAAGTTCTTCCTCTACACGCTGCTGGGCTCGGTGCTGATGCTGCTCGCGATCCTGGCGATCTACTATCAGATCGGCTCGACCGACATCGTCGAGGCGCTCGACCGCGGCGTGCCGCCGGGGCTGCAGACCTGGCTCTGGCTCGCCTTCTTCGCTTCCTTCGCCGTCAAAGTGCCGATGTGGCCGGTGCACACCTGGCTGCCGGACGCGCATGTCGAGGCGCCGACCGCGGGCTCGGTGATCCTGGCGGGCGTGCTGCTGAAGATGGGCGGCTATGGCTTCATCCGCTTCTCGCTGCCGCTCTTCCCGATCGCCTCGCATGAGCTGGCGCCCTTCGTCTTCACGCTCAGCATCGTCGCCATCATCTACACCTCGCTGGTGGCGCTAGCCCAGGACGACATGAAGAAGCTCATCGCCTATTCCTCGGTGGCGCATATGGGCATCGTCACCATGGGCACCTTCACCATGACCTCGGAAGGGCTGCAGGGCGCCATGGTGCAGATGCTGAGCCACGGCATCGTCTCCGCCGCGCTCTTCCTCTGCGTCGGCGTCGTCTACGACCGGCTGCACACCCGCGAGATCGCGCGCTATGGCGGGCTTGTCGACAACATGCCGAAATACGCCACGGTCTTCATGGTGTTCACGCTCGCCTCGGTGGGCCTGCCTGGCACGAGCGGCTTCGTCGGCGAGTTCCTGTCGCTGGTCGGCGCCTTCGAGGTTAACACCTGGGTGGCGTTCTTCGCCACCACCGGCACGATCCTCAGCGTCGCCTACATGCTCTACCTCTATCGCCGCGTCGTCTTCGGCGTCATCACCCGCGCCGATGTGCGCGCCATGCTCGATCTCTCCTGGCGCGAGGTTGCGGTGTTCGCGCCGATGATCGCCCTCGTGTTGTGGATGGGGGTCTATCCCGCCTCCTTCCTCAAGCCCATGCAACCCTCCCTCGCCAAGCTCATCGAGCACGTGCAGCTCTCGCTCCATGAGAACGCGACGGCCAAGCTGGCCCAACGGTAACGATGACCGACGTGCTCCCCAATTTCCTGCCGGCGCTGCCGGAGATGTTTCTCGCCGTCAGCGCCATGGTGCTGCTCGTGCTCGGCGTCTTCCAGCACGGCCGGCACGTCGCGCGCGAGATCAGCTGGCTTGGCGTCGTCGTGCTCGCGGTCACCGCGGCGCTGGTCATGAGCTTCGGCTATGAGCGCCAGGTGAGCCTCTACGGCATGATCGTCACCGACGGCTTCGGCGTGTTCATGAGCGTGCTGGTGCTGGTCGGCTCCATCTTCTCGATGGTCATTGCCATGCGCTTCAACGAGCGCGAGGGGATAGCGCGCTTCGAGTATCCCGTGCTGGTGCTGCTCGCCACCACCGGCATGCTGATGATGATCACCGCCAACGATCTCATCTCGCTCTATATCGGCCTCGAGCTGCAGAATTTGGCGCTCTACGTCCTCGCCAGCTTCCAGCGCGATCTCACGCGCTCGAGCGAGGCGGGACTCAAATACTTCGTTCTGAGCGCACTGTCCTCGGGCATGCTGCTGTACGGCGCCTCGATGGTCTACGGCTTCGCCGGCAGCACCAATTTCGATACGCTAGCGCATACGCTCGACGCCTCGAACGTTTCGATCGGCCTCATCATCGGCATCGTCTTCGTCGCCGTAGGCCTTGCCTTCAAGGTCTCGGCGGTGCCCTTCCACATGTGGACCCCGGACGTCTATGAAGGCGCCCCGACCCCGGCCACCGCCTTCTTCTCGGTCGCGTCCAAGATCGCGGCGCTGGCGCTCTTCGTCCGCGTCATGATCTACGCCTTCGGCGAGCTGGTCGACCAATGGCAGCAGATCATCATGGCGATCTCGGTCGCCTCGATGATCCTGGGCTCGTTCGCCGCCATCAACCAGCGCAGCATCAAGCGTCTCATGGCCTATAGCTCGATCGGCCATGTCGGCTATGCCCTGATCGGCCTCGCCGCCGGCACGCCGGCGGGTGTGCGCGGCATCCTCGTCTACATGACGATCTATCTCTTCATGAACATCGGCAGCTTCGCGGTCATCCTCTGCATGCGCCGCCAGGGGCGCCTCGTCGAGGGCATCGAGGATCTCGCCGGGCTGGCGCGCACCCACCCGATGCTGGCGGCGGCGCTCGCCATCTTCATGTTCTCCATGGCCGGGATACCGCCGCTCGCGGGATTCTTCGCCAAGTTCTACATCTTCATGGCCGCGATCGACGCCCGGCTGTTCTGGCTCGCCGTGGTCGGCGTGGTCACCAGCGTGGTCGGCGCCTATTACTATCTGCGCATCGTCAAGCTCATGTATTTCGACGCGCCCAAGGGCGCCTTCGACCCCGTGATCGGCCGCGAGATGCAGGCGGTGCTGCTGATCTCGGCGCTGGCGGTCCTGCTCTTCATCATCTTCCCCGCGCCGATCATCGGCAGCGCCGAGCTCGCCAGCGCCACGCTTTTCCCGGGATGACCGACGGTCCCGGCCTGCCCGCCTTCTTCCGCCTCCAGGGCTTTACGGAGCTCGACAGCACCAACGCGGAAGCCAAGCGCCAGGCGGCATCCGGTGCGCCGGCGGGTACGCTGATCTCGGCCAAGGCGCAGCGGGCGGGGCGCGGCCGGCGCGGCCGGAGCTGGGTGTCGGCGCCGGGCAATCTCTATCTGTCGATCCTGCTGCGGCCGGAGCGCTCGGCTGCCGTTGCGGCCCAGCTCGGCTTCGCCGCCGCGCTCGCCGTCGGCGAGGCGGTGCTGCCGCTGCTGCCGGACGCCGCCGAGCTCGCCTACAAATGGCCCAACGACGTGCTCGTCGGCGGCCGCAAGATCAGCGGCATCCTGCTGGAATCCCAGGCGGCGGGCGAGGGGAGGATCGACTGGCTGGTGGTCGGCATCGGCGTCAACCTCGCCTCCTTTCCCGAAACCAGCGATTATCCCGCGACCTCGCTCGCCGCCGCCGGCGCCGCGCCGGTCACCGTCGAGGCGCTGCTGGAAGCGGTCGCCCGGGCTTTCCATTTCTGGTATGAGCGGTGGCTCGAGCACGGCTTTGCCCCGCTGCGCCAGGCTTGGCTTGCGCGCGCGCGCGGCCTGGGGGAGCCGATCCGCGTGCGGCTGCCGCAGGGCGAGAGCGAGGGACGTTTTGCCGGGCTCGACGGCGACGGTGCGTTGCTGCTCGAGACCGGCACGGCGCAGCGCCGCATCACCGCCGGCGACGTCTTCCCGGCGGCGCGGTGAGAGGAGGCGTCATGCTGCTCGCCATCAATGCCAACAACACCAACACGGTGTTCTCCGTCTGGGACGGCGAGAAGCTCAAGGGTGCCTGGCGCGCCGCCACCGACGCCAAGCGCACCGCCGACGAATATGTCGTCTGGCTCGACCACCTGCTCGGGCTCGAGGGGCTGGTGCGGCAGGGGCTGACCGGCACGATCATCGCCAGCGTCGTGCCCGAGGCCAATTTCAACCTGGTCACGCTCTGCCGGCGCTATTGCAACAGCGACCCGCTGGTGGTGGGCGAGCCGGGCGTGGCGCTGGGGGTGAAGGCGCTGGTCGACCGGCCGGAAGAGGTTGGCGCCGACCGGCTGGTCAACACCGCGGCGGCGCGCGACCGCTACAAGACGCCGCTGGTGGTCGTCGATTTCGGCACGGCCACCACCTTCGACGTCGTTGACCAGGACGGCAATTACTGCGGCGGCGTCATCGCGCCGGGCATCAACCTGTCGCTCACCGCGCTGCACATGGCGGCGGCGAAGCTGCCGAGCGTGCGCATCCGCCGTACCGACCACGTCATCGGCAAGGACACCGTCGCCTGCATGCAATCCGGCCTGTTCTGGGGCTATATCGGCCTGGTCGAGGGGCTGGTGAACCGCATCAAGCAGGAGTTCGGCGCACCCATGGCGGTCGTCGCCACCGGTGGGCTGGCGCCGCTGTTCGATGGCGCCACCGCGGTCATCGAGCATGTCGATCCCAACCTCACGCTCTGGGGCCTGCGCCTCATCTATGAGCGCAACCAGAAGAAACCGGCATGACCGACACGCCTGCGACTCCCAACCGTCCCGACGAGCTTGCCTTCCTGGCGCTGGGCGGCGTCGGCGAGATCGGCATGAACCTGTCGCTCTATGGCTATGGCGGGCGCTGGTTGATGGTGGATTGCGGCATCTCCTTTGCCGACGACACGCTGCCCGGCGTCGACGTCATCATGCCCGATCCCGGCTTCATCGCCGAGCGCGCGGCCGCGCTCGACGGGCTCGTCGTGACGCACGCGCATGAGGACCATATCGGCGCCATCCCCTATCTCTGGCCGCGTTTGCGCTGCCCGGTCTACGCCACGCCGTTCACCGCCGCGGTGCTGCGCCAGAAGCTGATCGAGGCCGATCTCGAGCATGAGGTGCCGATCATCGAGGTGCCGATGTCCGGCACCTTCTCGGTCGGGCCGTTCGAGATCGAGCTGGTGACGCTCACCCATTCGATCCCGGAGCCCAACGCCGTGGTGCTGCGCACGCCGCTCGGCACCATCCTCCATACCGGCGACTGGAAATTCGATCCCGACCCGCTGGTGGGAGAGGTCTCCGATGTCGCGCGGCTGCGCCAGCTCGGCGAAGAGGGCGTCCTCGCCATGATCTGCGCCAGCACCAACGCGCTGCGGCCGGGCGAGGCGGGCTCC
>JBKQTR010000387.1:0-3536 GCA_052143095.1 Allostellaceae bacterium
CTGTCGGAGGAGCAAGGCGCCGCCGAGTTCCGTGCAGCGCTCGCTGCGATCCGCCACGCCGAGCGACGTCGCGCTCCGGCCGGCTGATCACCGGGTTTTCCCATCCATCACGGCGCCGTGCCCATCACTCCGCGCGCCGACTTCATCCTCCATCGAAGGGACACGGTCGGTCTCGTCCCGGCGAGATCAAAGGGTCCGGCGCTCAGCGCCGGACCCTTTTCTCTATGGGCGCCATGAGTGGCAGAGGACGGCGGGGCCGGGTTTGAGCCGGTCGGGTCGAGAGCGAGCGCCCAGCCGACTCGGCCCGCTCCCGCTCTCCCGAGGTCTCCTCCATGGATATGTCTGTGTCTTCGGCCACCGTCGCGGCGGCCCCTGCGTCGATGGCCGGTTCGTCCGACACCGCTGCGGCACTCGTCGCCGCGGCGACGTCTCTCCTCGATCATCTCGCCCGCGGGCGCACCGTCGATACTCCGACGCTGCGCGCCGTCATGAGCAGCGCCTTCGGCGGCTCCGACGCTGACGGCGCGTGGGACTGGAAAGCGGCCTATGACGCTTGCGAGGCGGCGACGGTCCTGTTCCTGCGCAAGTTCGGACCCGGCATGCGTGGTCGAGCAGGCTCTCCAGCCGCGTTGCTCGCCATGTTGGCCAAGGTCGCAGCACTGCTTCCTTCGCATACGCGCCGATCCGAAGAGAGCCAGGCGCTTCAGCAGTTCTCGACGCCGATCGCGCTAGGCTTCGCCGCCTCCACCGCGGCCGCGATCACGCCGGCCGATATCGTGCTGGAGCCCTCGGCCGGCACCGGCCTCCTCGCCATCTTCGCCGAGCTCGCCGGAGGCGGCCTCGTCTTGAACGAGCTGGCGGACACCCGCGCCGCCTTGCTCTGCCGGCTCTTTCCGGGTGTTTCGGTCACGCGCCACGACGCGGCGCACATCCACGACCATCTCGACCTCACCGTGCGGCCGAGCGTCGTGCTGATGAATCCGCCGTTCTCGGTCGCGGCACATGTCGAGGTCCGTGTCACCGACGCGGCACTCCGCCATATCACCTCGGCTCTGGCGCGTCTCGCCGAGAGCGGGCGGCTCGTGGCGATCACCGGCGCCGGCCTGTCTCCAGATAATCCGGCTTGGCGCGACAGCTTCGTCCGCCTGCAGGAACGCGGGCGCGTCGTCTTCTCCGCTGCCGTGGATGGTCGCGTCTACGCCCGCCACGGCACGACCACCGAGACGCGCCTGACGGTCATCGACCGCCTGCCGGCCGACGATCCGACCGCCTTCCCGGCCTCGCCGGGGATGGCGGCCGATCCGGCCACGCTGCTCGCATGGGTGACGGCGCAGGTTCCACCGAGACTGCCCATCGCCGCGTCCGGCACCGTCGCGGCGACCGCACGGCCCCTCCCGGTTCGCACGCAACGCGTTTCCGCGTCGCGGCCGATCTCCGTTCCGGCCTCCGCCACCGAAGCCGCGGGAAGCGAACTCGCCTACGAGACCGTCGACTGGAAGCCGGCCGAGGGTGGCCGCATCACGGATGCGCTTTATGAAGGATACGCCCTTCAGTCGATCCGTATTCCCGGATCTCAGGCGCATCCGACCCGGTTCGTCCAGTCGGCGGCGATGGCGTCGGTGGCGCCTCCCAAGCCCTCCTACCGGCCGCACCTGCCGGCCGCCGTGGTCGCCACTGGCCTCCTGTCCGACGCACAGCTCGAGAGCGTGATCTATGCCGGCGAGGCCCATGCCGGCACCCTCGCCGGATCATGGATCGTCGACGAGACCTTCGACGTGGTTTCGGCCGCACCGGACGACGCCGAGCGCGCGGTCCGTTTCAGGCGCGGCTGGATGCTGGGCGACGGCACAGGTGCCGGCAAGGGCCGTCAGGTCGCCGGCATCATCCTCGACAATTGGCTGAAGGGCCGACGCCGCGCGGTGTGGATCAGCAAGTCCGACAAGCTGATCGAGGATGCGCAGCGCGACTGGTCGGCACTCGGCCAGGAGCGGCTCCTCGTCACGTCACTCGCCCGCTTCCGCCAGGGCACGCCGATCCGCCTAGACCGAGGCATCCTATTTGCAACCTACGCCACGCTACGCACCGATGCGCGTGAGGAAAGGGTTTCCCGCGTCCGCCAGATCGTCGATTGGTTGGGACCGGACTTCGATGGAGTCATCGTGTTCGACGAAAGCCACGCCATGGCGAACGCCGCCGGCGGCAAAGGCGAGCGCGGCGATCAGGCGCCCTCGCAGCAGGGCCGCGCCGGCTTGCGTCTCCAACACGCGCTGCCGAACGCGCGAATCGTTTACGTATCCGCCACTGGTGCGACGATCGTGCATAACCTCGCCTATGCCCAGCGGCTCGGCCTTTGGGGCGGCGAGGACTTCCCGTTCGCCACGCGCGCCGAGTTCGTGCAGGCGATCGAGGCGGGCGGTGTCGCGGCGATGGAAGTGCTTGCCCGCGATCTCAAATCGCTCGGCCTCTACGCCGCGCGATCGCTCTCCTATGAAGGCGTCGAATACGACTTGGTCGAGCACGCGCTCACGGCCGAGCAGATCCGCATCTACGACGCCTACGCCGGCGCGTTCCAGGTTATCCACAACAATCTCGATGCGGCCATGCAGGCGGCCAACGTCACCGGCGAGCACGGCACGCTGAACCCCCAGGCCAAGTCCGCCGCGCGCTCGGCCTTCGAATCCGCCAAGCAGCGGTTCTTCTCGCACCTGATCACGTCGATGAAGACCTCGACCCTGATCGGCGCGATCGAGCGCGATCTTGACACCGGCCATGCGGCCGTCATCCAGATCGTCTCCACCGGCGAGGCGCTGATGGAACGTCGGCTCGCCGACATCCCGACCGAAGAATGGGGCGACGTCCAGGTCGACATCACGCCCAGGGAATACGTGCTCGACTACCTCGCGCACAGTTTCCCCACGCAGCTCTTCGAGCCCTTCACCGACAGCGAAGACAATCTCTCCTCCCGGCCGGTCTATCGCGACGGGCAGCCGGTCCAGTGCCGCGACGCCGTCGAACGCCGTGACCACTTGATCGAGCGGCTCGCATCCCTCGCCCCCGTCCAGGGCGCCCTCGACCAGATCGTCCAGCGCTTCGGCACGGAGATGGTCGCGGAAGTCACGGGCCGCTCCCGGCGGATCGTGCGCAAGGGCGACCGGCTGTGCGTCGAGAACCGCGCCGGCTCGGCCAACCTCGCCGAGGCGCAGGCCTTCATGGACGATCAGAAGCGCATTCTCGTGTTCAGCGACGCCGGCGGGACGGGCCGCAGTTATCATGCCGATCTCGCGGCCAGGAACCGGCGTCTGCGCGTCCATTACCTCCTGGAGGCGGGCTGGAAGGCCGACACTGCCATCCAGGGGTTGGGCCGCAGCAATCGGACCAACCAGGCCCAGCCGCCGCTGTTCCGGCCGATCGCCACCGACGTCAAGGCCGAGAACCGCTTCCTCTCGACGATCGCGCGCCGGCTCGACACGCTGGGTGCCATCACCAAGGGCCAGCGCCAACAATCTTCGTCCGTGAGGGTGAGCGCCGGCAGGAGC
>JBKQTR010000388.1:0-4741 GCA_052143095.1 Allostellaceae bacterium
CCTTCAAGCTGCGGATTCCGACGAAGCTCGGCTTCAAGAACCCGAAATGGGTGACGACGCTCTACGTCACCAACCGGCCGACCGGCGGCTTCTGGGAGGATCGCGGCTACAACTGGTTCAGCGGCTCCTAGACCATGGCAGGCGATCCCGCAGCAGTGCTGCCTTGCGCCATCGCGGTGATGGCGAAGGCACCCCGCGCCGGCCAGGTCAAGACCCGGCTGGTGCCGCCGCTCACGCCCGAGGCCGCGGGGCTGCTGAGCGCGAGCTTCCTCAGCGACATCACCGAGAACATCCGCCTCGCGGCGCGCGCGGCGGCGCTCCAAGGCTACATCGCCTATGCGCCGGCCGGGCTCGAGCGGCTGTTCGACGGCGTCGTCGCACCGGGCACCGGCATGGTCCTCGCCGATGGCAGCGGCGATTTGCCGCCGCGCGTCAAAGGTTTCGGCCGCTCGCTGCTGCATGCGGCCCAAGCACTCTTCGCGCGCGGGCATGACGCGGTCTGCCTGCTCAACTCCGACAGCCCGACGCTGCCCACCGCGCTGCTCGCCGAGGCCGCGCGCGCGCTCGGTGCGCCCGGGGACCGCGTCGTGCTTGGCCCGGCCGATGACGGCGGCTATTACCTTCTCGGCATGAAGGCGCCGCATGCGCATCTCTTCGAGGACATCGCCTGGAGCACCGGCGCGGTCGCCGCCGCGACGCGCGCGCGCGCGCGCGCGCTCGGCCTTGCCATCGTCGAGCTCGCCCCCTGGTACGATGTCGATGACGGCGCCGCGCTCGAGCGCCTGGCGCGCGAGATCACCGGCGCGCGGCAGGAAGGCCCGTTGGCGCCTTACGCCGCGCCCGCCACCGCCGCCTGCCTGGCGCGCTTGCGTCCGCCCGATCTCCCCTCCCTCTCCGCGGCCGATTGAGCCGCCGCCCGCCCTTGCGAGGAGCCCCTCTCATGTCCCTTACCGAGCCCGCGATCGCCAAGCGCTATTTCGAGGCGGTGGGCGAGCGGCGATCCGCCATCGCCGAGACGCCGCCGGTCTGCGTCTATCTCGAGATCACCAACCGCTGCAACCTGCTGTGCGAGACCTGTCCGCGCACCTTCGAGGCGCTGGAGCCGCCGGCCGATATGAACTGGGAGCTGTTCACGGGGATCATCGACCAGCTCCCGGGCCTCGCGCGCGCGGTGCTGCACGGCGTCGGCGAGCCGATGCTGGTGAAGGCGCTGCCGCGCATGATCCGCTATCTCAAGGAGCGCGGCGTCTATGTGCTGTTCAACACCAACGGCACGCTGCTGGCGCCGCGGAAGCGCCGCGAGCTGATCGAAACCGGCCTCGACGAGCTGCGCGTCTCGCTCGATGCCGCCGATGCCGCGAGCTTCCTCAGGGTGCGCGGCAAGGACATGTTCGAGCGCATCGTGCGCAACCTCGGCGAGTTCACGGCGCTGCAGCGCGAGATCGGCGCCACCACGCCGCGCGTCTCGCTCTGGCTCACCGGCCTCAAGGAGACGATCGACCAGCTGCCCGAATTCGTGCGGCTGGCCGCGCGCGTCGGTGTCGGCGAGGTGCATCTGCAGCGCCTGGTGTTCGACGATCTCGGCCGCGGCCTCGCCCGCGCCCAATCCTCGCTGTTCGAGAAGACGCAAGCCGAGGAAGAGGCGGCGATCGCCGCCGCCGAGGCGATCGGCCGCACGCTCGGCGTCACCATCGACGCGTCGGGCGCGACCGAGCCCGGCATCAGCCTGAAGCGCGGCGAGGCGGCGCAACCCTGGTCGGCCTGCCGCCGGCCCTGGGCGCTGATGTATTTCACTGCGCATGGCCGCGCGCTGCCCTGCTGCATCGCGCCATTCTCGGCGCGCGACTACGCCACGTATACGCTCGGCGACGCCACGCAGCAGAGCCTGCGCGAGATCTGGAACGGCGCCGCCTACCAGGATTTCCGCGCCGCGCTGACCGGCGACGCGCCGCCAAGCCGTGCCAGAATTGCGGCTTGCGCTGGAGCCTGTGAGGCACGCCCGGCCATGACCGCCGAGAGGCCGCCGCCCGGCGTCGCGGTCGTCATCCCGACGCTGAACGAAGCGCAATCGATCGCCGCGGTGGTGGCGGAGATCCCGCGCGAGGTCGCCGCGGAGATCATCGTCGTCGATGGCGGCAGCAGCGACGGCACGCCGGCGCTGGCGCTGGCCGCCGGCGCCCGCATCATGCGGCCCCAAGGGCGCGGCTATGGCCGCGCCTGCGCCGCCGGCGCCGATGCGGCGGGCGAGGCTTGCGGCATCATCGTCTTCATGGATGGCGACGGTGCCGACCGCGGCGATCTCATGCGCCGGCTGGTCGAGCCCATCCGCCGCGGCACGCATGATTTCACCATTGCGTCCCGCGCCCGGGGGCTGCGCGAGCCCGGCGCGATGAGCTGGCACCAGCTTGCCGCGGGCTATCTCGCCGGGCTCGGCATCTTCGCGCTCTACGGCACGCGCTACAGCGACATGTGCGCCTATCGCGCCATCCGCCGCGACTGCCTCGGCCGTCTCGAGATGCGCGAGATGAGCTATGGCTGGAACATCGAGATGCAGATGAAGGCGGCGCGCCAGCGCCTGCGCATCCTGGAGCTGCCGATGCCCTATCGCCGCCGCCGCGGCGGCGTCTCCAAGGTCGCGGGCTCGCTCGGCGGCACGATGCGCGCCGGCGGCCGCATCATCGCGACGTTCCTACGGGTCGCGGTGGCGCGTTAGTGTCGCGTCGCCAATAAATGAGCCCCAACGCTCCTCCATCGTCATGGCCGTGCTTGTCACGGCCATCCACGCAGTTCGGTGCCCTGCCTCAATACGTGGATGGCCGGGACTCGGCCTTCGGCCGGCCCGGCCATGACGGCGGGTAAAAATCAAGTGCTGGGGTTGAAACACTAACGGCTGAGAGGAAGGATCCGGCAGGTGCCGTCGCTGTGGAATGCCGTGCTCTGCGCCGGGGTGTCGGGGGTGGTGTGGACGAGCCTGGGGCTCGCGCTGGCGCGGCGCGTCGAGGTGGAGCGCGGGCTGGCGCTGGCGATCGCGCCGGCGCTGGGCTGGGCGGTGTTCCAGGCGGCGGCGCTGCCGCTGCTGCTGCTCCTGGGATTGACGCGGCTCACCGCGGCGCTGCTGTGCCTTGCGGCGCTGGCGCTCTCGGCGCTGCTGCTGGCGAAAGCGCCGGAACCGTCGCGGGCGCAAGGTCCCTCCCTCTGGGCTTACGGCGCGGCGGCGCTGCTGGCGCTGGCGCCGGCCGCCGGCATCGTGCCGAAGCTCGGCAGCTATGGCGTGCGGCTGGCGGCGCCGATGTACGATCACGCCAAGATCGCGCTCATCGACGACATTGCGCGGCTCGGCCTGCCGCCGGGCAATCCCTTCCTCGGCGGCGAGGGACCGCTCGCCTATTACTATCTCTGGCATGTCGGCGCCGCCATCCAGGCCAAGCTCCTCGGGATCAGCGGCTGGGAGGCCGATATCGCCTTCACCTGGCTCACCGCCTTCGCCTCGCTGTCGCTGATGATGGGGCTGGCGGTGGCGCTTACCGGGCGGCGCAGCGCCGCGCTCTGGGTCCCGCCGCTGAGCCTCGCCGCCTCGCTGCGCCCGCTGCTCCAGGCCGTGCTGGGAAAAGGCGCGATGTTCCGGCTGTTCACCGATTATCAGCCGCCGCAGGGCTGGCTCGTGCAAGCGAGCTGGGTCCCGCAGCATCTCGCCGCGGCAAATTGCGCCGTGCTCGCGGCCGTGCTGATCGCGCTGCTCGCGACGCGGCCGAGCCGCAGCCTTGCGCTGGTGCTGGCGCTGGTTGTCGCCGCCGGCTTCGAGAGCTCGGCCTGGATCGGCGGCGTCACCTTCGTCGCGGCAGCTCTGCCGCTCAGCGTGGTGCTGCTAGCCGCTTGCGAGCCGCGCCACCGGCGACGCGTCGTCGCGCTTGCAGCATGCGCCGCGGTGCTGGCAGTGGCGCTCGCCTGGCCGCTACTGCGCGACGAATACGGCGCGACCGCGGCGCGCGCGGTCGGCGTGCCGATCGCGTTCTATCCCTACGAGGTGTGGGGACCGCTGATCCCCGACGGCGTTCGCCGCATCCTCGACCTGCCGGGCTATTGGCTGGTGCTGCTGGTGATCGAGTTTCCGGCGATCGCAATCGCCGGCGGAGTGAGCCTTGCGCATCTCCTGGCACAGCGGGAGGCGCCGCCGGAGCGGCGTCTCACGCTGGCGCTGGCGGCGATGGCCGGCACCGGGCTCGTCATCACCTGGCTCTTCGTCAGCACCATCGCCAACAATGATCTCGGCTGGCGCGCGGTATTGCCGGCGGTGCTGGTGCTGACGGTTTTCGCCGCGGCGGGGCTGACCCGCTGGCTCGCTTCGCCCGCGCGGCGCGCAGCGGCAGCAGCGCTGGTCCTGCTGGCGTTGGGCCTGCCGGGCGGGCTCAAGCTGCTGCGCGACAATGCTGTCGGCATCTCCGCGCCGTCAGATTCCGAGTTTGCCAGTTCGACCGCGCTGTGGCAGGCGGTGAGAGAAGAGACGGCGCCGGCGGAGCGCGTCGCCAACAACCCGCTGTTCCTCGGCGACATGATCCGCTGGCCGGTCAACCTCTCCTGGGCGCTCTTCGCCGACCGCCGCTCCTGCTTTGCCAGCTGGGATCCCGCGGGGCGGCGAGTCGATAAAGGGGCAGGTCCTCCACGATGACGAGCTGATCGATCTCGGCGTGCGAACGATGGAGGCGCTGGCGGTGGCAGGGCCGGCGACGATCCAGGTCTTTCG
>JBKQTR010000389.1:0-38500 GCA_052143095.1 Allostellaceae bacterium
TGCTGGCGGGATCGAGCAGGCGGGCGTTGCGGAAGAGCGTGCGCGCGCTCATAGCGCCGGCGCGATGTTGGAGAGGGGGCGCGTCAGCACCTCGAGGCAGGCCATGCGCACGGCGACGCCCATCTCGACCTGCTGGCGGATGGCCGAGCGGTCGATGTCGTCGGCCACCGCGGTGTCGATCTCGACGCCGCGGTTCATCGGCCCCGGATGCATGATGAGCGCGTCCGGCTTGGCCGCGGCGAGCTTGGCGTAGTCGAGGCCGAAGAAGTGGAAGTACTCGCGGATCGAGGGCACGAAGCTGCCGTGGAAGCGCTCGGTCTGGAGGCGCAGCATCATGACGATGTCGACCTCCTTGAGGCCCGCCGCCATGTCGTGGAACACCTCGACGCCGAGCCGCTCGATCTCGGCCGGCAGCAGGGTGCGCGGCGCCACCACGCGCACCCGCGCCCCCATGATGTTGAGCAGCGCGATGTTGGAGCGCGCGACGCGGCTGTGCAGGATGTCGCCGCAGATGGCCACGATGAGGCCCTGGAGGCGGCCCTTGCGGCGGCGGATGGTAAGCGCGTCGAGCAGCGCCTGGGTCGGATGCTCGTGGCTGCCGTCGCCGGCATTGATGACGGAGCCGTCGACCTTCTCGGCGAGGAGCTGCACCGCGCCCGATTCGGGATGACGCACCACCAGCACGTCGGGATGCATGGCGGTGAGCGTCATCGCGGTGTCGATCAGCGTCTCGCCCTTCTTGATCGAGCTCGCCTGCACCGACATGTTGATGACGTCGCCGCCGAGCCGCTTGCCCGCCAGCTCGAAAGAGGTGCGGGTGCGCGTCGAATTCTCGAAGAAGAGGTTGATGATGGTGCGGCCGCGCAGCAGCGACTGCTTCTTGTCGACCTGCCGGTTCTGCTCGACATAGCTCTCGGAGCGGTCGAGCAGCAGCGTGATCTCGTCCGGCGAAAGCCCCTCGATCCCCAGCAGATGGCGATGGGGGAAGGCGAGGGAAGGCGCACCGGTACTCATTAAAGCGCGCACTATACGTGGTAGGGCTCGCTCCAGCAAGGCAACATTACGTGCGGCCCGGGCGACGTCGCCCCTCCGGCTCCCGAAGCTCAGCGCCTCTTCTATGCCGGCCGCCCGATACGGTCGAGCAGTCCCTGCAGGATGTAGGCGGCGGCGACCTTGTCGATGATCTCGGCGCGGCGCTTGCGGCTGAGATCGGCGGCGATCATCTCGCGCTCGACCGCGGCGGTGGAGAGCCGCTCGTCCCAGAAGGCGAGCGGCAGGTCGACATGCTCCAGAAGGTTCCGGGCGAACTGGCGCACGCTTTGCGCCCGCGGCCCCTCGCTGCCGTCAAGGCTCACCGGCAGCCCCAAGACGAGGCCGCCCACCTTGTGCCGCTCGACCTCGGCGACAATCCGCTTCACATCCTCGCGAAACCGCGTGCGGCGGATGGTGTCGAAGGGCGTCGCCACCAGCAAGGTCGTGTCGGAGAGCGCCATGCCGACGGTCTTGGTGCCGACATCGAGGCCGAGCAGCCGCTCGCCGCCGCGGATCAAGCTCTTGAGGTCGCTGGGGTTGCAGATCGGCATGGGCGATGCTAGGTAGGTCGCGGAGACATCTACATCATGGCACTGGACAAGGCCACCGTGGCGCGAATCGCCACCTTGGCGCGCATCAAACTGCCCCCATCCGAGCAGGAGCATCTCGCCCAGGAGCTGTCGACCATCCTCGGCTGGATCGAGCAGCTCGGCGAGGTCGACACCGCCGGCGTCGAGCCGATGTCGAGCGTCGTGGCAATGGGCCTGCCGATGCGCGAGGACGAGGTCACCGACGGCAATTGCCGCGACGAGATTCTCGCCAACGCCCCCGAGGCGGCGCATGGCTTCTTCACCGTGCCCAAGGTGGTGGAATAGATGGGTGCGCTCACCGATCTCACCATCGCCGAGGCGCGCGACGGGCTTGCCGCCAAGAAATTCTCCGCGCGCGAGATGGCCGAGGCCCATATCGCGGCGATGACGGCGGCGCGGCCGCTCAACGCCTTTCTCACCGAGACGCCGGAGCGCGCGCTCGCCATGGCGGCGGCATCGGATGCGCGCATCGCGCGCGGCGCGGCGCTGCCGATGGAGGGCATGCCGCTCGCCATCAAGGATTTGTTCTGCACCGCGGGGGTGCTCACCACCGCCGGCTCGCGCATTCTCGACGGCTTCACGCCGCCCTATGAATCGACCGTCACCGCCAAGCTGTGGCAGGCCGGCGCGGTGATGCTGGGCAAGGTGAACATGGACGAGTTCGCCATGGGCTCGTCCACCATCACCTGCGCCCATGGTGCGGTCGAGAGCCCGTGGCGGCGGCCCGGCGACAACCGGCCCCTGGTGCCGGGCGGCTCGTCGGGCGGCTCGGCCGCCGCGGTGGCGGCGCGCGCGGCGATCGCCGCCACCGGCACCGATACCGGCGGCTCGATCCGCCAGCCCGCGAGCTTCTGCGGCATCGTCGGTCTGAAGCCGACCTATGGCCGCTGCTCGCGCTGGGGCATCGTCGCCTTCGCCTCCTCGCTCGACCAGGCCGGGCCGATGACGCGCAGCGTGCGCGACGCCGCGATCATGCTCAAGGCGATGGCCGGGCACGATCCCAAGGATTCGACCTCGGCGCCGCTGTCGGTGCCGGATTTCGAAGCGGCGCTTACCGGCGAGATCAAGGGGCTCCGGATCGGCATCCCGCGCGAGTACCGCCTCGACGGCATGCCGGAAGAGATCGAGGCGCTGTGGCAGCGCGGCGTCGACTGGATCAAGGAAGCCGGCGCGGTGCCCGTCGAGATCAGCCTGAAGCTGACGAAATACGCGCTTCCCGCCTATTACATCATCGCCCCCGCCGAGGCCTCCTCCAACCTCGCGCGCTATGACGGCGTGCGCTTCGGCCGGCGCGTGCCGGGCCAGTCGCTCGACGAGATGTACGAGAACACGCGCGCCGAGGGCTTCGGCGCCGAGGTGCGCCGGCGCGTCCTCATCGGCACCTATGTGCTTTCCGCCGGCTATTACGACGCCTATTACCTCAAGGCGCAGCAGGTACGCACGCTCATCGCCCGCGATTTCGCCGCGGCCTTCGAGCGCTGTGACGCGATGCTGACGCCGACCGCGCCGTCCGCCGCCTTCGCCATCGGCGAGAAGCAAGACGATCCCATCGCCATGTACCTGAACGACGTCTTCACCGTGCCGGTGAACCTCGCCGGGCTGCCCGGCATTTCCGTACCGGCGGGGCTGTCGCGCGACGGGCTGCCGCTCGGGCTGCAGGTGATCGGCCGCGCCTTCGACGAGGCGACGGTGCTGCGCGTCGGCGACGTCGTCGAGCGCGCCGCCGGCTTCACGGCGAAGCCGGCCTTTCCGCTGGGAGGCGGCTGATGGCCGAGCTCCTCCAGGGGCGCGCCGGCGCTTGGGAAGTGGTCATCGGCCTCGAGGTCCATGCCCAGATCGTCTCGCGCGCGAAGCTGTTCTCCGGCGCCGCCACCGCCTTCGGCGCCGAGCCCAACACCCAGGTCTCGACCGTCGACGCCGCCTTTCCCGGCATGCTGCCGGTGATCAACCGCCATTGCGTCGAGCAGGCGGTGAAGACCGGGCTCGGCCTCGGTGCCGAGATCAACCTGGTCTCGGTGTTCGACCGCAAGAACTACTTCTACGCCGATTTGCCGGCGGGCTATCAGATCTCGCAATACACCCGTCCGATCGTCGGCAAGGGCAAGCTCACCCTCGACCTGCCGGACGGCACGAGCCGCGAGATCGGGATCACCCGGCTCCATCTCGAGCAGGATGCCGGCAAGAGCCTGCACGACCAGCATCCGACGCTCACCTATGTCGATCTCAACCGCGCCGGCATCGCGCTCATGGAGATCGTCTCCGAGCCCGATATCAGAAGCGCGGAGGAAGCCGGCGCCTATGTGCGCAAGCTGCGCTCGATCCTGCGCTATCTCGGCACCTGCGACGGCAATATGGAAGAGGGCAGCCTGCGTTGCGACTGCAATGTCTCGGTCCGCAAGCCCGGCGGGAAACTGGGCACGCGCTGCGAGATCAAGAACGTCAACTCGATCCGCTACGTCATGCAGGCGATCGAGCACGAGGCGCGGCGCCAGATCGAACTCATCGAGGAGGGCGGCACGGTCGACCAGGAGACGCGCCTGTTCGATGCCGGCAAGGGCGTGACGCGGCCGATGCGCTCCAAGGAGCACGCGCATGACTACCGCTATTTCCCCGACCCCGATCTGCTGCCGCTGACGCTTGCGCCGGACTGGGTCGAGGCGCTGCGGCGCGGGCTGCCGGAGCTGCCGGATGCGAAGAAGACCCGCTTCATCGCCGATTACAAGCTCTCGCCCTACGACGCCGGCGTGCTGGTCGGCGAGCAGGCGAGCGCCGATTATTTCGAGGCGGTGGCAAAAGGGCGCGATGCCAAGCTCGCCGCCAATTGGGTGATGGGCGATCTCTACGGCACGCTGAACCGGCTCGCGCTCGGCATCGAGCAATCGCCGGTCTCGGCCGAGGCCCTGGGCCAGCTCATCGACCTCATCGCCGACGGCACGATCTCCGGCCGCCTCGCCAAGGACGTCTTCGTCGCCATGGTCGAGACCGGCAAAGGTGCCGGCGCCGTCGTCGAGGAGCGTGGCCTGAAGCAGGTGACCGACAGCGGCGCGATCGAGGACGCTATCGCGGCCGTGCTCGCGGCGCAGCCCGACAAGGTAGCGGAATACCGCGCCGGCAGGGAGAAGCTGTTCGGCTTCTTCGTCGGCCAGGTGATGAAGGCGACGCAGGGCAAGGCGAATCCGGCGCTGCTCAACGAGCTGCTGCGCAAGAAACTTGCCGGCTGACGCGTAAGATCCTTCAAAAGAGTGCTTCCGCGGCGCTCCGGGGTTGCGTAAGGTAGCTCGGCTGCTCGTCACGGCGAGCGGAACCGGGGGGCTTGTCCGCCAAGCCATCAACGCCCACGGCCGCACACTGGGGATAGGAGGCGGTCGTGCAGCACGCACGCAAGCTCGACATCTGGTCGCGCAGGGCAATCCCGGCCATCGAGGCCGAGACCGGGGACCAGGAGCCGCCCTGGCCGCGCCGCGGCCGGGTCATTTTCATCATCGGCGCGGCGACGGCCTGCTGGGCGGCGGTGCTGTTCGTGGGCTATTGGCTGCTGCGCTGAAGGGGTTATCAATCTTAGGTTGATGCGCCGTTGCTGGAAAATCTCATTTAGGGTTGAGCCAGAGGCGACGCTGTGGTACGCCGGTAACACGCAAAGACCAATCCGAGGCCATGGTTTCGCCAGGGCTTGCGCTTCTCGTCGGGGGCGGATAGCAGAGATGCTTGCGATGGAACGGGGATCGGGTGGGGCAATGATTGGTCGTATAGCGGCTTCGCTGGTGGGGCTGGGCGTGGCGCTGGCGCCGGGGCTGGGGTGGGCGCAGGCCTTCACCGACCCCTTGGTGCCAGTACCCCCGGTGCCGCTGTCGCCGACGGTGCCTGTGGCGCCGGGGCAGTACCTGCTGCTGGGTCAGTCGGTGACCGACCGGTTCCGGCCGGAGGTGAGTCCCCTGGGAATCCGCTTCGGCGACTTCTTCTTCTTTCCCCGCGCCGAGGTCGACGAGGCCTACGACGACAATATTTTCGCCACCACCACCGCGAAAACCAATGCTTTCATCACGCTGCTGCAGCCGGGCTTCGACATTCGCTCGAATCTGCCGCAGAACGCGCTCAATGTCAGCGCCGGGGGCCTCTTCACCCGTTACAGCAACAATACCAGCCTCAATACCGATGACGGCTTCGGCGACGTGAACGGCCGGCTCGACGTCGACAACACGCATTATTTCACCGGCGATGTCCGCGTCGAGCGCACGCATTTCGACCTCGGCGCGCCGCAGGTGGTGGGGAACGCGGATACGCCGCTGCGCCTCACCGACTACAATGCGACGGTCGGCTTCGACCAGTATCGGCTGCGCATCGGCTACGAGGTGACGGCGACAGTGCGCCGCGAGGAGTACGACGCATTGCCGCTGGTCGGCGGCGGCTTCGCGTCGGAAAGCAACCTCGACAACTTCACCTATGCCGGGGCGGCGCGCATCTACTACGAGTTCATTCCGGGATACCAAGGTTATGTGCGCGGCGGCTACAACATGCGCGATTACGATCACGGCGCCGGCAACGGCGTACCGACATTGAGCTCGACCGGCTATCGCGTCGACGTCGGTGGCCGGATCAACCTCACCGGCGTCACCTATATCGACGGCTTTGTGGGATATCTCGACCAGGACTACCAGGCGTCGTCCTTCGGCAGCGTCGGCGGCGTCGATTTCGGCGCCACCGTGAAGTGGAACGTGACGCAGCTCACCTCGCTGGGCTTCACGGCCGGCCGCACCGTGGAGGACGTCAACAACACCGTGCTCGTCGGCACCGCCACCACCACCTCGCCCGGCTATCTCGAGAGCACCGCCGGGTTCACCGTCGACCACGAGCTGCTGCGCAATGTCCTGATCAACGGCACCCTCAGCTACACCAACGACGCCTTCCAGAATATCACGCGCACCGACAACATCTACGGCGCCGGCGTCGGCGGCAAGTACCTGCTGAACCGCTATTTCTATCTCGGCGGCACCTACACCTATTCGCGCGTCCTCTCGACCGGGCAGGCTGCCATGATCCCCTACAGCCGCAACATCTTCCTGCTGCGGCTCAGCACCCAGCTCTGAGCGGCGTCAGCTGCGGCCGTAAGTGTCGGCAAAGCGCACGATGTCGTCCTCGCCGAGATAGCTGCCGGACTGCACCTCGATGACGTGCAGGGGGATTTTGCCGGGATTCTCCAGCCGGTGGGGCGTGCCGAGCGGGATGTAGGTGGACTGGTCCTCGTAGAGCACGATCTCCTCGTTGCCACGCACCACCTTGGCGGTGCCGTGCACCACCACCCAATGCTCGGCGCGGTGATGATGCATCTGCAGCGACAGCTTGGCGCCGGGCTTCACCATGATGTGCTTCACCTGGACGCGGTCGCCGCTGTGGATGGAGCGGAAGCTGCCCCAGGGCCGATGCACCAGCGGGTGCATCTTGGCCTCGCTGCGGCCGTTGCGCTCGAGCCGGGCGACGAGCTGCTTCACGTCCTGGGTGCGGTCGCGCCGCGCCACCATCACCGCGTCGGCGGTGGCGATGACGACGAGATCCTCGACGCCGAGCGCGGTGACGAGGCCGTGCTCGGCGCGCAGATAGCAGTTGCGCGTATCCTCGAGCAGGACGTCACCCCGACTGACATTGCCGGCGGCGTCCTTGCCGCCCATCTGCCAGAGAGCGTCCCACGTCCCGACGTCGCTCCAGCCCATGGCGACGGGGACGACCGCGGCGCGCGCGGTATGCTCCATGACGCCGTAATCGATCGAGGTATTCTCGGCGGCGGCGAAGGCGGCGCGGTCGAGGCGGAGGAAATCCAGATCGCGCTTCGCGTCGTCGAGCGCCTGGCGGCAGGCGGCGACGGTCGCGGGATGGCGGCGCTCGAGCTCCTCGACGAAGAGCGCGGCGGGAAAGAGGAAGATGCCGCTGTTCCAGTAGAAATCGCCCGCGGTGATATAGCTTTGCGCGCGCTCGCGGTCGGGCTTCTCGACGAAGGCCGCGACCTCGCAGACGCCTTCGCTGGCGGCGATGGCCGCGCCGCTCTGGATGTAGCCATAGCCCGTCTCGGGCCGGTCGGCGGTGATGCCGAAGGTGACGAGCCGCCCCTGGCGCGCGACCCGCGCGGCGCGGTCGACCGCGGCGAGGAAGCTCGGCACCTCGGCGATCGCGTGGTCGGAAGGCAGCACCAGCAGCAGCGCGTCCTGATCCTCCGCCAGCAGCAACAGAGAGGCCACGCAGACCGCGGGGGCCGTGTTGCGGCCGATGGGCTCGAGCACGATCGTCTGCGGTGCGACGCCGGCGAGGCGCAGGTGCTCGGCGACGATGAAGCGGTGCTCGTCATTGGCGACGACGATCGGCGGCGCAAAGCGGCCATTATCGGCGATGCGCAGCGCCGCGTCCTGCAGCAGCGAGCGCTCGGTGAGGAGCGGCAGGAGCTGCTTGGGGTAAAGCGCCCGCGACAGCGGCCAAAGCCGCGTCCCCGAGCCGCCGGACAGGATCACCGGATGAATCCGGCCCGGTTTTCCCTGGTTTGCCGCCATCTTATCCTCTCCTTGCCGGCGGTAGATCCTAAGGCCTCAGCATTGCACAAACCTTGATAGCCGGCGCGGCCAGCCGCCGCAAATCATGCAGGGATCATGCCGAAATGCTGTCGGCGGCGAGGGGGTAATCCGGCCAGGCGGCATCGCGCGGCGAGATCGAGGCCACCGGCAGCGGCCAGGCAATGGCGAAAGCCGGGTCGTCATAGCGCACCCCGGCGGCGGCCTCGGGCGCATGAAAGCTCGAGATCTGATAGAGCACCTCGCTCTCCGCCAGCAGCGTCTGGAAGCCGTGGGCAAAGCCCTCCGGCAGATAGAGAGCGCAGCCATTCTCGGCGCTGAGTTCGAAGGCCTGCCACTGCCCGCGCGTCGCGGAATGTGGCCGGAGATCGAGCGCCACATCCCAGATGGCGCCGCGGACGCAGCGGACGAGCTTCGCCTCGGCATAGGGCGGAAGCTGATAATGCAGGCCGCGCAACGTGCCTTGGCGACGGTTGAAAGACAGGCTGGTCTGGGCTGGTCGCGCATCGAGCCCGTGCGCCGCGAATTCGCGCGCGCACCAACTGCGCGCGAACCAGCCGCGCTCGTCCTCATGGCGCTCGGGCGCAACCAGGCACAGTCCTGGCAGCCGCGCGGGAGTGAAGATCATGCCTGGGCGGCGCGTTCGGCAGGCTCGCGGAAATAGAAGTCCTGGTCGATCTGCCGGGTGGCGACGAGATATTTGAGCTGCTGCAGCCGGGTGTAGGCGCGATGGTTGAAGGTCTCTTTCGACATGCCGATCTGCTCGAAGATGTCGCGCAGCTCGCGGGCGCCGCGCTCCGCGGTCCAGCGGCAGGAGAAGCCGGGCAGGTGGCGGTGAATCTTGGCGAAGGAGACGCGATAGCTGCGGTTGTCCGCGCTCGGCGGACCATAGGTCACGACGCAGCCCGGGAAGACGGCGGCGACGATCTCGGCGATGTCGCGGATGCGGTAGTTCTGCTCGTCGCTGCCGACATTGAAGACCTGGTTATGCACCGCCTCGCGCGGCGCCTCGAGCGCGCCCCGGACCGCCTCGCAGATATCGTTGACATGGACCAGCGGGCGCCACGGCGTGCCGTCGCTGGTCATCTTGATCTCGCCGCTCGTCCAGGCGTGGCCGGCGAGATTGTTGAGCACGATGTCGAAGCGCATGCGCGGGCTTGCGCCGAACGCGGTGGAGTTGCGCAGGAAGACCGGGCTGAAGTGCTCGTCGGCGAGCGCCTGGACGTCGCGCTCGACGAGCACCTTGCAGCGCGCATAGGCGGTCTGCGGATTGGGCGCCGACGCCTCGCTTTTGATCTCGCCGCTGCCCGCGCCGTAGACGCTGCAGGACGAGGTGTAGATGAAGCGACGCACGCCAGCGGCCCGGCAGGTGCGCGCGAGCTCGACCGAGCCGCGGTGGTTGATGTCGTAGGTGAGCCGCTGATCATGCTCGCCGAGCGGGTCGTTCGACAGCTCCGCGAGATGCACGACGGCGTCGAAATCGACGACATCGGCGGCGTCGACCCGGCGGATATCCTCGCTCGCCACCGGCGGGCGGCCGCGGCCGTCATCATAGAGCCAGCCGTTGCGGTAGAAGCCGCAATCGAGCCCGCTCACCTCGTGGCCGCGCTCGGCGAGGTAGGGGCCGAGCACCGCGCCAATATAACCGTCCGCACCCGTGATCAGCACCTTCATGCCGCCGCTCCGCAGTTATGGTGGGTTCGGCGCGCCCTGTGCTGCTGGCAGGCGCAAGCGCCGGCACCGGAAAGAAGCTGCGGGTTGAACGTTTGCCGCCGGGCTTGGTTCCGGGCTGGCGGTGGTCCGGCCGCCGCGCTAAGCCACCGTGCGGTGTGGCGACGCGGAGGATCGACGATGATCGAGCTTTATACCTGGACGACACCCAACGGCCGCAAGGCATCGATCATGCTCGAGGAGCTGGCGCTCGCCTACACGGTCCACCCGGTCGACATAGGCAAGGGCGAGCAGTTCCGCCCCGAGTTCGTCGCCATCAATCCCAACAGCAAGATCCCCGCCATCGTCGACAGCGACGGCCCCGGGGGCAAGCCGCTGCGCGTCTTCGAATCCGGCGCGATCCTGATCTATCTCGCCGAGAAGACCGGCAAGCTGCTTGCCCACGAGCCGCGGGCGCGCAGCGAGGCGCTGCAATGGCTGATGTTCCAGATGGGGGGCGTCGGACCGATGTTCGGCCAGGCGCATCATTTCCTGCGCGCAACGCCCGAACCCGTGCCTTACGGCATCGAGCGCTACACCAAGGAGACGCGCCGGCTCTACGGCGTGCTCGACAAGCGGCTGGGGGACGAAAGCTATCTCGCGGGCGAGTATGGGATCGCCGACATCGCGACCTTTCCCTGGGTCGCGCGGCACGAATGGCACAAGGTCGATCTCAAGGAGTTTCCCAACGTCGCGCGCTGGTACGCGGCGATCGCCGAGCGCCCGGCGGTGGCGCGCGGCATGCGCGTGCCGGGCTAGCCGATAGCGGCCTGCTCAGACCGTCGCGCGCGGTCGGCCGGGGCGTCGCGCGGTGCCGGCGAAGGCGACGACTTCCGCCGGCTCGCTGCGGTCGAGCGCGCGCAGCTCGGCGCGGCATCGCTCTAACGCCTGCAGATCACGCGCGTCCTCGCGATCGGCGACATCCATATAGCTGATCTTGATTTCGACGAGGTCGAGAAGGATCTCGATCGTCCGCTTTGACAGAGACATCTCCCGCCTCCCATGAATGTCCCCTGCCGGACATCATCGCGAGATTTTTCTTAAAATGCGGTGAATCGCCGCGGCATTGCGGATGCGCCGCCCGACCTTTCCGCAGGCGAAATTATCCCGGTGGCGCGTTGACACCACCGTCGAGCGGCGGCTAGAACCACGGCCGGCATACGCCGTGTCGACGCTCACTCTTCGGTGGAGGGGTGGCCGAGTGGCTGAAGGCGGCGGTTTGCTAAACCGTTATACGGGTCAAACCGTATCGTGGGTTCGAATCCCATCCCCTCCGCCACCCTGCTTGCCTTTGCATCTGAAACCGGTCGCCGCCGCCGGCGGGTTGGTGCGCAAAGGGACCGCCCAACCGCTGCATCTCTGCCCGGACTCGTGCGCGGCCGGCGCCGCGTTCCCGTATAGAGTGCATCCGACCGCCCAATCGGCGTCGCCCGCGTTCGCGGCGAACCCGCAGACACGAGGCCGGCAAGCGCGGCCACGGACTGCCCGGAGATCGAGCGTCTTCCAAAATCCCGCGCGGGCGCGAAAGCCTATCCAACGCTCGCGATCAGGTTACAACCCCCGCCGCTCCGGTGGTGCGTTTGCGCTCTCGCACCCTAGCGGCAGGTGACGCTGGCGGGGTCGTTGATCTCATAATGGCCGTCGACGAGCGACTTGTTCCAGATCAGCTTGCCGACCACCTCGACCTGCTGGCCGCGTTGGCAGACAGGCAGGTTGCCGGTCGGCCGCTGCACCGTCACGAGCTCGCGCGTGCCATTGCAGTCGAGGTTGAGAGCAAAGACGAAGGGGCGGGAATAGGCCTCTTCGGTGGGAAGGTAGGCGCCCGTGGCGCGCACCGTGTCGCGCAGCCATTCGTCGCAGGCCCCGGCCGCGCGCGCCGGGAGCGGCAGGGCGAAGAGACAGCAGAGTGCCGCGAGGACGTGTCTCATGGCGGCGAGTGGATCATGTTTGGCCCGCAGAGGCCAGCCCTCGGCCGCGGCGGCCCTATTGCGAGCTCAAGAACGCCGCGACATCGCTGATCTGCCGCGCCGTCAGCTTGGTCGAGTTCTGATGCATGATGTCGTTCTCACGCAGATTGGCCGCGAAGGCCTCGAGCTGCCTCTCGAGATAGCTGCGGCGCTGGCTGGCGAGCCGCGGGAAGACCTCGTTGCCTTGCGCCTTGTCGCCATGGCAGGCCATGCAGGCGGGAACGTCCTGCTTCTCGATGCCCTCGTCAAAGATCTTGCGGCCGGCGGCGACTTCCGCGGCATCGGCAGGCCCGCCGCGAGGCGCCGGCTGCTTCGAGAAATACGCGGCGATGTCCTTGATCGTGGCGTCGGTGAGTTGCGCCGCCATGCCCCACATGAAAGCCTGCGCATGGGGGTCGGCGCGTGAGTGGTCGCGGAAGGCCTTGAGCTGCGCCTCGAGATATTGCGGTGTCTGCGCCGCAAGGTTGGGGAAGGTGGGCGAGGTGCTGATGCCCTGGGGACCGTGGCAGGTCGAGCACTCGCGCCGGACGAGCTCGAGCGCGGCGCTGGTGTCGGCCGCCTCGGCGACGCCGCCGGCGAGCAGGAGGCAGGCAAGCGTCAGGACCGGTGCGTTCGCTTTCACGATGCTTCCTCCTAGAAGGCGGTCCAGATGAAGACGAAGAGCGTGTTGTTCGCGGAGGCATCCCGCCCGGAACCGTCGTAATTGCTCCCGGCACCGTTGAATTTCGTGAAGGCGGTGTATTGCACGCCGAGCTTGGTGTTGAGCCAGGGGAGGTAATCCGCCTCGGCGACGAGGCCCTGCGTCTTCGGGCTGCCATTGGCGCTGCCGAGGACGGTGGCCGGCGCATAAAGGAGCGCATCGCTGCTGCCGGTGATCGAGAAGAACTGCAGCGAGCCGCCCAACTTGCGATTGTAGAAATAGCTGCCGGTGATCCGCGCCGTGTCGAGCGTGTTGTGCGGATTGGCGGCTACGGTCGCATTGAAGTCGCGATCCTCATGGATCCAGGTGGCGTAGGCCGAGAAGATGTGATTGTCGCCGATATACTGGTATTGGGCGTCGAGCGCGACGTCGGTAAAGGTATCTGTCGGTCCGTGCTCGCCGACGCCGGTCGGATGGGTGTCGGCCTTGATGCCGAAGGTGCCGAACTCGAGAGAATTACGCCCCCAATCCTGCTCCCAGGCGCCGCGCCAGTAGGGCGCGACGCCGGTGATCCGCATGGCGAAGGTGCTGTCGAGCGGGCCCGGGCCGCCAGTGAAGCTGTTGGTGGTGCCGGTCTGCGCCGAGCGATAGACGCTGGCCTCGAGATAGAGGTGGTTGAACACCCAGAGATAACCGCCGATACCCGCCGATTCCTGGGCGAGCTGGCCGTCGATCAGCGCCGTCGCGATCCGCGGCACGCCGACATTGGTGACGATGAAGGGATAGCCCCAGGCTGGCGTGCTGTTCCAGACGTCCTGCGAGGTCGGGTTGTTGTTGAGGGTGATGCCATAGATGAAGTCGCTGGCGCCCAGCGACGGGAAGGAGCCGTGGTCGGCGAAGCGCAGATCGGAATTGTCGATGCCGATCGAGTTGCTGCTGGGGTTCCAGGTCACCTGCAGGAAAGCGCCGAGATTGTCGGAGATCTTGCCGGTATAGAAGATGCTGAGCGCCTGTGGGAATTCGGCGGTGTTCTTCTGCGACAGGTCGGTGACGGCCGGTGCTCCGGTATCCGGCAGCGAATGCCCCAGCGAGGTGACCGATGCCTGCAACTGCACCGAGACCGGCGGGAATTCCGCGAGCGCCAGAGTGCTCTGGCGCTGGACGTTGATATCCTCGAGCTGCTTGACGTTGCTGAAGACGTAGCCGTTGAACTTGAAGAGCCGGCCGAAGGGCGTCAGCTCCGGAAAGACGGTGTGGCAGGCCTCGCAGGCGAGGCCGGTCTGGCGGGCAAAGCCCGGCGTCGCCGATGCGGGACGCGCCAAAAAGAGTACGGCAGCGAATACGATCAACAAGGCGCCGAGGCACCAAGACGGGCTCACCTTCGACCGCATAACGATGCTCCTCCCCCAAGGTCGAATTCGCCGGTCTTTCGCCGGCCGTTGCCAGACGGTAGCCCAGACTTGCAGCGGAGAGGTTTGATCTGGATCAAAGATTAGCCCCGAATTTTGCCTGATTCTGTAGCTGTGGAGACAGCAGGAGGGTCCTATGACGAAGCGCCCGGCAGTCACGAAACCCAAAGGCAGCGATCGGCCCGGTCGCGCTAGGCCGGTGATTGCCGCGGTTCCCTTTACGAAAGCCGGGTCCGGCGTGGCCATATCGCTGCTCGACGCGGACCAGACCGCGCGCTTGGTTCTCATCGGATCAATCGTCGAATTTCCTAAAGGCGCTCGGCTCTATCAGGAGGGCGACGAAGCAGACTGCATCTACAATGTGATTGAGGGCGAAGTGAAGACGTTCTGCGCCCTCTCCAGCGGTCGCCGCTGTGTCACCGCCTTTCTGTTTCCCGGTGATCTGGCAGGGCTTGCCGGCCATGGTCGCTATGTGAGTACGGCTCAGGCGGTGACCCGGGTGGCCGCATATAGCCTGCCATTGAAGGGGTTGGACAAGCTGCTGCGCCACGATCCCGAACTCCAGCACCACTTTCTTTGCAAGGTTTGCAGCGAGCTCCGCGCGAGCCAGTCTCACGCGATCGCGCTCGGTCGCCAGGATGCAGACGGCAAGCTCGCGATGTTCCTCCACGAGCTCGATGCGGGCCACGCCGAAAGGCCTATCCTTGGAAGCTCGATCTCGCTCCCCATGACCCGCTCGGATGTCGCCGATTACCTCGGGCTATCGCTTGAGGCCGTCAGCCGCTCCTTTCGGAAGCTGCGGCACACCGGGATGATCGGGGTTGATGGCCCGCATCGTGTTCAGATCCTTGATCGGGCACGGTTCGAGCGTTTGGTGGCCGCAGCGTGATGGCGGACCATGACCGCGCCGTTTGGACGGTGGTTCATCTCCGCTTCAGCTGTTGTCCCGCATCGCACTCTCTGATCTGGCAAGCGTCACCGCCTCGGAACCACCTCGGAATCCGGCCGCGGCGTCGCGCGCCTAGTATTCATTCCTAGACGCATATGACGGCGCGAAAGCGCAAAACCGCCGCGCCGCGTGGCGACGCTGATCAGCTGCCGGCGCTCTTGCGCGGTTGCGGCGTCGAGAAGAAATCGGTGACGGCCATCCCGGTCATCATCTGCGACAGCTTGCCGATTTCCTCGCCGTATTGCGTCGCGGCGGTCGCAGAATATCGGCGCTGGCACTCCATCGCCTCCGCGGGGTTATGGCAGCTGGCAAGCTTCGCCCACGCCGCCATGTCCTCCTGCAGCCGGCTCTGCGCGAACCGGGTGATCTCCTGGGACAGCGCAAACATGGTTTGAAACCATCGCGCATAAGCCTGCTGACTGCCCTCGAGGAAAGCGCCGAAAGGTGCTTCCCAATTATGCGTCTGTGCCGACGGCTCGCGCGGCACGGCGGATTTTGCGGTGTCTGGCATTGTCGGTCCTCCAGGTTTGAAGGCGTGCAGGATCGACGCAGACGCCATGGCGCACATTGATCTAGCTCAAATCGCTGCTGCGGCGGCGTCATCCCGGTGACGAGGCCCCAATGATTTGGATCAATGTGGCGTCACCGGAGATCGCCGAGATTTCCGGTTGTCGCACGACAGGAGCGTCCCATGCCGATGTTCGAGGACCGGGAGAAGGCCGCCGAGGGCAAATTCGAGCGCGAGCAGGAACTTGCCTTCAGAATTCGGGCTCGGCGCAACCGGCTGCTGGGTTTGTGGGCGGCGGGGCATATGGGACTTGCCGGCGAGGCGGCGCAACGTTATGCGCAGACCGTTGTTGATGTCGAGATAACCGGACATGACGACCAGGCCGTGATCGCGAAAGTCCGCGACGATCTCATCGTCGGCGGCGCCCCGCTGGCCGAGGAGCACATCCGCCGGCAGCTCACGGGGCTCGGCGCCGAGGCCCGCGCACAGCTACAACAGGATCCCGGCGCGGGTTCCGAGCCGGCCGAACGGCGCTAGAAAATCGGATTGCCGACCTGCTCTGTATTTTCATCGCCTGCCGGTCAGCATCGGCGCGCTCGCGTCGCGGCGAATGGCGCGGGTTGATCTGGATCAAGGCATCGTCGCGAGTTCGGGAACAGCATTTGTCCTTGATCCTGCGCGCCTCGTTCCGCGAGGTGCGAGCAACCTTTCATGACGGAGCGCGACCTCATGGCTCAGACAACCGTTGAAGTGAAGCGGGATGAGAATAAGACGGCGCCTGCTCCTGTGCCGGCGCCGGGGACCGATATGTGGCAATCCTTCCGCAATGACATGCAGCGGCTTATGGATCAATTCTGGAACCGCGGCTTTCTGCCGTCGTTGCCTCGCACCTTCGATGTCGAGCCGATGGGGCGCCGGTGGCCCTCCGTCGGTTTCGCTGCGCCGGCGGTGGATTTTGCCGAGGACGACAAGGCCTATCACATCACGGCGGAGTTGCCGGGCATGAGCGAGAAGGACATTGATGTCAGCGTTTCCGGCGATACGTTGACGGTCAAAGGCGAGAAACGCGACGAGAAGGAAGAGAAGGCGAAGAACTACTACCTGTCGGAGCGTAGTTACGGCTCGTTCCAGCGCTCCTTCACCCTGCCCGACGGCATCGATCGCGACAGGATCGAGGCGGGCTTTGCCGCGGGCGTGCTCACGCTTACCCTGCCGAAGACCCCGGAAGCGGTGAAGCAGCAGAAGAAAATCGAGGTGAAGGCGCGATAGCCGAGCCGGGGCGATGGCGCTCGCTCGCCATCGCCCCGCCCTATCGCACGACGCGGCAGCAACGCTGCACGGTTTCCCGCCTCTCCCATTGATCTGGCTCAAGCGGGGGTGTCGGGCTCTCTTTGAACTATCCTTGAAACGCAATTGGCCGGCGGCTCTCGCGCGTTGCAGCGGGGTAGGATGCGCGCAAACCCTGACGCCAAAGCCGCGCTCAGGTCGCGACGTCCGCGGCTTGATGCACATCAATGTCTCGGGACTGCGACGCGTTAGCGTGTGTCTCGCCCGCCGTGGACGTAGAGCCGGGGGCTTTGACGTAATGCTTTGAGGAGGAGAACATGCATTCTTTGAGAAGGCTGATGCTGGCCTTGGTGCCGCTGATCGCCGTCGGTGCCTGCACGACGCTCAGCGATCAAGATCGCGCGTTGCTGAGCGCGGCGAGCCAGAATGCCGACCAGGCCAAGCAACAAGCGGCGCAGGCGCTGGCGACGGCGCAGGCCGCGCAAGCGGCGGCGCAGGCTGCCGAGGCGAGTGCGGCGCAGGCCGCCGCCGATGCCAAGGCCGCCAATGAAAAGGCTGACCGGATGTTCCAGCGGTCGCTGCGGAAGTAGACCTGTGCGTCGCGCCAAGTCGGGTTGGCTTGGCGCGGCGGCCTCGGTACGCGACCAGCGCCCCGGCAGGTCGCGGGGTTCACAAACATTTCCCCGACCTGGGATATAGAGGTCGGCAAGACGTTTGCGCACCTTGCCCCCGGCCCTCATAGAGACGGGATATGGAGCATCACGCCGAGACACTCAGGGGAGAGGTGTGGCATCAGCGCATTCCGAGCTGGCGGGATCTGGTTGCCGTCATCCTGGTGCTGACGATCCTGATCCTCATCGGCTCCGGCGCGCGCCAGATGATCTCCCCGTTCACTGCGGCGCAGCAGCCCGAGATCAGCCTTTCACCCGCGGCGCTGCCGCTCGATGCCCTCCGCACGACGATAAGGATGCTCCTGGCGCTGGTCGCGTCGCTGGTCTTCACCTTTACCTACGCGACGCTGGCGGCCAAGAGCCGCCGGGCGGAAATGGTGCTGATCCCGCTGCTCGACGTGCTGCAGTCGGTTCCGATCCTCGGCTATCTCTCCTTTACGGTGGTCTTCTTCGTTTCGCTGTTTCCGAACAATGCGTTGGGGCCGGAGCTCGCCGCCATCTTCGCCATCTTCACCAGCCAGGCCTGGAACATGGCGTTCAGTCTCTACCAATCCCTGCGCACGGTTCCGCAAGATCTTGACGAGGCGAGCCGCAGCTATCGGTTTTCGGCGTGGCAACGCTTCTGGCGGGTCGAGGTGCCGTTCGCCATGCCGGGCCTTCTCTGGAACACGATGATGTCAATGTCCGGCGGCTGGTTCTTCGTCGTCGCGTCCGAGGCGATCACGGTGGGCGATCTGCAGATCAACCTGCCCGGTATCGGCTCCTACGTCGCGCGCGCGATCGAGGAGCGCGATCTCGCCGCGGTGGGCTGGGCCATTCTCGCGATGGGCGCCACGATCTTCGCCTATGATCAGTTGCTCTTTCGCCCGCTGGTGGCATGGGCAGACAAGTTCCGGTCCGAGCAGACCGCGGCTGCGGTCGTGCCGAGGTCCTGGGTCCTGGACCTGTTCCGGCGGACACGCTGGCTGAGGCGGGTCGGTGGTCCCCTCGGTTCCGCGATGACGGCCGCGGCGCGGGCTCGCTTGTCGCTGCCGTCGACTGTTCGAGGCCTGATCGCCCCGCTGGCACCGCCGCGCGGGATCGTCGACCTCCTATGGTATGGCCTCGTTCTCGCCGGCATCGGCTACGCCATCACAGCTCTCCTGCGCTTTGCCGGAGCCGAATTGTCGTGGGGCGATGTTTCCATCGCCTTCGAGAATGGCGGCCTCACCCTGCTGCGCGTTGCCATCCTGATTGCCATCGCGACGGCCGTGTGGGTCCCGATCGGGGTTGCCGTAGGTCTCCGGCCGAGGCTCGCCGAGAAGGTCCAGCCGGTGGCGCAGCTCCTGGCGGCATTTCCGGCAAACCTGCTTTTCCCGGTCGCGGTATTTCTCATCCTGCGGTTCAACCTCGCGCCAAAGATCTGGCTGAGCCCGCTGATGATCCTCGGGACCCAATGGTACATCCTCTTCAACGTCATCGCAGGTGCCAGCGCGTTCCCGACCGACTTCCGAGAGGCCGCTTCGAGCTTCCGCATCCGCGGGTGGCGCTGGTGGCGCCAGGTGATGCTCCCCGGAATCTTTCCCTATTACGTGACCGGGGCGATCACCGCCTCGGGCGGGGCGTGGAATGCCAGCATCGTCTCGGAATCCGTGAGCTGGGGCTCGACGAAGCTGAGCGCCTCCGGTCTCGGCGCCTATATCGCCGAGATGACCGAGGCTGGCGATTTTCCGCGGATCGCGCTCGGCATCGCCGTCATGTCGGTGCTGGTGATCGCCACGAACCGCTTGTTGTGGCGGCCGCTTTATGCGTTTGCCGAGCGCCGGACCCGTCTCGATTGAGGAATGCCATGACCGTGCAGCCCGGCGTCGCGATCATCGATCTCCGCAAAGTCTGCATGGCGTTCGCCAGACCGTCGGGCGACCCGCTGCCGGTACTGGCGGATATCGACGTCGCCCTGCGCGACGGCGAGATCCTTGGCCTGCTCGGGCGCTCCGGCTCGGGCAAGTCGACACTGCTGCGCATCGCCGGAGGGCTGATCAAGCCGAGCTCCGGCGACGTCCTCTACCGGGGAGCCCCGCTGACCGGGCCGGCCGAGGGGATCGCCGTGGTATTCCAAACCTTTGCGCTGTTTCCCTGGCTCACCGTGCTCGAGAATGTCGAGGCCGGACTCGATGCGCTTGGCCTCTCGCGGCCGGAGGCCCGGCGCCGTGCACAATCCGCCATCGATCTCATCGGACTCGACGGGTTTCAGTCGGCCTATCCGCGCGAGCTCTCGGGCGGCATGCGCCAGCGCGTCGGGTTTGCCCGGGCGATCGTCACCCAGCCCTTCGTGCTGCTCATGGACGAGCCGTTTTCGGCGCTGGACGTGCTCACGGCCGAGACGTTGCGCACCGACTTCCTCGATCTCTGGACGGAGCGTCAGCTGCCCACGAAATCGGTGCTGCTCGTGACCCACAATATCGAAGAAGCCGTCATTCTGTGCGATCGTATCCTGGTCCTCGCCTCGGGTCCCGGGCGCATCGCCGCGGAGATTGCGGTTCCGCTTGCGCATCCGCGCGACCGACTGGATGCCGCATTTCGCGCCATCGTCGACGAGATCTATTCGATCCTGACGTCGCGGGCGATCGCCTCGATCAAGGCGCAAGGCCAGGTTCTCGGCGGCATTGCCCAGGCGCTGCCGCGGGCTTCCATCAACCAGATAAGCGGCCTGATCGAAACCTTGGCTGCCGCGCCCTATGCCGGTCATGCCGAACTGGTCGAGATCGCGGGCTCGCTCACATTCGGCGTGGACGACCTTTTCCCAATCGCCGAAGCGCTGCACATCCTCGAATTTGCCGAGCTCGGCGATGGCCGCCTGAAGCTCACCGCGCCAGGGCGCGTGTTCGCCCGCAGCGGCACGGAAGAGCGCAAGCGGCTGTTCAAGGAGCATCTGCTCAAATTCGTGCCGCTTGCGGTGCATATTCGCCGTGTGCTCGACGAACGCGAGGGCCATCGTGCTCCTCGGGTGCGTTTCGAGTCGGAGCTCGAAGATCACCTGACCCGTCGCGACGCGGAGAAGACCTTGCGGGCCATCATCGGCTGGGGGCGGTATGCCGAGCTCTTCGAATATGACGACAAGCCGCGTATGTTCCGCGCCGGCGCGTCTTAACCCGCGGGTCACGCCGAGGTCGAGCAACGCTCGCCGCCAGAACGGCCCGGGCCGACCCTACCGCAGGGACGCGATGTGGATATCCGGCGGCGGGCAGGGCTCTGACCGCGTCGCCCGAGACTAATCTGCCTTGGGTTCGCCGGCGTCGCCCGCGTCGGAGGCCTCGGTATCGTCCTCGGCCTCTGTCTCGTCATCATCCGCGACACTGTAGCCGAGGCGCTCGAGCGCCAGCACGATATCGTCGGTCAGCACCAGTGCCTGAACGATCTGCTCCGCTACCTCGTCCTCCGGCACATCGCGCGCCCGCTCGAGCATCGCCTGCCATTCGTCCCGCTCGGCCGAATTTTGCTCCAGCAGCGCCAGCGCCAGCAGGTCGCAGGCCTCGCCCGGCGTGAGCGTGGCGATCGCGGCTGCGAGCGCCTGATACGCCGGGTCATCGGCCAGAAGCTCGTCGATCTCATCGGCTTCGGAGATCGCCGCCTCGGCTCCCTCCCGGGGAAGCGCAAGCTCCGGCAGCTCTATCTCATCGGCCTTGTCAAGCAGATCGACGACCCGCTCGAGTGAGATTGTCAGCATCGGTTCCTCCTCGGCTAAGACAAAGCGATATCACAAATGCTCGTCCTCGATTCCTTCCAGCGAATAACCGAGCGCATCGAGCCCCTCCTCGATGTAGTCCGCCAGCAGCGGTATGCCAGCGAGATAGGCGGGCGCCCGTTGATCGTGACGCTGGCGGGCTATCGCCAACGCCTCACGCCACCCCTCTTTGCCGTAGTCGCCGCGGCCCAGCCACACGATCGCCAGCAGCTCGTCCATCTGGTCGATGTTGAGCTGCGCCAGCGCCGCCACCAGCTCGGAATAGGTGGCGTCGCCGGCGTAATCCTCGAGCACCGCGCGCTCGCCGTCATCGGCCGGGTTCGAAGCGTCATCGAGGTCGAGCGGTTCGACCTTGGCGTCGAATGTGCGTGCCTTGACGACAATGAAGGCGAGAGTTTCGAGAGGGATGCTTATCACACGGGGCCTCCGCGAAATGTACCTTTACATTATTCTCGACGATCCCCCGGACATCGCGTTGATGTGGATCAAAGTACGCGACGCAAGGCGCACATGCCGGGCCATTCCTGCGGCGGGGCGGCACCGCGTCGCCACCAGGATCCGACACGCCGAAAGCGGCTCCGGAAGGACCTTGATACAGATCAATGTTGCGCGGCCATGGAAGCCTAGGATTGAAGTTAGACCAATTCAACGAGGGAGCGACGTATGAAGGATGATCTGCAGCTGCAGCAACGCGTCATCGACGCGCTCGAGTTCGAACCGAGCGTCGATGCCGCCCATATTGGGGTGAGCGTCGGCGAGGGCGTGGTAACTCTCTCTGGACATGTTCGCAGTTTCGCCGAGAAGTTCGCCGCTGAGCGGATCGCTCGGAGGGTGAAAGGGGTGCATGCCGTGGCTCAGGAGCTCGAGGTTCGCCTGCCCTCGGACAAGAAGGTGGCGGATGACGAGATTGCCGCGCGAGCGGTGCGCATATTGGGCTGGGACCAGCTCGTTCCCGGCGATCGGATCTCGGTCAAGGTGGAGCACGGAATCGTGACGTTGAACGGCGAGGTCGATTGGCGCTTCCAGCGCACCGAAGCCGAAAATGACATCCGTAAGCTCGGCGGGGTACGCAGCGTCATCAACGATATCATCGTTGTGGCGAAGGTTCGCCCGGACGATGTGCAGGCCAAGATCCGCGCGGCTCTGGAGCGCAATGCCGAGGTCGAAGCGAACAGAATCACCGTGGCCGTTTCGGGAAGCAAGGTCACGCTGGGCGGCAGGGTAAACGCCTGGACCGAACGCGAGGCCGTCGAGCACGCCGCCTGGTCCGCGGCCGGGGTGACCGAGGTGGAGGATCGCATCGAGATCGTCCGTCCGTGAGCGGCGCCGCGCCCACGGCCGCCGCCAACGGCAAGCTCGGCGGCATGGTCGAGCCTCTGCTGCGAAAGTAGGGATGCTGTCTCGCGGCGGGAGCAGCCCGCTTGCCGCGTGGGGCGAGCCGCGAGGGGGAAGGCAAGGAGTTGCATTTATGTTCGGTCATCGCGTCAAGCTCGCCACGCTCTTCGGCTTCGACGTAAAAATCGATGCCTCGTGGCTGTTGCTCGCCGTGCTGGTGGTGTGGACGCTGGCGGTTGGCATCTTTCCGGGGCTGACGCCGGGGCTTGCGCAGGACAGCTATTGGTGGATGGCGATCGCCGGCGCCGCCGGGCTCTTCGCCTCCATCGTCTTTCACGAGATGGCGCATGCGCTCGTCGCGCGGCGATACGGCATTCCGATCGTCGGCATCACGCTGTTCATTTTCGGCGGTGTTGCCGAGATGAAAGGCGAGCCCGAGAATGCACGGTCCGAATTCCTCATGGCGCTGGCAGGACCGGTCGCCAGCCTTGCATTGGCGCTGGCGCTGTACTGTCTCGTCCGGTGGAGCCCGGAGGCGATGCCCGTGGCGGCCGGTGGCGTTTTCCGGTATCTCGCCCTGATCAACGCCGCGCTGGCGGTCTTCAACTTGATCCCGGCGTTCCCGTTGGACGGCGGCCGCATGCTGCGCGCCGCGCTCTGGGCCTGGCGCGGCGACATCGTCCAGGCGACACGCATCGCGGCCGGCGCGGGCAATTTTTTCGGCATCGTTCTGATCGCGCTGGGGGTTCTCGGCGTGGTGAACGGCGACTTCATTGGCGGCATGTGGCGCTTTCTCATCGGCATGTTTCTGCGCGGCGCGGCGGAGGCGAGCTATCGGCAGACTCTGACGCAACGGACGCTGGCGGGCATGGCCGTGTCCCAGGTCATGACGTCGACGCCGATCACGGTCGCCCCCGAGCTGTCGGTTGCGGATTTCATCAATGATTATGTCTATCGCTGGCATCACCGCGTCTTCCCCGTCGAGCGGCTGGGCTTGCTCGTCGGGCAGATCGGAACGCGTGAGGCCGCTGCCCTCGATCGCGCTCTGTGGCCAAGCACGTCCGTAGGCCGCATCATGCAGTCCTGCTCGCAGGAGCAGATCATCGGTCCCGAATCCGATGTGATCGCCGCGCTGACGCGCATGCAGCGAAACGGGCTCACGCGTCTCTTCGTCGTGGAAGAAGGGCGGCTGCAGGGGGTGGTGACGCTGCGCGACATGCTGGAGGTGTTGTCGACCAAGATCGAACTCGATGGTGCTCGACAAATCCACGGCGACACGCATCGTCGCTTCAGCTATACCGAGCGTACGGCACTCCAGCGCTCGGTCGATGGGGAGCGCGAGGGCGGCCGATGAAGCCCTGGCGTATTCTACTCCCGGCACTGCCGCTGCTCGCGGCCGGCGCTTTTGCAGCGGGAAACGCTGACGACGCCGCGAGAGGGCATGTGTTGGCGCGGGCGTGGTGCGCGAGTTGTCATGCGGTAGAGCCCGGCGATCCCAAGGCGCCGTTTGCCGATGTCCCCAGCTTCACCGCGGTCGCCCGCTTGCCGACGACGACCTCGCCGGCGCTGCACGCGTTCCTCTCGACCCCACATGGCGACATGCCGGACATCAAGCTCAAGAGCGGGGAGATCGACGCCGTTGTGGCTTATATCCTGAGTCTCAAGGACAAATGAAAACGGGCGACCAGGATACGGATTGAGGCAAATCAATCCGCCGCCGGGCAGGATGACATAGGTTCGAGCGGCTTGCGAGTGGAGGGCGGCGATGCGAAAGACCGCCCGGAAATCAGGCTTGGGAGCGGCTCTGACCGATCGGGTGAGGAGGCGTGCGCGGATGGAATTATCGTCAAAATCGGAAAATGATCGCACCGTGCTGCCGTTTCCGGCGGCGCCGCGGCCCGTTGCGCCGGGCTCGGCGCCTTCTGCGCCAGGCGCCGATGCGGCCCAGGCCGAGGTCATCGACCGGCTGCTCCATGCCTGGCAGGGGCGGCTTACCTCGTCCTTGTCGCCCGCCGCGCTCCTGCTCCCCTTCGCCGACTGGGCGATCCACCTGGCGAACGCGCCGGGCAAGCAGGCGGCACTGATCGAGAAGGCGATGCGCAAATGGCTTCGCTTCGGCGTTTATCTCGCCCATGCCGCCGCCGACAGGGACGCGCCGCCCTGCATCGAGCCACTGCCTCAGGACAACCGCTTCACCGGCGATGCCTGGCGCGAGCCGCCGTTCCGCCAGATCTACCAGGCCTTCCTGCTGCAGCAGCAATGGTGGCACAACGCCACCACCGGCATTCGCGGCGTCGCTTCCGGCAACGAGCGCGTCGTCGCCTTCGCCGCCCGCCAGATCCTGGACATCTTCTCGCCGTCGAATTTCGTGCTCACCAACCCGGAGGTGCTGCGCCAGACCCTGGCGGAAGGCGGGCAGAATTTTGTCCGCGGCGCTCTCCACCTGATGGAGGATTGGGAGCGCGCCATCGCCGGGCGAAAGCCGGTCGGCACGGAGGGCTTTCAGCCGGGCCGCGAAGTTGCGGTGACGCCGGGCAAGGTCGTCTACCGCAACGACCTCATCGAGCTCATCCAGTACGCGCCGACGACGCCGGCGGTGCATCCCGAGCCCGTGCTGATCGTGCCGGCCTGGATCATGAAATACTACATTCTCGATCTCTCGCCGGAGAACTCGCTGGTGCGCTATCTCGTCGAGAGCGGCTTCACCGTCTTCATGGTCTCGTGGCGCAACCCGACGGCGGCGCAGCGTGATCTCGGCATGGACGACTATCGCCGCCTCGGTGTGCTCGCGGCACTCGACATCATCGGCGCGATCTGCGGCGATGTGCCGGTCCATGCCTGCGGCTATTGCCTCGGCGGCACGCTGCTGGCGATCACGGCCGCGGCGATGGCGCGCGACGGGGACGATCGGCTGAAGACGCTGACGCTCTTTGCGGCTCAGACCGATTTCAGCGAGGCCGGCGAGCTCACCCTCTTTACCGGCGAGAGCCAGATCGCCTATCTCGAAGACACGATGTGGGAGCAAGGCTATCTCGATGCGCGGCAGATGGCCGGCGCCTTCCAGCTCCTGCGCTCAAACGACCTCATCTGGTCGCAGCTCGTGCGCCAGTATCTCAAGGGCGAACGCGCGCCCATGACCGATCTCATGGCGTGGAACGCCGATGCGACGCGTCTGCCCTATCGCATGCATGCCGAGTATCTGCGCCGGTTGTTCCTCGAGAACGACCTTGCCGAGGGGCGCTATACCGTCGACGGCCGCCCGGTGGCGCTGTCCGACATCCGAACCCCGACCTTCGTCGTGGCGACGCAGCGGGATCACGTGGCGCCCTGGCGATCGGTGCATAAGATTCACCTGCTCAGCGACACCGACATCACCTTCATTCTGACCTCCGGCGGCCACAATGTCGGCATCGTCAATCCCCCGCCGGCGGCGGGGCGAAGCTATCAGCTGAGCCACCGCCCGGCCGATGGCCGCTATGTCGACCCCGACAGCTGGGTCGCAGCGAACCCGGCGCAGCAAGGCTCCTGGTGGTCGCCTTGGTCGGCATGGCTCGCGGAGCATTCCTCGCCATCGCTGGCGCCGCCCGCGCTGGGGGCGGCGGGAAAGGGCTATCCGCCGCTTGCCGACGCGCCAGGGCGGTATGTCTTTGATTGAGCGTGCGGCGGGTTCTGATTGGCCTCGCAACTAAGGCCGAATCTCGATCGGGGTGCCGTCATCGACCGCTTGCCATATCTCCTCCACGGCGATATTGCCGACGGCGATGCAGCCATTGGTCCAGTCGCGAAAGAAGCGCACCGGATCCGTATGGCCGAAGCGGGCCGGCATGCCGTGGATGAGAATGTCGCCGCCGGGATGCCGATGCGCGGCCAGCGCCCGCGCCGCGTCTTCGGCGTCGGGATAGGAGATATGCAGCGCCAGGTGATAGGGCGTGTGCGAAAAGCGATAATCTATGACATAGATGCCTTCGGGCGTGCGGCCGTCGCCGCTACGGTGCTTCGGCCCCTTGGGGTGGCGTCCGAGGGCGATCGGATAGGATTTGAGCACGATCCCACCGCGCAACAGCTGCAGCTCCCGCTCGGCCTTGAGGACGAGGATGCGATCGGCCTTGCCGGGCGCCTGCGCCGCGGCCGGGGAGGATGGCGCCGACAGCGCGAGCAGCGCCAGCAGACCGAAACCGAGGACGGAAGGACACCTCAGACGCGACATCGCCACCATTTCCTGCCGGACGCTTCTCGCCGTCAAACGGCTTCTCGGCGTTGATATCCGTCAATGCGGCGGCGGCGGCAAGGGCGTGACCTGGGCGTCGGATGGAGGGCGAGGAATGCGGCCAGTGCGCCTTCTGGCGGCGGCGGCCATTTTGCTGGTCTCGGCGGGCCCGCCGGCGTTGTCGCCGCTCGTCGGCATTGCCACGCGCTACGTCACGCGCGAGCAGGATACGCTCCTCGACATCGCCCACGCCTATGACGTGGGTTATGTCGAGATGCGCGCCGCCAATCCCGGCATCGACCCCTGGCTCCCGGGCGCAGGCAGAGAGCTGGTCGTGCCGACGCAGCACCTCCTGCCCGACGCGCCGCGTCGCGGCATCGTCATCAACCTCGCCGAGCTCCGGCTCTATTATTTTCCGGACAAGGGCGAGCCGCGCAGCTTTCCCATCGGCATCGGCGGCGAAGGCAAGGAGACGCCGCTCGGCCGGACGCGGATCGCTGCCAGGCGTCCGCATCCGGTCTGGGTTCCCACGGCCTCGGAACACGCGGAGGACCCAGACCTGCCGCCGGCGATAGGGCCCGGCCCTGACAATCCGATGGGCGACTATGCGCTCTATCTCGGCTGGAAGGGTTACGCCGTGCACGGCACCAACAAGCCCTACAGCATCGGCCGGCGCGACAGCCATGGCTGCATCCGCCTCTATCCCGAGGACATCGACTGGCTCTATCGGACGGTCGCGGTTGGCGTGCCCGTCACCGTGGTGGATCAGCCGGCGAAAGTGGGCTGGTCCGGGGGCGAGCTTTATCTCGAGGTTCATCCGACGCAGCAGGACGCCGATGCGCTCGAGGAGACGGGCGTGCCTCGATCGACGCTGGCGATCGATGCCGATGAGTTGATTGCCAAGACGGCCGGCCTCGATGCCGGCCGGCTCGATTGGTACACGATCCATTTGGCCGAGCTGCGGCGCGACGGCGTCCCGATCCAGGTGACGCGACCTGTGCCCTATTGACGCGGCAGCGATCGCTCGAGGAGCTCCCGCCGCCCGGCACATTCTGCCGGCCTGGCGCAGGGAGCGCCAGAGCGCGGCGCGGAAACGTCAGCGGCGGCGCGCGGCACGGTTGTTGCTTTCGGGATGGCGGAGGGTTGGCTTCGGCCGGATGCCGTCAACGGCCGCGCCGCCCAGAGGAGACCTTAAATGTCGACGAGCGGCATTTCGACGTCGAACCTGCCCCTGCAGCGTCAGCAAGCGCTGCAATCCCCGGCCCGGCGCCTGCAGCAGGCGGCGCGCCATCAGGCGCAACTGCAGGCCAACGGGCTGCCGAAATCGGCCATGAACCCGTCGAACACGGCCAAGACGGGCAGGAGCATGGCCGGCTCCGCCTCGACGCGCCTGCTCAATCTGCATCTCTGAGACGACGAAAGCGAGCGGCGCGGCCTGGGCGGTCCCGAGGCGGATCGCCGCGATCGGCGCCTGGGCTTCCGAGAGCTTTCTTGCGTGCGGCAAAGCCCGCGCGGCGATTGCCCCGTTGTGGTCTTATGGTTCTCGTCAAGGGGAAGAAGGGGCGCCGACATGCCTGCCGATGGCTCGAGGAACCGGACCGTGACCATCCTGGCGCTGCCGCATGACGAGGCCGAGGCGATCGCGTTGTTGGCGCGGGCGCGCCGGCGGCTGATGCGCGGGGATCGCCGCCTGGCGGAGGTGATCAAGGCAGTGGGGCACTGCGCCTATGGCCGGCGGCCCGGCGGCTTTCCCAGCCTCTTCCACGCCATTCTGCGCCAGCAACTCTCCGGCAAGGCAGCGGCCACCATCGCTGCCCGGCTGCTCCACGCCTGCGACGGCAGGATCGCTCCCGAGGCGGTGGCGGCGCTCGACGATGCCGCTTTTGCCACGTCCGGCGTTTCGCGGCAGAAGCGCGACTATCTCCGAGGGCTCGCCGCCGCGGCCGTCGCAACGCCGGCGCTCTTCGCCGCGCTCGAGCAGCTGCCCGACGAGGCGGCGATCGAGGCGCTCACCGCCCTCAAGGGCATCGGCCGCTGGACCGCGGAAATGTACCTGATGTTCTCGCTCGGCCGGCTCGATGTGCTGCCGCTGGGCGATGTCTCGATCCGAGCGGCGATCGCCGATGTCTATGGCGTCTCGCGCGAGGCGCCCGCCGCCAAACTCACGCGGCTCGCCGAGCCCTGGCGGCCATACCGCAGTATTGCCTGCTGGTATTTCTACGCTCATCTCGACCTTGCCAAGGCGCGAACCGACGCAGATTGAGGCATCATCGACGGGTGTTTCGGGCGATTACTTGGAGTTGATTTCTTTCCTTTTGGGGCGCGTTAACGGTTTGTCAGCAAAGTTGGTTAACGCTAAGGCTTGGCGCGGGCGTAGTGCGTCTTGGCCAGGGGGTTTTGGGTGTTGCGCGTTCGGCTGCAGCAGGGAAGGGCGGGGCGTGCTCCGGTGGGGGCCCTGTCGCGCCGCCGGCCTCTCCGCAACCCGCGGCCGCGGGACGGCATGCGTGCCGCCACAACGATGCGATCGCCGTCGACGAAAGTGTCCGGCCCAGGGCAGGTTCGGGCGGGGGGTGAAACGGCTTGCCAGGGGCTACCCGAGCCGGTAGGGTCGTTATGGTAAATCGCGGCAAACGTCAGAAACCTGCGATTATTACGCCGCCATCTCTGCGTTGGCGGGACAATGTGAGTGCGTTTTTCCGGTTCCGTTCACCGAGTGTCTTCGTGGGGGGGACCGCGCCGCGGGCCGGTGCATATTTCGGCCAACGGCGCGGCAGGGTTGGCATCGATAGCGGAGGGGATTTGCTCGGCAGATTGCTGAAATCAACCCTACGGCTGTTTCCCGAGCGCCAGATCTTGGTTCGAGCCGAAGGGCGGGTAAGCTACATCATGCTGAGCCGTCGCGCTCAGTTGGCGATGGCGTTTTGCAGCGCCGGCGCCGTTGCCATGATCGCTTACGGGCTTATGGGACTGCAGCACCGCCGCGCCGAGCAGGCCGCGACGCCTGCCGCGGCGCTCCAGGAGCAGGTCGACGACCTTCAGCGCCAGCTCGCCGCCGCCAACTCCCTGCTTGTGAAGGGCAGCAACGCCAGCGCGATCGCCCAGAGCAAGGCGGCGGTCGATGAGGCGCAGGCGCGGATCAAGGCGCTCGAGGAGGCGCGTGACCACGCCGTCGCCGAAGAGACCGAGCTGCAGCGTCAGCTCGCCCAGGCGCAAGACGCGGCGAGCAACCGCAGCCAGAATATGGCGCAGCTCAACCACACGCTCGATGCCAATCGCGGCGAGTTGCGCCAGTCGGATGCGCAGCGCCAGACGCTGCAGGCGCGCGTCCATCAGCTCGAGACCGAGCTCGAAAGCGCCAATGCCCGCACCACTCAGGCCAAGGCCGATCTCGCCAGCAACGAACGCAAGCTGCAGCAACTGGCCGCCGAACATGACAAGACGATCTCCGAGCGCGACCGCCTCCAGGCGCGGCTGAGCGAGCTGCAGGGCCGCGGCTCGGCGCTGGCGCCGGCTGCGCCGAGCGCGGCGGACGGCACCGCGACCGTTCCGGCCCCCCCGGCGCCGCAGCGTTCGATCGCCGATCGCCCGACCGACCAGCGCAGCGAGAACGAGCCCGAGCCTGCCGGCAACGGCGAGATCGAGCAGGTTCTCGCCTCGACCGGCGTCGATGTCGAGAAGCTGCTGGGACGGCTTAATTCGGTGCCGCAGGGCCAGGGCGGCCCCTATATCGCGCTCGACAAGAGGCATATGGCCGGCGCCGAAGCGCGTGGCGAGGAGCTGCAGAAGATCCTGAAGACGCTGCCGCTGGCGCCGCCGCTGGCGCATTACAACATCGGGAGCGAGTTCGGCAGCCGTGTCGATCCGATGAACCACCGGCAGGCCTTCCATACCGGCCTCGATCTGGTGGCGCCCTATCGCAGCGCGGTCTACAGCACCGCGCCCGGCACCGTGATCTTTACCGGTGTGAAAGACAATTACGGCAAGGTCGTCGAGATCGACCATGGCCACGGCATCGTCACCCGCTACGCCCACCTCCATCGTTTCGTGGTGGCGCGCGGTCAGAAGGTGCCGGCGCATTTTCAGGTCGGAGAGCTAGGAAGTACCGGCCGGAGCACGGGACCGCATCTCCACTACGAGGTGCTCGTCAACGGCACGGCGCAGGACCCCGAAAAGTTTTTGCAGGCGGGCAAAAATGTGGTTCAAGCAAACGCAAACTGAGCATGGCGAGCGGCACGGGCCTCCGAGCCGGCCCGCCGCTCCGTCGATCCTCAGCAGCGACCTGAAGATCGAGGGCGACGTCGTCAGCCAGGGCGAGCTGCACATCAGCGGCTCGATCAAGGGCGACGTGGTCGCACGCAAGCTCACGCTGGGCGAGGGCGGCTCGATCACCGGCGCGGTCGAGGCCGACATCGCGGTCGTCGCCGGCAATCTCGCCGGCCGCCTTACCGCCACCTCGGTGGTGCTGGCGCGTACCGCCCGGGTCGTGGCGGACGTGACGCATGTCTCGCTATCGATCGAGCAGGGCGCGATCTTCGAGGGCTTCAGCCGCCGCGTCGACACGATCGAGGCGGTGGCCGAGGACGCGGTCCGCCCGGCGCGCCTCAACGCGCCGCCACGCGCCGAACCGAAGCCGGCCTAGGGCTGCCGTCGCGCTGCCGGTCACCCGCCAGCGAGCGCCCTGGCGAAAGTCTCACGATCGACATTGCCGCCGGAGGCGACGACCGCAACCGTCTTGCCCTTGGCGTCGAGCCGGCCGGCGAGCACCGCCGCCAGCGCCGCGGCGCCGCCAGGCTCGACCACCAGCTTCAACTCGGCGAAAGCGATCGCCATGGCGTGCAGAATCTCGGCGTCGCTCGCCGCGAGCCCGCCCGCGAGCAGGCGGCGATGGATCGCAAAGGTAATCTCGCCGGGCATCGGCGCCAGCAGCGCATCGCAGATCGAACGCGACGCGGGATCGTTGGCCAGACGCTCGCCCGCCGCGAGCGAGCGGCGCAGATCGTCGGCGGCCTCCGGCTCGGCGCTGTAGATCCTGGTGCCCGGACTGTCCGCGGCCAGCGCCAGCGCGCAGCCGGCGACGAGCCCGCCCCCGCTCGCCGGCACCACCAGCGCGTCGAGCGTGGCACCAAGGGCGGCGGCCTGCGCCGCGATCTCGAGCCCGACCGTGCCTTGGCCGGCGATCACGCACGCATCGTCATAGGGCGGCACCAGGCTCGCGCCGCGCTCGGCGGCGAGGCGCGCGCCGATCGCCTCGCGGCTCTCGCCCCAGCGGTCGTAGAGCACCACCTCGGCGCCATAGCCGCGCGTGTTCGCCACCTTGATGGCCGGCGCGTCGGCGGGCATGACGATGATCGCGGGGATGCCGAGCAGCTGCGCCGCCGCCGCCACGCCCTGCGCATGATTGCCCGAGGAATAGGCGACGACGCCGGCACGGCGCTGGCGCTCGTCGAGCTGCAGCAGGGCGTTCATCGCGCCGCGGAACTTGAACGAGCCGGTGCGCTGCAACGTCTCCGCCTTGACCAGCAGGCGCAGGCCGAGCCGCGCGCTCAGCAGCGGCGCCTCCAGCAGCGGCGTCAGCACCGCGCGCCCGGCAAGCCGCCCGGCGGCGGCGCGCAGATCGGCAATGCCCGGCAGGTCAGAAGCGGCGGATGAAGTCATCGACGGCGGCGGCGGCTTCGGGTTCGCTGAGCGTCGGCGTGTGGCCGGCATTGGGCACGCTAACACGCAGCAGGTCGGGCTTGGCAAGCGCCATGCGCTCGAAGGTCTCGGCCGCGAGCACGTCCGACAGCGCGCCGCGCACCGCCAAGGTGGGGATGCGGCCGAGCGCGCGGAAATAGGGCCAGAGATCCGGCACCGCGCCGGCCGAGCGCGCCAGCGGCTTCGCCAGAGCGACGTCCCAATCGAAATGCAGCCTGCCGTCCGCGCCCTCGTGGAACGTGCCGCGTGCGAATTTGAGCCAGCCCTCCTCGGTGCGGATCGACAGCGTCGGCAGCAGCTGGCGCAGATAGCGGACGGCGCTCGGCCAATCCGGCTGCGGATGGTCCTGGCCGATATAGCCGAGGATGCGGCCGATGCCGCCCGGGACCATCTCGGGGCCGAAATCGTTGAGCACCACGGCGCCGAGCGCCATCGGCTTCAGCACGGCGAGCCCCATGGCGAGCAACGCACCCAGCGAGGTCCCGACGACGATGACGCGATCGAGGCCGACGGCGGCGATCAGATGCGCGATGTCGTTGACATAGACGAGCGGCTCGTAATTACGCCAGTTGCTGTCGTATGCCGAGCGTCCGCGGCCACGATAGTCGAGCGCGAGGACGCGCCGTTCGCCGGCATGGCGCGCGGCGAAGTCGGCGAAATCGGCGCTGTTGCGGACGATGCCGCTGAGGCAAAGCAGCGGCAGGCGCGGCGACAAGGGGTCGCCATAGTCGCGGAAATAGAGCCGGAGCCCGTCCTGCGCCGTGACGTGCCGCTCGCGAAATCCGATCACAGGCCGAGCAGCGCCGGCAGCGCGTCGAGGCTGCTGATCTCGGCTTCCGGCTCCGCCGGCAACCGCTCGCGGGGCGCGCCGGTGCGGTTGGCCCAGACCGAAGCGAAGCCGAAGCTCGCCGCGCCCGCCGCGTCCCAGCCGTTCGACGAGACGAAGCAAATGCGCGCCGGCGCCAGGCCGAGGCGGTCGACGGCGAGCTGATAGACGCGGCGGTCTGGTTTGTAGACACCGGCTTCCTCGACCGAAAGAAGGTGGTCGAGGAGCCCGCCGATCCCGGCCGATCCGACCGCGGCGGCGAGCATGCGGGGCGAGCCGTTGGAGAGGATCGCCGCCGGACGCTTGGCGCGCCGCAGCGCCTCGAGCACGGCGCGCGCATCGGGATAGGCCTGGAGGTTGAGGAAGGCGTCCATCAGCCGTTCGCGCAGCCCGTCGCCGGCGATGCCGAGCGCCGCCAGGGCGTAGTCGAGTGAGTCGCCGGTGACTTGCCAGAACTCGGCGTGCCGGCCCATCAGGCTGCGCAGCCAGGTGTATTCGAGCTGCTTGGTCCGCCACAGCGCGGCGAGCGCATCCGCCTTGCCCCCCAGCGCGTCGCGGCAGCGCCGCGATGCCGAGGCGACGTCGAACAAGGTGCCGTAGGCGTCGAAAACGCAGGCGGCGGTGGCGGCGAGCGAAGGGTCGGTCATGGCAGGTCTCCCCAGGATCGCCACCGGCATAGAAGCGGCGCCGTCACCGTTTCAAGTCGCTGGCGAGCGAGAAGGCAAGGCCGTGATCGCCGAGCCGCAGGCGGTAGATCTGCAGGTTCTCGAGCACACGTTGCACGTAGTTGCGCGTCTCGCCCAGCGGAATCGATTCGATCCAGTCGACCACGTCGGCGTTCTTGGCGCGGGGATCTCCGTAGTCGCGGATCCACTGGCGCACGCGCGACGGGCCGGCATTATAGGCGGCGATCGCCAGAACGTAGGAACCGGAGAAGTCGCCGAGCAGCCCGTCGAGGTAGTGCCGGCCGAGGGTGATGTTGTAATGCGGGTCGGTCAGCAACCGGCTCTCCGAGAACGGCAGGTGCAGCGTCTTGGCGATGTGGCTCGCGGTGGCCGGCATGAGCTGCATCATGCCGCGCGCGCCGGCCGTGCTGATCGCCTCGCGGTCGAAGGCGCTTTCCTGCCGCGTCATCGCCAGCACCAGCGGCCGCTCGGCGCCGCCGCCCGGCGGCAGCTCGGTGATGGGATAGCCCTCATCCAGCAGGGTGACGCCGGCATAGCTCGCCTTCTTCGCCACGGCGATCGCCATGTCGGGCCGGCCGAGCTTGACGACGAGATGGGCGAGGAGCGCATGCTCGGCCGGCACCACTGCCAGCTCGCTCACCCGCCGAGCTAACGGGCCCATATACTCGTTGGCGCCCACCTCCGCCAGCCCGCGCATCACCTGAACCAGCTCGCGTTTCTCGAACGTCGCGGTCTCGGCCGCGGTCGGCTTCGGCTCGGTGATGCCGCGCACGATGTTGGGCTCGCCCAGCGTGGTCGCGCCAAGCTGGCCGTAATAGGTCGTCACCTGCGCCGCGGCGGTGCCGTACCACGCGCCGGCAAGCTGGTGGTAGCCCATCGCCTCGGCCGCGCGCCCCGCCCAGTAGGCGCCGCGCGCGACGCTCACCGGCAGTTTCACCTCGTCATAGAGCTTGACGAAATGGTTGTAGGCGACGTCGGGCTCGCGCAGGAAGCGCAATGCCAACCAGCCGGCGAAGAACTCGAGCTCGGCAAAGGTCTGGCCGCTGTCGAGGCCATGGTGCGCCGCCAGGCGATAGGCGACCGAGATGTCACCGACCGCGAGCGCGTGCCGCGCCAGCACCTGGCGCTCGCTCGCCCAGGCGAGCGGCCGCACGAGATCGTGCGGCGGATGCTCGAGCATGGCGATGGCGTCGTCGAAATGCTCCTTGCGCGCACGCCACCGCATGCGCTCAAAGAGCAGGCCGGGATCGCTTTGCAGCGCCGGCGGCAGGCGCGTCAGCAGCCGTTCGACGCCGGGCTCCATCGCCGCGATGCGGATGCGCGCGTCGGCGAGCGCACGATGGTCGGCATCGACCCGCGGCATCATCCGCCGCGCCGCCTCGACCTGGCCGTCCCAAAGCAGGCGGTCGAGCCGGGCCCAGTGATCGGCCTGGCGCAGGGCCTGGTGGTAGCGCTGCAGCACCGACTTCTCCTCGAAGGCGGTGAAATCGCCTTTGGCCCAGACCTCGCGGATGCGCGCTAGGCCGTCCTGCTCGCGCCCCTCGGCGATCCAGATGTCGGCTTGCCTGAACTTGCCGGCGGGCGTCACCGGCGCAAAGCGGTCGAACCATTGCTCGAGGCTGTGGTCGGAGACGCCGACCATCGCTTCCTCGGCGTGCTGGCGCAGCGCCAGCTGACTGGGCCAATCGGGATTGGCGGTGATGAAGTCGACGAAATCGGTGAAGGCGGCGCCGCTGCTGCCGCGCGACAGGTTGAGCCACCACAGCGCCTTGGCGAGCAGCCGGTCATGCGCCTTGTTGGCGCGTTGGCCGGCCAGCGCCCAGTCGCCGGACCGCGCCGCCTGAAACGCCTCGCGGTAGGTCTCCCGGTCGCTGTCGCTGAGCTCTGCCCGCGCCGGCAAAGCCGGTGCCCAGAGCAGCGGCACCAGCACCACCAGACGATAAGCGAGCCACCTCACCGGCATCACAACTCCCGGGCGCCGGGGGCGCGCCGACGCTAAACTGCGGGGTATTGTATCGACATGTCGCCGGCAAACAAGCTGCCCCACCGACTGCAGCATCGCCCGAAGCCGTCAACTTTTAGTAAATGCGGCGCGATATGTTGCCGCGGCCCGCCCTTGGGGCTATCGTCCCGGCATAAGACGGGGGAGGATCCTCATGTTCAAGGGCTCGATCGTCGCGCTCGTCACCCCGTTCCGCAACGGAGCGGTGGACGAGCGAGCCTTGCAGGAGCTGGTCGACTGGCAGATCGGCCAGGGCACCCATGGCCTGGTGCCCTGCGGTACCACCGGCGAGTCGCCGACCTTGAGCCATGCCGAGCACAACCGCGTCGTCGAGCTCTGCGTCGAGGCCGCCGACAAGCGCGTGCCGGTGATCGCCGGCACCGGCTCCAACTCGACCGAGGAGGCGATCGGCTTCACCCGCCATGCCAAGGCCGCCGGCGCCGACGCCGCGCTTGTCGTCTGCCCCTATTACAACCGGCCGAGCCAGGAGGGGCTCTACCAGCATTTCAAGGCGATCAGCGATGCGGTCGAGCTGCCGCTCATCATCTACAACATCCCGGTCCGCACCGCGGTCGATATGAGCATCGCCACCATGGCGCGGCTGGCCAAGCTGGCGAACATCGTCGGCGTCAAGGACGCCACCAACGATCTCGCCCGGCCGCTGCGCACGCGCCAGGCGATCGGTGCGGATTTCTGCATGTTGTCCGGCGAGGACGTCACCGCGCTCGCCTTCAACGCGCAGGGCGGCGTCGGCTGCATCTCGGTCACTGCCAATGTCGCGCCGCGGGCCTGCGCCGACATGCAGGAGGCCTGGGCCAAGGGCGATACGGCGCGTGCCACGCGGATCAACGACCGGCTGGCGTCGCTTCATGACGCGCTGTTCTGCGAGACCAGTCCGGCGCCGGTGAAGTTCGGCACATCGCTACTCGGCAAATCGACCCCCGAGGTGCGGCTGCCGCTCGTGCCGGCCAGCCCCGAAGCGCAGGAGAAGATGCGCCTGGCGATGCGCAGCGCGGGTGTCTTGAATTGAATTAAATGGCGCTGCGCGGGACCGAGCGTTTCGTCGCGCAGAACCGGCGGGCGCGCCACGACTACCTCATCGAGGACACGATGGAGGCGGGGCTCCAGCTCGCCGGCACCGAGGTGAAGGTGCTGCGCCAGGGGCTCGCCAGCATCAACGAGGCCTATGCCACCGAGCGCGAGGGCGGCATCTACCTCATCAACGCGCATTTCCCGGAATATCCCTCCTCGCGCTTCAACCACGAGCCCCGCCGGCCGCGCCTGCTGCTGCTGCACAAGCGCGAGATCAATCGCCTCATGGGCGCGATCAAGCGCGACGGCATCACGCTGGTGCCGCTGGCGATCAATTTCAACGACCGCGGCCGCGCCAAGCTCGAGCTCGGCCTCGCCAAGGGCAAGCGCAAGGCCGACAAGCGCGAGGCGGAGAAGCGGCGCGACTGGCAGCGCGACAAGGCGCGCATCATGCGGGAGCGGAACCGCTGAGCCCGCGCCGCAGTTCCGCGAACACCGCCTCGAACATCGCCGGGGTGAGCCTGCCGGTATTCGTGTTGTAGCGCGAGCAGTGATAGCTGTTGGCGAGCAGCAGCCCCCCCGGCAGCGCGTGCAGCGCGCCATGGGAGAAGCGAAAGGCGGAGCGGCGTGCGCCCGCCGCCGCCAGCACCGCCTGGTGGGCGATGGCGCCCAGCGCCAGCACCGCCGCGAGCCGCTTCAGCCGCTCGAACTCCGCGGCAAGAAACCGGTTGCAGGCCTTGATCTCCGCCGGCTCCGGCTTGTTCTCCGGCGGCACGCAGCGCACCGCATTGGTGATGCGGCAATCGACCAGCGCAAGCCCGTCATCGGCGCGCTCGCCGTAATCGCCGCGGGCGAAGCCGAACTTCTTCAAGGTGTCGTAGAGCAGCACGCCGGCATAGTCGCCGGTGAACGGTCGCCCGGTGCGGTTGGCGCCGCGCAGGCCCGGCGCGAGGCCGACGATGAGCAGCCTTCCGTCCTCGCCGCCGAAGGACGGGACCGGCGCGTTGAACCAATCGGGGTGATCGGCGCGCTGGACGCTCCGGAACGCGGCCAGGCGCGGGCAGAGTGGACAGTCGCGACCGGGCTCCGCCGCAGCCGCCGGCGCTGCGCTCACGGCGGGCCGTAGCCTGGGGTCGTCGCCTGCTGGCGCTGGCTGTCCTCGCGGTGATGGACGCGCATGATGCTGGGTGCCAGATCCTGCAGCTCCAGGAACATGTCGGCCTGGCGGCGCAGCTCGTCGGCGACCATCGGCGGCGCGGAGCGGACGGTCGAGACCACCGTGACGCGGACGCCCTTGCGCTGCACCGCCTCGACCAGCCGGCGGAAATCGCCGTCGCCCGAGAACAGCACGATGTGGTCGAGATACTGCGCCATCTCCATCACGTCGATGGCGAGCTCGATATCCATGTTTCCCTTGATCTTGCGGCGGCCCATGGCGTCCGTGAATTCCTTGGTCGGCTTGGTCACCATGGTGTAGCCGTTATAGTCGAGCCAATCGACCAGCGGCCGCAGCGGCGAGTATTCCTGGTCCTCGATCACCGCGGTGTAGTAGAAGGCGCGGATGAGGCGCCCCTTCGAGCCGAAAACCTCGAGGAGCCGCTTGTAATCGATGTCGAACTGCAGGGCGCGCGCCGCCGCGTAAAGATTGGCGCCATCGATGAACAGGGCGATTTTTTCTTG
>JBKQTR010000390.1:0-18820 GCA_052143095.1 Allostellaceae bacterium
AGCAGCAGGAAGGCAAGGCACGACCAGGCCGACCAGCGGCCGAAGAGCACGCGGTTGAGCGTCGCCGCGCCGCCGGCGAGCAGGAAGAGCGTGAGCAGCACGAACGCCTTGCCGGCCCAGGCGAGCGGCAGCAGCCCGGCGAGCGGCGGCACGACGAGATCCATCGCCAGGTTGGGCAGCGGCCGCCAGGCGATCTCGTAATAGCGCTGCAGCGCCGGCGACTGCGCGAAATCAGCAAGAATGTGCATGCGCGCAAGATGGTTGGGGTAGTCGAACAGCGGCAAGGTGTCGCAGAGCAGCACCGGCAACGCCGCAGCGGCGAACAGCGCCGCGAACAGCAGCGCCGCCCGACGGAAGCCGGGGCGCGAGAGAGCAGCAGCGTCGCCCATCCTCCACCTCCCTTCCGCCTGCAGCCCGGCGCCGCAGAGTTCCACGCCGCGCCGGCCGCGGCAAGCACGGGATCGGCCGCCGGAAGGAGAAATCCGGGCTATCCTCCGCCAACCTGCCGCTTCTATAATCGCCCGCCATGAACGGGATTACCCGTTACATCCTGCGCCAGGCGCTGGCGATCATGCTGTTCGTCGCGGTGAGCTTCACCGCGGCGGTTTGGCTCGTGCAGTCGCTGCGGCTCATCGACCTCATCGTCAACCGCGGGCTGTCGCTCGGCCTCTTTCTCTATCTCGCCATCCTGATCCTGCCGCGCTTCATCGACGTCGTGCTGCCGATCGCGGTCTTCATCGCCATCCTCTTCACCTACAACCGCCTGATGTCGGAAAGCGAGCTCATCGTCATGCGCGCCACCGGCATGAGCCAGGCGGCGCTCGCCCGTCCCGCGCTCATCGCCGGCGCGCTGGGCTTCACGGTGCTGCTCTCGTTCTCGCTCTATTTCCTGCCGGCGGCGAACCGGGCGTTCAAGGATCTGCAATTCGAGATCCGCAACCGCTTTGCCTCGGTGCTGCTGCAGGAGGGCATCTTCAACACGCTCTCCGAGAACCTCACCATTTACGTGCGCGGGCGCAACACCAACGGCGAGCTGATCGGCCTGCTGATCCATGAGACGCGCGACCCGGATAAGCCGATCACCATCGTCGCCGAGCGCGGCACCTTCGTCGACACCGATACCGGGCCACGGGTGCTGATGGTGAATGGCAGCCGCCAGCAATACGACCGTACCACCGGCAAGCTGTCGGTGCTCACCTTCGAAAAGTACAGCCTCGATCTCTCCGCCTATCGCGACGCCGACGACTTCCGCGACCGCCAACCCGACGAGCTCTTCATGAACGAGCTGCTGTTCCGTCGCGCGCCGCCGGGCGACACCAGCCGGATCATCGAGGCGCATCTGCGGCTGATCAACCCGCTCACCGCCCTCGCCTTCTGCGCCATCCCGCTCGGCTGCCTGCTCACCGGAGAGTTCAACCGGCGCGGCCAGACGAAGCGGGTGCTGTTGGCGGTGCTGCTCGCCTTCCTGTTCGAGACGCTCGATATCGGTTTCAAGAACCTCGCCGGCCGCAGCACGATGGCGGTGCCGTTCCTCTATCTTAACGTGTTGGCGCCGATCATGGTCACCCTCTGGCTGCTGTGGCGCGACAGCCGCGAGGCGCCGCCGCGCTACTTCGCGGCCGCGCCCACCCCGGCGGAATAGATCGGGGCCCCGGTTCCAGCCGGGGGAGGACAGACGAGGCCGGCCGGTGTATGGTGAGGCCGGTCGCGGGGCGCGGGGCCCCGCCGCAGCCGCGGTTTGCCAGTGCCGATGAGATCGCTTCCGGTCCTTTGCCTTTGCCTGCTTTTGCTCTGCGCCGCCGGCGCTTCGGCGCAGGAAACCCGCATCGCGGCGCTGGTCAATGACGACGTGGTCTCGCTCAACGATCTCACGGCGCGGGTGACGCTGCTGGTGCGCTCCTCCGGCATGCAGGACAACGACCAGACGCGCGAGCGCATCTCCTCCCAGGTGCTGCGCAGCCTGATCGACGAGCGGCTGCAGATGCAGGAGGCCAAGCGCCTCAAGGTCACCGTCTCGCAGGAGGAGATCAACCAGGCCCTGGAGCGCCTCGAGCAGCAGAACCATATGCCGAAAGGCTCGCTCGACGAGTTCCTGACCAAGGCGGGCATCGCGAAACCCTCGCTCACCGATCAGGTCACCGCGTCGCTCACCTGGTCGAAGCTGGTGCGCAATCGGCTGCTGCAGGAGGTGCAGATTTCCGACGAGGAGGTCACCGAGGCGCTGGGGCGTCTGAAGGCGCAAGCCGACCTGCCGCAGGACCGGGTGGCGGAAATCTTCCTCGCCGTCGACAACCCGACCCAGGAGCCCGATGTCAAGCGGCTCGCCGACCGGCTGATCGAGCAGATCCGCAGCGGCGTCAAGTTCGACGCCGTCGCCCGCCAGTTCTCGCAGTCGCCGACGGCCGCGGTCGGCGGCGATCTCGGCTACGTGACCGAGACCCAGCTTCAGCCGGAGATCGCCGACACGCTCAAGAAGATGAACCCCGGCGAAATGTCCTATCCGCTGCACACCGGGACCGGCTACTACCTGCTCTATCTGCTCGATCGCAAGACGCTGAGCGCGCCCAACCCCGCCGACACCCAGCTGTCGCTGGTCGAGGTCGTGCTGCCGGTGTCGAGCACCTCGCCGACGGACGAGCAGCAGCGCGTGGCGCTGCGCGCGCAGCAGGTCAGCGCGTCGGTGAAGAGTTGCGGCGAGCTGGCGAAGATCGGCCGCGACGAGGCGCCGCAGACCTCGCGCGAGATCCCGGAGATCAAGGCGGCCGAGCTGCCGGCGACGGTGCGGCAGACGGTGCTCGGCCTCGGCGTCGCCACAGCGAGCAAGCCGCTGCCGGTCGAGGGCGGCCTCGCCGTCATCATGATATGCCAGCGCAAGGACCCGCCGGGCGGCCTGCCGACGCGGGAGGAAATATCCGACTCGCTGGCGCGCGAGCGCCTTGACGCGCTGGCGCGGCGCTATCTGCGCGACCTGCGCCGCGGCGCCTACGTGGACATCCGCGGATGAGCACGCCGCTCGCGCTCACCATGGGTGAGCCGGCGGGAATCGGTGGCGAGGTCGCGCTCCAGGCCTGGTTGCGGCGCGGCGAGGCGGGCGTGCCGCCCTTCTTCATCATCGACGATCCCGCGCGGCTCGAGCGCCTCGCCGCGGATCTCGGCTGGCGTGTGACCCTGCGCCGCCTCGACACGCCGGAGCAGGCGGGCGCCGCCTTCGCCGAGGCGCTGCCGGTGCTGCCGCTCGTGCTGCCGCGGCCGGTGGCGGCCGGCCGGCCCGATCCCGCCAATGCATCTGCCGTGATCGAGGCCATCGCCGCCGGCGCCGCGCTGGCGGCGACAACCCGCGCCGGCGCGCTGGTCACCAACCCGATCCAGAAGGAAGCGCTCTACGCCGCAGGGTTCCGCCATCCCGGCCATACCGAGTTCCTCGCCGAGCTCGCCGGCGGCGCCGCGCCAGCAATGATGCTGGCCTGCCCGGAGCTGCGCGTCGTGCTCGTCACCATCCACCAGCCACTGCGCGAGGCGCTGGCGGCGCTCAGTGTCGAGCGCATCGTCGCCACCGGGCGCATCGCCGCCGCCGGGCTCGCGCGCGATTTCGGCATCGCCCGCCCGCGTCTCGCAGTGGCGGGGCTCAACCCGCATGCCGGCGAGCACGGCGCGCTCGGCCGCGAGGAGATCGACATCATCGCGCCGGCCGTCGCCGAGCTGCGCGCGCTCGGCATCGATGCGGTCGGCCCCGCGCCCGCCGACACGCTGTTTCACGCCGCGGCGCGGCGGCGCTACGACGCCGCGCTGTGCATGTATCACGACCAGGCGCTGATCCCGCTCAAGACCATCGATTTCGCCGGCGGCGTCAACGTCACGCTCGGCCTGCCTTTCATCCGCACCTCGCCCGACCACGGCACGGCGCTCGACATCGCCGGCACGGGCAAGGCCGATCCGACGAGCCTGATCGCGGCGCTGAAGCTGGCCGGCGACATGGCGGCGCGGCGCGCCGCAGCCTGAGCGCCGGCATGGCCGCGCCGGCGCTGCCGCCGCTGCGCGAGGTGATCGCGCGGCACGGGCTGGCGGCGCGCAAATCGCTCGGGCAGAATTTCCTGCTCGACCTCAACCTCACCGCGCGCATCGCCCGCGCCGCGGCACCGCTCGAGCGGGTCAACGTGATCGAGATCGGCCCCGGCCCGGGCGGCCTCACCCGCGCCCTGCTGCTCGCCGGAGCGGGCCACGTCACCGCCATCGAGCGTGATCCTCGCTGCGTCGCGGCGCTGGCCGAGCTTGCCGAGGCGTTTCCCGGCCGCCTCAGCATCGTCGCCGGCGACGCTCTCGAGATCGACCCCGCAACGCTGGCGCCGGCGCCGCGCAAGATCGTCGCCAACCTGCCGTACAACATCGCAACGCCGCTGCTGCTCGGCTGGCTCGGTACCGCCACCGCTTACGAGAGCCTGACGCTCATGTTCCAAAAGGAGGTGGCGCAGCGGCTCGCCGCCACGCCGCGCTCCAAGGCGTATGGGCGGCTCTCGGTCATGACGCAGTGGCTGTGCGAGGTGCGCGCGCTCTTCGACATCCCGGCGAAGGCATTCGTGCCGCCGCCCAAGGTGACCTCGAGCGTGCTGCGCCTGACGCCGCGCGCCGCACCGCTCGCCCCCTGCCGCCGCGACGATCTCGAGCGCGTGCTAGCCGCCGGCTTCGGCCAGCGCCGCAAGATGCTGCGCCAGAGCCTGAAATCGCTCGGCATCGACGCCGAGGCGCTGCTGGCGGCGGCGGGAGCGTCGCCGACCGCGCGGGCCGAGGAGCTGGGGGTCGAAGAGTTCTGCGCGCTGGCGCGGGCCTACCGCGCGCTCAGCCGCCGCTCCGCAGCCGATTGACGAACTCCGCGAGCCCGATCTGCCGGTCCCGCTTGACGCGTTCGGCGGCGACGATCGCCTGCACGCGCCGCACGCTCGCTTCGAGGTCGTTGTTGTGGTTGACCACGACATAGTCGTATTCCGGCCAATGGCTCATCTCGTCCGTCGATTTGGCCATGCGCGCCCGCACCACTTCGGCGCTGTCCTGGGCGCGCGTCCGCAGCCTCTCCTCGAGCGCGGCCATGCTCGGCGGCAGGACGAAGACGGAGACGAGATCGCCGCGCACGCTCGCTTTGAGCTGCTGCGTCCCCTGCCAGTCGATGTCGCTGACGATGTCGCCGCCGGCGCTCAGCACCGCCTCGACCGGCGCGCGCGGCGTGCCGTAGCAATTGCCGAAGACGGTGGCGTGCTCGAGCAGGTCGCCCTTGGCCACCATCTCGTCGAAGCGCTCGCGGCTGATGAAATGGTAGTGCTGGCCGTCGACCTCGTTGACGCGCTTCGGCCGCGTCGTGACCGAGACCGAGATGCGCAGATTGGCGTCGCGCGCGACGAGCTCGCGGGTGATGGTGGTCTTGCCCGCGCCTGAGGGCGAGGACAGGACCAGCAGGATGCCGCGCCGCGCGATCTCCGCCGCGCTCATCGCCCGGGCCTATTCAAGGTTCTGCTCCTGCTCGCGCAGCTGCTCGATCGCCGCCTTCAAGGCGAGACCGACGCGCGTCAGCGCGACATCGGCCGATTTCGAGCACAGCGTGTTGGCCTCGCGGTTGAACTCCTGGCAGAGGAAATCGAACCGCCGGCCGACCGCGCCGCCCTCGGCGAGCAGCTCCTGGGCCGCGACGATATGCGCGGAAAGCCGGTCGAGCTCCTCGCGGATATCGCCCTTGGCAACCAGCAGCGCCACCTCCTGCGCCAGCCGCTCCGGCGACAGCGCCGGTGAGGCGTCGAGGAGCTCGGCCATCATCTCGGCGAGCCGCGCCTTGAGCGCCTGCGGCTGGGCGGCAGCGCTGTCCTCGGCCGCCGCCACGAGCTGGGCGATTTCCGCGAGCCGCGCCTCCAGTGCCGGGATCAGCCGCTCGCCCTCGGCGGCGCGGGCGGCGGCGAGCGCCCGGAGCGCCGTATCGAAGCTCTGCAGCAAGCCCGCCTGCCGCCGCTCGCGGCGCGCCTCGTCCTCGGTCTCCTCGCCGCTCTCGAGCACGCCGCGCAAGCCGAGCAGGCCGTCGGCCCTTGGCGGCGCCGCCTTGCCCTGGGCGACGAGCTCCTGTGCCAGCGCCACCACCAGCGCCAACGCCTCGCGGTTGACCCGCAAGCCGCCGCCGGCAGCCGCCCTGATCAGGCCCAGCGTCACCGACACGGCGCCGCGCTTCAGCCGCTGCGCGATGCCGGTGCGCAGCGGCAGCTCCAGCGCCTCGAAGCCCGGCGGCAGGCGGAACCGCAGGTCGAGCGACTTGCTGTTGACGCTCTTGACCTCCCAGGTCCAGGAGACCCCGTCCTCGTGCCCATCGGCACGGGCAAATCCGGTCATGCTGGAGACGGTCACGCGCGCACACCCCTCGACGAGCAGGTCAAGGGTTTATAGCCTTGGCGGCAGCGCGCAACAACAAAGCGGACGACACGCCATGGCGCCCTGCCCTGGCGGCTCAGCGACGGGCTGACGCGGGGGCGACTATCGCCGGGTCGGATTGACCTGGATCATAGCCATCACGGTCGGAGCGATGGAGTCTTGGCGCAAGGGTTTGAGGAGGTCTTGCCATGCTGACGCTGGAAGACTGTATCGCGCTCAGCGACCTCACACTTGAAGAGATCAACGCGATCGCCGAGCACGAACACCTGCCGGAGACCATCGCCGCCGAGCTCGGGTGCTACCTCGTACATTGCCCCGACGGACGGCGCGCGATTGACGCTATGATATGCGACGACATCGCGGCGGCACGCAGCCGGGCGGACTTCCGCCACGCCGCGGAACTCAAGATCGTGCTGCAGCATTTCGTCGAGCACTGCCGCCGCAACCCGGCGCTTTGCGGTGGATGGAACGGGCCGGCGGGTAGCCGGCCGTAGAAAGACGCCTGGGGGTCCGGAGCCGCGCATCTCTCGGGGCGGGCGTGCGGTGTTGCGCGCGCCTATTTTTCCAGAACGTACGTTCCCGGGGCGTCACCAAGCGGGCGATGGGCAACGCTTCCGACGGGTGGCGCGGCTATTCTCTCTCCGGACCGGACCCCGAGCCAACCGGCCAGATCGGTCCACCAGCTGCCGTCATGCTTTTGCGCGCCGGCCAGCCAGGCGTCGGCGGTCGCCGGCGGTGGAAGGATGTCGTTCGTCCAATACCCGCCTTTGCCTTTGGACGGTGGATTGATCATGCCGGCGATGTGCCCGCTCGCCGCCAGCACGAAGTGGGTCTGCGCGCTTGTCAGCTGCGCGATCCGCCAAGCCGAGCGCCAGGGCACGATGTGGTCCTTCTCGGCACCCACCGCGTAAACATCCTGGCGAATGGCGCGCAGGTCGATCGGCTGCCCGAGCAGCGAGATCTTGCCCGGCTTGATCAGGTTGTTTTCGAGGTACGTGTTGCGGAGATAGAAGCTGTGCGCTGCCCGGGCCATCCGGGTGCCATCGTTGTTCCAGTACAGGAGATCGAACGCGGGCGGCTTGTTCCCCATCAGGTAGTTGTTGATCACCGTGTTCCAGATCAAGTCATTCGCGCGCAGCAGGTTGAACATGTTCGACATGTGGCGACTGTCGAGATAGCCGCGCTCGAGCATCTGCTGCTCCATGTAGGCGATCTGCGGCTCGTCGATGAACACGGCCGTGTCGCCGACCTCGGAAAAGTCCAAGAGCGACACCATGAACAAGGCCGCACCGAAGCGCTCGTCCCGCCGCGCCGCCAGATGGGCCAGCGTCATCGCCAGCAGCGTTCCGCCGATGCAGTAGCCGACGGGGTTGATGCGCTCGGCCCCGGTGATCTCGCGCACGGCGTCGCTCGCGGCGAGCGGGCCGTCGGTCATGTAATCCTCGAATGTGATGGCCTCCATCGAAGCGTCCGGGTTCTTCCAGCTGATCATGAATACCGAGAAGCCTTGCTCGAGCAGGAAGCGGACAAGACTGTTCTTCGGCTGCAGGTCGAGGACATAGAACCTGTTGATCCACGGCGGAATGAACAGCAGCGGTACGACATAGGTCTGCGCCGTCATCGGCGCGTATTGGATGAGTTCGATGATGCGATTGCGGTAGACGACCTTGCCTGGGGTGGTGGCGAGGTTCTTGCCCGGCGTGAACGCTGCGGTGTCGGTCATGCTGAGCCGGTCCTGGCGGAGGTCGTCCAGCAGGTTGCGGAGCCCGTCGGCGACGCTGCCGCCGCGCGTCTCCCATGCCCTGCGCAGCGCCGCGGGATTGGTCGGAAGAAACAAGGTGGGGCTCATCGCGTCGAGGAACTGCCGGAGATGGAAGACGAGTCGCTGCCGTTCGGCGGGATCGACCGCCTGCCGCTCGGCTTCCGTGAGAAGCTCCTTGGAAAGCGCGAGATAGTTCTGCTTCAGCAGCCGGAAGAAGGGGTACTGCTCCCATTCCGCAGCCTCGAAGCGCCGGTCGGCCTCGGCGCCTTCCGGCTTGGCCGGTGCGGCCGGCGCGAGCCCCCACCAGCGCGCCGCGGTGCCGATCCAGCTCTCGGCCGCTTCTCGCCACATCGTCAGGCCAAAATTGGCGGCCGCGGTGGTCGCGTGGATCGGATCCGCCGTCGATCGGACGGACAGTGTCATGAGAGCCCGCGTGATCTCGCCCCAAGGGATCGGCAGCAGCCGGTGGAGAGGGTTGGCCCGCCACAGCTGGTCGGCCATCTCGGGCAGCGGTTCGGGGCTAGCGCCATGACGAGGCACCGCCTCCGTCGCCTTCTGTTTGCCCGCGCGCCGCGTCCCGCCCCTTGCGGAGCGACCCCGTCCGGCAGCGGGTACGGCGGCACCTGCCGCTTCACCGGTCCACGCGGTCGCTGAGTCATGGCCGCTCCAGATTGTCGCAAAGCCGGCGACTTGGGCCGCTTCGGCCTCACTGTGACGTCGTCGGACGTCTCCTCCCTAGCCATTGCGGATCACTCGCATAGTTTCGTCTGCCGGGGCCACCCCCCAGCAGAGGTAGATAATGTTGGTACTTCCGGCTGCAGAAGACCTTGAGCCAAATCAAGAGCGGACTTAGCCGGGCTTGAATAAAGCGCCGCAACTTCGCCCATCACCTGTTCCATTGCAGCCCAAACACCACGTCGCGCCGTGGCCGGCATCGCGCCTCACGCATCAGCTCCGCAGCTTCGAGCGCAGCTCCCCCACCAGCGGGCGCCGATGGACCGCTACTTGCGGTCCCGCCCTAGCCCGGCCGCTTGATCTCGATCTCGACGAAGGTGACGGGGGCATCGCCGGCGTTGATGACGTCGTGCTCGATGCCGGCGTTGCGGAAATAGGACTGCCCCGCCGCCATCTCGAAGCGCGTCTCGCCGGCAGGGCCGACGGCGCGGATCGTCGCCGCGGTGAGGTAGACGACGACGTAGTCGTACTCGTGGCGGTGATAGCCCGTCGCCGCGCCGGGCGCGAACCGCCATTCGGTGACGCGGACCGCGGCGTTGTCCTCGTGCCGGATGCTTTGCGCCTGCGTCATGCCACGTCCCTCCCGGTCAGGGAGCGCCGCCTTCGCCCCGCTGGCGGCGCAGCTGCGCGACGTTGCGGTTGTGCTCGGCGAGCGTGCGGGCGAAAGCGTGGCCGCCGCTGCCATCGGCGACGAAATAGAGCTCGTCGCCGGCGTCAGGATGCAGCACGGCGCGCAGCGCGGCAAGCCCGGGACTGTCGATCGGCGTCGGCGGCAGGCCGGTATGGAGATAGGTGTTGTAGGGCGAGTCGACCGCGAGATCCTCGTGGTCCAGCGGGTGATCGAGCGGCTTGGCGCCGCCCTCGGTCAGCGCATAGGCGACCGTCGGATCGGCCTGCAGCTTCATGCCGAGCTTCAGCCGGTTCAAGAAGACGGCGGCGATGCGCGGCCGCTCGTCCTCGCGCGCCGTCTCCTTCTCGACGATCGAGGCCAGCGTCAGCGCCTCCTCCGGCGTCGCCAGCGAGAGCTCGGGGCTGCGCGTCTCCCAGGCGCTCGCCAGCGCCCGCTCCCGGGCGCGGCGCATGCGCGCCAGCAGCTCCTGGCGATGGTCGCCCAGCACATAGAAGTACGTGTCGGGCAGCAGGCTGCCCTCCGGCGGCGCGCCGTCGACGGCGCCGTCGAGCGCCGGCTGCTGCTGCAACAGCAGTGCCACCACCTCGAGGCTGGTCAGGCCCTCGGGCACGGTGAGCCGGTGTTGCACGACACGGCCGCTGGCGATCAGCGCGATGGCAGCGCGCGGGCTGATGCCTGCGGTGAATTCGTATTCACCGGCCTTGAGCCCGCCGAACTCGCGGTCGAAGAGCGCGCCGGCGACAAAGGGAAAGGAATGCGCGATGACGCCCTGCCCGGCCAGCAGCTCGGCCGCGGCGATGATCCCTGCGCCATGCGGGATGACGACGATCTTGTTTTCGGCAAGCGGCCCCGGCGTCGTGTAGTCGCGCCAGGTCCAGAGGGCGACGGCCGCCAAGGCCAGGGCAGCGAGGAGCGCCGCGCCAAGCCAGCGCCGGCGCGCCCAGGCGGGCATTCAGGGCGCCTGCGCGAAGATGAGCGAAGCGTTGGTGCCGCCAAAGCCGAAGGAGTTGGAGAGGGCGTAGCGGACCGGGCGCTCCTTCGCCTGAAGCGGCACCAGGTCGATGTCGCAGCCCGGCGACGGATTCTCCAGGTTGAGCGTCGGCGGCACGACGCTGTCGCGCATGGCCAGGATCGAGAAGATGGCCTCGACGCTGCCCGCCGCACCCAGGAGATGGCCGATCGAGGATTTGGTCGAAGACATCGACAGCTTGTAGACGTGATCCCCGAACAAGCGCTTGACCGCGCCCAGCTCGATCTCGTCGCCGAGCGGCGTCGAGGTGCCGTGTGCGTTGATGTAGTCGATCTTCTCCGGCTCGAGCTGGGCGCGCTTCAGCGCGTTGCGCATGGCGCGGAAGGCGCCGTTGCCGTCCGGCGCCGGCGCGGTGATGTGGTGCGCGTGGCCCGACATGCCGTAGCCGATCACCTCGGCATAGATCTTGGCGCCGCGCTTCTCGGCATGCTCGAGCTCCTCGAGCACGAGCACGCCGGCCCCCTCGCCCATGACGAAGCCGTCGCGCGCCTGGTCCCAGGGGCGCGACGCCCTGCTGGGCTCGTCGTTGAAGGCGGTCGACAGCGCGCGCGCCGCGGCGAAGCCGGCAAGCCCGAGCCGGCAGATCGCCGCCTCGGCGCCGCCGCAGACCATGACATCGGCATCGTCCCACAGAATCATCCGCGCGGCATCGCCGATGGCATGCGCCCCGGTCGAGCAGGCGGTGACCACGGCGTGGTTCGGGCCGGTGAAGCCGTAGCGGATGGAGACGTGGCCCGAAGCGAGGTTGATCAGGTTCGACGGGATGAAAAACGGCGAAAGCCGCCGCGGCCCGCGCTCGTGGAGCGTGATCGCGCCTTCGGTGATGCCGGGAAGGCCGCCGATGCCGGAGCCGATCATGACCCCGGTGCGCTCGCGATCCTCCTCGCCCTCGGGCTTCCAGCCGGCATCGGCCACCGCCTGATCCGCCGCCGCCAGCGCATAGACGATGAACTCGTCCATCTTGCGCTGCTCCTTGGGCGGCACCCAGTCATCGGCGTTGAACGCGCCCGATGCGGTGTCGCCGCGCGGCACCTGGCCCGCGATCTTGGCCGGCAGGTCCGAGACATCGAAGCTCTGGATAGCCCGGATGCCCGACCGACCTTCGATCAACTGCTTCCAGACGGACTCCGCCCCCACCCCCAGCGGGGTGACGAGACCAATGCCGGTGACGACGACTCGTCTCATGCTTCGCTGTTGCATCCCTCTGCCGGAACGCCCGCAGCGGCCCTATTTGTGCGCTTCGATGAAGCTGACCGCGTCCTTCACGGTCACGATCTTCTCGGCCGCGTCATCGGGGATCTCGCAGCCGAACTCCTCCTCGAACGCCATCACCAGCTCGACCGTGTCGAGGCTGTCGGCTCCGAGATCGTCGATGAAGCTGGCGTTGTCCGTCACCTTGGACTCGTCAACGCCAAGATGCTCCACCACAATCTTTTTTACTCGATCGGCGACATCGCTCATAGGTGATACCTCGACAGATAAACGGGCTTGTGGACTGAGCTTTCGGCGCCGCTTCGGCCGCAGGGCGCCTGGGCCCGATCGTTGCCACGCTCGAGACCGGGCCGAAAGCGCGCGTCACATAACACAGTTCATGGCGGTTTGCCAGTAGTGCCCCAGACGCCGTGAACCCACCCTAAATCATGGCCATCCCGCCATTGACGTGCAAGGTATGGCCGGTGACGTAGCGCGACTCGTCGCTGGCGAGGAAAACCACGCAGGCGGCGACTTCCTCGACGGTGCCGACGCGGCCCATCGGGATGACGGTGGCGAGACGCTGCTGCTGCTCCTCGCTCAGGCTTCCGGTCATGGCGGTGGCGATGAAGCCTGGGGCGACGCAATTGACGGTGATGCCGCGCGTCGCCACCTCCGCCGCCAGCGCCTTCGACATGCCGATCATGCCGGCCTTGGCCGCGGCGTAATTGGCCTGGCCGGGGTTGCCGGTGACGCCCACCACCGAGCTGATGCCGATGATGCGGCCCCAGCGGCGGCGCATCATGCCGCGCAGCGCCGCGCGCGCCAGGCGGAAGCCGGCGGTGAGGTCGACGTCAATGACCTTTTGCCAATCCTCGTCCTTCATGCGCAGCGCCAGCTGATCGCGGGTCAGGCCGGCATTGTTGACGAGGATGTCGAGCTGTCCCGCCGCCGCCTCGCCGGCCTTGATCAGCGTGTCGCCGGCGCCGGGCTCGGCAAGGTCGGCGACGGCGACGAAAGCGCGCTCGCCGAGCTCGGCCGCCAGCGCCTCGAGCGCCGGTCGCCGGGTTCCCGCCAGCACCACCGTGGCGCCCGCGGCGTGCAGCGCACGCGCGATCGCGCCGCCGATGCCGCCCGAGGCGCCGGTGATGAGCGCGCCCTTGCCGCTGAGATCGAACATGATTTCCGCCCTCAGAGCGTTTTGACGAAGGCTTCGATCTCGGCCGGCCCGCCGATCGAGGCGATGGCGAGGTCGCGGTCGATGCGTTTGGCGAGCCCGCTCAGCACGCGGCCGGCGCCGAGCTCGATCAGCTCATGCACGCCTGCCGCCTTCATGGCTAGCACGCTCTCGCGCCAACGCACGAGGCCGGTGACCTGGGCGATGAGCAGCCGCTTGATCTCCTCGGGGTCGCTGACCGGCGCGGCGGTGACGTTGGCGACCAGCGGCACGTAAGGCTCGCGCAGCCGCACCTCGGCAAGCGCCTCCGCCATCTCGCGCGCCGCCGGCGCCATCAACGGGCAGTGGAAGGGCGCGCTCACCGGCAGCATGATCGAGCGCCTGGCGCCCTTCGTCGCCGCGATCGCCACCGCGCGTTCCACCGCCGCCTTGTCGCCGCTGACGACCACCTGGCCGGCGCCGTTGTCATTGGCGACGGCGCAGACCTCGCCTTGCGCCGCCGCCTCGGCGACGGCGCGCGCCGCCTCGAGCTCGAGCCCCAGCAGCGCCGCCATGGCGCCGGCGCCCACCGGCACCGCGCGCTGCATCGCCAGGCCGCGCCGCTTCAGCAGCCGCGCCGCCTCGGCGAGCGAGAACGAGCGGGCGGCGGCCAGCGCCGAATATTCGCCGAGCGAGTGGCCGGCGACGAATCCCACATGGCGGGCGACGTCGAGCCCGCCCTCGCGCTCGAGCACCCGCATCACCGCGAGGCTTACCGCCATCAGCGCCGGCTGCGCGTTCTCGGTCAGCGTCAGCTCTTCCTCCGGCCCCTCGAACATCAGCCGCGACAGCTTCTGCCGCAGCGCTTCATCGACCTCCTCGAAGACCTCGCGCGCCACGACGAAGGCGCCGGCGAGCTCGCGCCCCATGCCGACGGCTTGGGAGCCCTGTCCGGGGAAGACCAGCGCGCGCGTCATCGCCTGGCCGCGCTCAGAACAGATCGGAGAACCGGAACGTGTAGTCCTTGCACCGCACCTCCTCGTCGACGATCTGCTTGTCCGCCTCCGCCGCCAGCGTCTCGACCTTCACCGTGTCGTAGCCGAGCGTGCAGATCTGATTGAGCTTCCAATCGAGGAATTGCCGCATCTCGGCATCCGCCTCGGCCGAGGAGGCGCCGGCAGGGCGGTCGCCGGAGACGCCGAAGACGAGCCGGTCGGGTGGGTGCGGCGTGCTGCAGGCGCTCGCGACGACGGCGATCACGGCGATCGGGAGCCAACGGTGCATGGCACTTCCTCGGCGACAATGGCACTCGGGGATAGCATCGCCTCGCCGCACTGTCCAGCGCGCTCCGCCGCCTCTGCTTAGCTCAGCCGCCGCATCCGGCAGCGCTCGTAGACCTCTAAGAACCTCATCTTGCGGATCTCTCGTAAAAGCTCTGCCCGGCTCATCCTCGCCCCCATTTTGGAGCGATTCTCAAACCGGATAGATCAGTTGCTACAAAGACCGGACAGATGGCGTGTTACCAACACCCGGGCGAGGCGGGCTTGCACCGTTGCGCGCTTCCTGTATAGTCCGCGGCCTCCTTGCCGGCCGGTGCCGGCTAGGCCCGGGCGGCTGACCGTCGGACGATCCGACCAGCGCCGGGCCGCGAACAGCCATAGGGAGCTCACCTTCATGCCTTTCTATGAGAATGTTTTCATTGCACGCCAGGACATCTCGGCGACGCAGGTCGAGGCGCTGGCCGACGCGCTCACCACCGTGGTGACCGAGCAGGGCGGCCAGATCACCAAGCGCGAGTACTGGGGCCTGCGCAACCTCTCCTACCGCATCAAGAAGAACCGCAAGGGCCATTACGTGCTGTTCAATCTCGACGCGCCGCCCAAGGCCGTGAACGAGCTCGAGCGTACCATGCGCATCAACGAGGACGTGATCCGCTACCTCACGGTGCGGGTCGAGGCGCTTGAGGAAGGCCCGTCGGTGGTGATGCAGAACCGCGGGCGCGGCGAGGAGCGCGATCGTGACCGCGAGCGCGGCGGCCGGCGCGGCGGGTACGGCGATCGCGACCGCGACGAGGCGCCGCGCGTCACCGAAGGGGTCGAGGAATGAGCGACGGTCAGACTTCCGGCGGCGGCCGCCCGGCGGCGCGGCGCCCCTTCTTCCGCCGGCGCAAATCCTGCCCGTTCTCGGGGCCGCATGCGCCGAAGATCGACTACAAGGACGTGAAGCTGCTGCAGCGCTTCGTCTCCGAGCGCGGCAAGATCGTGCCCAGTCGCATCACCGCGGTCTCGACCAAGAGGCAGCGCGAGCTCGCCCAGGCGATCAAGCGGGCGCGCTTTCTCGGCCTCTTGCCCTATAGCGTGCAGTAGGAGCCGCCCATGGTCGAAGTCATCCTGCTCGAGCGCGTCGAGAAGCTGGGCCAGATGGGCCAGATCGTCAAAGTGCGCCCCGGCTTTGCGCGCAACTACCTGCTGCCGCAGAAAAAGGCGCTGCGCGCGACCAAAGAGAACATGGCGTATTTCGAGAAGCAGCGCACCCAGCTCGAGGCGCAGAACCTTGCCCGCCGCAGCGAGGCGGAGCAGGTGGCGAAGAAGCTCGAGGGCGTCTCGGTCGTGATCATCCGCCAGGCCGGCGAGAGCGGCCAGCTCTACGGCTCCGTGACCGCCCGCGACATCGCTGAGGCCGTCACCGAGGCGGGCTTCACCATCGGCCGCGGCCAGGTCGTGCTGGACAAGGCGATCAAGACGCTCGGCCTCTACCCGCAGCGCGTCGTGCTCCATCCCGAGGTCGCGGTGACGGTGACCGTCAACGTGGCGCAATCGGCCGAGGAGGCGGAGATGCAGGCCAAGGGCGTCGACCCCGCCCGGCTGGCGCAAGCCCAGGCCGCGCGCGACGCCGCCGCCGCGGCCGAGGCGGTCGCCGCCTCGGCGCCGGAAGCCGGAGCGCCTGCCGCAGAAACGAAATAAGAGACCGCAGCCTCAGATCCCCGACCCTCCGCCGCAAGACGGAGGGTCGTTTCGTTTCTAGAGCGTGGCTCCGCTGCATAGTCGCATGCGCGTCCTTCGACAGGCGCGCTGCGCGCGCCCGCTCAGGATGAGGAAAGTTCTTGATGGCACAAAGAAAATCGCCTCATCCTGAGCGCGAGCGCGCAGCGAGCAGTCGAAGGACGCACTGAGTCCATCCAGCGGAACCTTCCGCTAGCTCCCCGCGAGCCGCGTCTTGATGCTGATCTCCGACGTCAGGGTGCGGTGGACCGGGCATTTATCGGCAATGCTGAGCAGCTGCGCGCGCTGTGCTGCGTCGAGCGGACCCTCGAGCTCGATCTCGCGCTCGATGCGGTCGATGAGCCCGGCCTTGGTCTCGCATTCCGCGCAATCCTCGGCATGGATCCGGCCGTGGCTCAGTCTGATGGTGATGCGCGAGAGCGGCCATTGCTTGCGCCGCGCGTAGAGCCTGAGCGTCATCGAGGTGCAGGCGCCGAGGCTCATCAGCAGCAACTCGTAGGGGTTCGGCCCGGCATCGCCGCCGCCCTGGCTGACAGGCTCATCGGCCAGCAGGCGATGGCGGCCGTCGAGCAGGTATTGCCGCAGCAGGCCCTCGCCGCTTTCCGTCACCACCACCGTGCCGGGAGCAACCGCCGGCTCACCCCTCGCCGCAGCGCCGTCGCCCATCCTCGCCTCCTGTCGGTCTTGCCCGATCGGCCTATCTTGCCGCGGCCGGCGCGTTAGGCCAAATCAAGTCGGCGGGATCACGACGGAGGCTCTCATGCGACGGCTGCGCCTGCCCGGCGGGGACGATGTCCCGGTGCTGGGTCTCGGCACCTGGGGGATGGGCGAGGCGCGCACGCGCGGCCCCGATATGGTGGCGGCGCTGACGCTCGGTCTCGATCTCGGCATGACGCTTATCGACACCGCCGAGATGTACGGCGACGGCGGCGCCGAGGAGGTGGTGGGCAAGGCGATTGCCGGCCGGCGCGAGGCGGTCTTCCTCGTCAGCAAGGTCTATCCGCACAATGCCAGCCGCCAGGGCGCCGTCGCCGCCTGCGAGCGCAGCCTGAAGCGGCTCGCCACCGACCGGATCGATCTGTACCTGCTGCATTGGCGCGGCGAGGTGCCGCTGGCCGAGACGCTCGAGGCCTTCGACACACTGCGGCGCAGCGGCAAGATCCGGCACTACGGCGTGAGCAATTTCGACCTCGACGACATGCAGGAGCTGTGGCGGCTCGCCGGCGGCGCCGACACCCAGACCAACCAGCTGCTCTACAATCTCGGCCGCCGCGGCATCGAATGGGACCTGTTGCCCTGGCTGCACCGCCATCGGGTGCCGGTCATGGCCTATTCGCCGATCGAGCAAGGCAGGCTGCTCGGCAAGCGCGCGCTCGCCGCCATCGCGAAGCGCCGCGGCGCGACCCCAGCACAGGTGGCGCTCGCCTGGCTGTTGCACCAGGACGGGGTCATCGCGATCCCCAAGGCCGCGCGCCTGGAGCATGTCCGGGAAAACCGCGGCGCCCTCGACCTCGCGCTCTCGCCTGAGGATCTCGCCGAGCTCGACGCGGCTTTTCCGCCGCCCAAGCGCCGGGGGCCGCTGGCCATGCGGTAGGCGCGCAGCTCTCATCTCGGCTCTTGTCTTGAGGCGGTAATCTGCGGGATAGTTGAGGAAATACAATGAGTCGCGACAGTTCGGAAGGAAGGTACCGATGCTGTTGTCCCATCTGCTCCGTCATCTCGTGCGCCGCGGCACGTTGCGCATCATCGACGCCCACGGCACCATCCACAGTTTCGCCGGCGAGCCTGGCCCCGCCATCACGGTGCGGCTGCGTGACACCTCGCTCGGCCGCAAGCTGTTCCTCAACCCGCGCCTCCATCTCGGCCAAGCCTTCATGGACGGCACGCTGACGGTCGAGGATGCCGGCCTCTATGATTTCCTCGACTTCATCGCCGTCAACATGAACCTGGCGCCGCGCACGGCGCTGACCCCGCTCTATGACGGCTTCGGCCGCGCCTTCCGCGTCTTCCAGCAATACAACCCCCTGCACCGCGCGCGCGAGAACGTCGCGCATCACTACGATCTCTCCGACGTGCTCTACGATCTCTTCCTCGACAGCGACCGGCAATACTCCTGCGCCTATTTCCTCGCGCCCGACCAGACGATCGAGGAGGCGCAAGCCAACAAGAAGCGCCATATCGCGGCAAAGCTGCTGCTCCAGCCCGGGCAGCGCGTGCTCGATATCGGCAGCGGCTGGGGCGGCCTCGCGCTCTATCTTGCGCGCGAATGCGGCGTCTCCGTCACCGGCCTTACGCTCTCGACCGAGCAGCTCAAAGTGGCGCAGCGTCGTGCCGCCGATGCCGGGCTCGCCGACCGCGTGCGCTTCGAGCTGCTCGACTACCGCGAGGCCACCGGGAGCTATGATCGCATCGTCTCGGTCGGCATGTTCGAGCATGTCGGCGTGGTGCACTACGCAGCGTTCTTCAACAAGGTGAAGCAGCTGCTGGCCGAGGACGGCGTGGCGCTGCTCCATTCGATCGGCCGGCAGGACGGGCCGGGCAGCACCAACCCGTGGATCCGCAAATACATCTTCCCCGGTGGCTACTCGCCGGCGGTCTCCGAGGTGGTGCCGGTGGTGGAGCGCACCGGCCTCTGGATTACCGATATCGAGATCCTGCGGCTGCACTACGCCGAGACGCTGCGCGCCTGGCGCCAGCGCTTCAACGCCAACCGCGAGCGCGTCCGCGCGCTCTACGACGAGCGCTTCTGCCGCATGTGGGAGTTCTATCTCGCCGGCTCCGAGATCGCCTTCCGCCATCAGGGGCACATGAATTTCCAGATGCAGCTCGCCCGGCGCGTCGACACCGTGCCCTTGACGCGCGATTACGTCACCGACTGGGAGCGCAGCCACCGGGCGCCGGCGGCCGAGCGCGG
>JBKQTR010000391.1:0-3426 GCA_052143095.1 Allostellaceae bacterium
CCTTGTGCGGCACGCGGCCCTCGACGCCTTCGGGCACCAATTTGAGCTCGTTCTGGACCTCTTGCTGGAAATAGCGGTCGGCCGAGCCGCGCGCCATCGCCCCCACCGAGCCCATGCCGCGATAGGATTTGTAGGTGCGGCCCTGATAGAGGAAGACCTCGCCCGGGCTCTCGTCGGTGCCGGCGAACAGCGAGCCGAGCATGGCGCAATCGGCGCCGGCGGCGATCGCCTTGGCGAGGTCGCCGGAGAATTTGATGCCGCCATCGGCGATCACCGGCACGTCGCGCTTGCGCGCCGCGGCGACGACGTCGAGGATCGCGGTGAGCTGCGGTACGCCGACGCCGGCGACCATGCGGGTGGTGCAGATCGAGCCCGGGCCGATGCCGACCTTGACCGCGTCGGCGCCGGCCGCGATGAGCGCCTCGGCGCCCTCGGCGGTGGCGACATTGCCGGCGACGATCTGGGTGTAGTTCGAGAGCCGCCGGATGCGCTTCACCGAGTCAAGCACGCGCTGCGAATGGCCGTGGGCGGTGTCGACGACGAGCACGTCGACCCCGGCATCGAACAGCGCCTCGGCGCGGTCGACGCCGTCGTCACCGGTGCCGGTCGCCGCCGCGACGCGGAGCCGCCCGTGATCGTCCTTGCAGGCATGGGGAAAGCGCTGCGACTTCTCGATGTCCTTGACGGTGATCAGGCCGACGCAGCGATAGGCGTCGTCGACCACCAGCAGCTTCTCGATGCGATGTTGATGCAGCAGCCGCATCGCCTCCTCGCGCTTCACCGTCTCACGCACGGTGACGAGCTTGTCGCGGGTCATCAGCTCCGCGATCGGCTGGCGCGCATTGGTGGCGAAGCGCACGTCGCGGTTGGTGATGATGCCGACCAGCCGCTGCGAGCCGGGCTCGACCACGGGGATGCCGGAGATGCGGTTGTCGGCCATCAGCTTCAACGCGTCGGCCAGCGTCTCGTTGGGCCCGATGGTGACGGGGTTCACCACCATCCCGGCCTCGAACTTCTTGACCTTGCGCACCTCGTTCGCCTGCTCGGCAATGCCGAGATTGCGGTGGATGACGCCGAGCCCGCCCGCCTGCGCCATGGCGATGGCGAGCGCGCTCTCCGTCACCGTATCCATCGCCGCCGAGATGAGCGGAATGCCGAGGCTCACCTCGCGGGTCAGCCGGGTGCGGGTATCCGTCTCGGTGGGGAGGATCGACGAGGCCGCAGGAACCAGCAGGACGTCGTCAAAGGTGAGCGCCTGTCGGATTTCCATACTGCCATCCCTTCCCGTAGGGGGGAAACTTGGGTTGGCGACGCACTATACACAATAGGGGGTGCAAGGGAAGCGCCGTGATCCGCGCGGACAGGATGGCCGCTATGCGTCGTTCCGGCCGCGAAATCCCTGGCCCACGACGTAGATTTCGGCCGATTCGCTGCGACTCGCCGGCGGCTTGGCGTGGCGCAGGCTGGCGAAGTCGTGCTTCAGCGCCGCCAGCAGCTCGCGCTCGGCGCCGCCCTGGAAGACCTTGGCGACGAAGGTGCCGCCCGGCGCCAGCACCTCGCGGGCAAACGCGAAGGCGGCCTCGGCCAAGGCGACGACGCGCACATGGTCCGTGGCGGCGTGGCCGGTGCTGGGCGCGGCCATGTCGCTGAGCACGACATCGGCCGGTCCGCCCAGCGCGTCCCGCAGCGCCGCCGGCGCGGCCTCGTCGAGGAAATCGCCGCGCAGCAGCAGCGCGCCGGCAATCGGCTCGACGGCGAGCAGGTCGATGCCGACGACGCGGCCCCTGCCCGCCTCCGGCCTGACGCGCTCCACCGCCACCTGCGCCCAGCCACCCGGCGCCGAGCCGAGATCGACGATGCGCCCGCCGGGCCTCAGGAAGCGGAAGCGGTCATCGAGCTCGAGCAGCTTGAAGGCGGCGCGCGAGCGGTAGCCCAGGCGCTTGGCCTCGCTGACATAGGGATCGTTGAGCTGGCGGTGAAGCCATTGCGCCGAGGAGGCGGTGCGCTGCTTGGCGGTCTTGACCCGCACCGCCGGCGCGCGCGAAATGGTCGGTGCGCGACCGCTGCGCCGCCGGGCGCCGCGCTTTTTCACCGCGCCTCGGCGCCGAGCAGGCCGAGCAGGATGCCTTCGCGGATGCCGCGATCGGCGACGCGCAGCCGGCCCACCGGCCAGAGCTGGCAGATCGCCTCGAGAATGGCGCAGCCCGCCAGCACGAGATCGGCGCGGTCGGTGCCGATGCAGGGATGGGCGGCGCGGGCCCCGTAGGAAAGCCCGGCGAGGCGCTCGGAGACGGCGCGCACGCTGTCGAAGCCGAGCGCGGTGCCGTCGACCAGGGCGCGGTTGTAGCGCGGCAGGTCGAGATGGATGCCGGCAAGCGTCGTCACCGTGCCCGAGGAGCCCAGCATCTGCACCTCGCCCCGGGCGATGCGCGGCGCGATCCGATGCTGCTCCTCGAAAGGCGCGAGCGCGCTCCGCATCTCCTCGACCATGGCGTCGTAGGTGGCGCGTGAGACATCGCGGCCGCCATAGCGGTCGGTCATGGTGACGACGCCGTCGGGCAGCGACAGGAAATCCTCGACCCTGGGCGCCATGCGGGGATCGCGCGGCACTTTGAGCCAGACCAGCTCGGTCGAGCCGCCGCCGATGTCGAAGACCACGGCGTAGGGCACCCGCCGGTCGAGCAGCGGCGCGCAGCCGGTGACGACGAGCCGGGCCTCCTCGTCGCTCGAGATGATCTCGATCGCGATGCCGGTGGCGGCGTGCACGCGGGCGATGAACTCGGCGCAATTTTCGGCCCGCCGGCAGGCCTCGGTGGCGACATAGCGCGCCTTGGTGACGCGGCGGTGGACGACCTTGCCGGCGCAGATCCTGAGCGCCTCGATGGTGCGCGCCATGGCCGGCTCCGAGAGCACGCCGCTCGCCGCCAGCCCCTCGCCCAGCCGCACGATGCGCGAGAAGGCGTCGATGACGCGAAAGCCGCGGCCCTGGCCCCGCGCCACCAGCAGGCGGCAATTGTTGGTGCCGAGATCGAGCGCCGCATAGGTCTCCTCCTCGCGCGCCGCGAGGCCCCGGGGCGCTGCGGCGCTGGCCAAGGGGTATGCGGGCGAGAGGTGGAGGGGCACGGGCTTGTCCACGAGGGGAAGGACCTGGCTCGATTCACGACATATTCATGACACGGGGCGCAATGCTAACCCAGGACGGGGCGGTTGCGAAGTGCGGTGACGGCCGCACGCCTCGCCCCTACACAGGGCGCCCGGGGTGTGCTATCTAGCGGCGAGGCCTTGGTTAATCCCTGGTGGGGGATCGTCTAACGGTAGGACAGCGGACTCTGACTCCGCCAGTCTAGGTTCAAATCCTAGTCCCCCAGCCACTCTCCTTCATCACCCCTTTGCAGCGCGGACCATATTTCCGCAGGCTTGGTTTTC
>JBKQTR010000392.1:0-6229 GCA_052143095.1 Allostellaceae bacterium
CCGGCAAGAACCGAATCCGGACCGAATGCCGACCTTTCTTTGACGACTCCGGTCGGGAGGGCGTTTAGCCTCGGCACTGTGGGATTGCGCCCACGACATCCGGAGCAGAACCATGGCGGACGATCACGACGCTCTACGTACGAATTTCTGGTTGGACAATCTCGAGGAGCTCGATCGCGAGATCGCGCGCCTCGCCGTGCTGTGCGGCGTGAGACTCCTCGATCCCGGTGTCATGCACCATGTTCTGCAGAAGGGCACGTCCGTGTGCCGGAACAGCAACGCGGCCGCTTTCGCCAAGCTCCACGGCCTGCTGATGGTGCATCTGGCTTCGCAAAGCAAGGCGAACGATGAGCTCGGCGAAGCTTGGACTTCGCAGATCGTCGAACTAATCGTCGAGCGGCTGAGGAAGTCATACGGCAATGCGCTCGGTGAACTGCCCGCGTGAACATTTCACGAGGGAAACCCGCACATGGCATTTCATTAAGGAAACCAGACATGTCACTTTTCAATTCCCCGCTGGCCGGCATTGACCGGCGACGCGGCTACGACGACCTGATCGCGGCGGCACGACGGCTCGAGCCGGTGACGACGGCGGTCGCCCATCCCTGCGAAGAGAGCCTCCTGCGCGCCGTGGCCGAGGGCTTTCGCCTTGGGCTGATCCTGCCGACCCTGGTCGGACCGCGCGACAAGATCGAGCCGATCGCGCAAGAACACCACGTCGACCTCGCCAACATCCCCATCGTCGACGTGCCGCACAGCCACGCCGCCGCCGCGAGCGCCGTCGAGATGGTTCGTCGTGGCGAGGCCAAGCTGCTCATGAAGGGCAGCCTGCACACCGACGAGCTGATGGCCGAAGTCGTGGCCCGGGCGACGGGCCTGCGCACCGAGCGGCGCATCAGCCACGTCTTCATCATGGACGTACCGACCTACCACAAGCCGCTGTTCGTCACCGACGCGGCGGTGAATATCTTCCCCACCCTGGAAGAAAAGGTCGACATCTGCCAGAACGCCATCGACCTCGCCCACGGGCTGGGGCTCGCCGCGCCGAAAGTGGCGATCCTTTCGGCGGTGGAGACGGTGACCACTAAGATTCCCTCCACCATGGACGCGGCGTGCTTGTGCAAGATGGCCGAGCGCGGCCAGATCCGCGGCGGCATCCTCGACGGACCGCTCGCCTTCGACAACGCCATCAGCGCGGAGGCGGCCGCCACCAAGGGCATCCAATCGCCGGTGGCCGGGGATCCCGACATCCTGCTCGTCCCCGATTTGGAGGCCGGCAACATGCTGGCCAAGCAGCTCACCTTTCTGCTGCACGCTGATGCCGCCGGACTGGTACTCGGCGCACGGGTTCCGATCATCCTGACGAGCCGCGCCGACAACCTCCGCGCGAAGCTCGCCAGCATGGCGGTGGCGACGCTCCTCGCGCACGCGTGGCGCGGCACAGGGGCGCCGTTCACTGCAGCTGCGGCAGCATCGTCCGCGGCTGCTCTAGCAGGGTGAGCAAATGGACGACGCCATTGTCGTGGTCAACGCCGGCTCCTCGAGTGTCAAGCTCGCCGTGTTCGTCACCGAACCCAGCAGCCTGACGGAGATCGGACGAGGCCAAGTGGAGGGCATCGGCACCGCCCATCCCGAGCTCAAGCTGCATGCCGCAAATCACCCTGCCTTCGCACGCGAACTCGCACCCGCGGAAGCGGTGGACCACAGCGCCGCGCTGGGCGCCTTCCTCGCCGCCGCACGCGAGCACTTTTCCAAAGTGGATGTCGTGGCTGTCGGCCATCGGGTCGTCCACGGCGGCCCGCGCTTCGCCGAGCCGGTACTGGTCGACGTGGACGTGATGCAGGTCCTGGAGAACTATGTTCCGCTCGCCCCACTGCATGAGCCGCACAACCTCGCGGCGATGCGCGCGGCCGCATCAGCCCTGCCCGGCGTCCCGCAGGTCGCCTGCTTCGACACGGCGTTTCACCGCCGTCATCCCCGGGTGGCCGATTGCTTCGCGCTGCCTCGCCGCTACTACGACGAAGGCGTGCGCCGCTACGGCTTCCATGGCCTTTCCTACGAATACATCGCCGGCACGCTGCCGCAAGTCGCGCCGCGGGTCGCCGGCGGTCGCGTGGTGGTCGCCCACCTCGGCAGCGGCGCGAGCATGTGCGCCCTGAAGGCGGGGCAAAGTGTCGACTCCACCATGGGCTTCACCGCCCTGGACGGCCTCCCGATGGGCACGCGCACGGGGCAGATCGATCCGGGGGTGGTGCTTTACCTGCTCGCCGCAGGTGAGTCGCTGCAGACCATCGAATCGCTGTTCTACAAGAAGTCCGGGCTGCTCGGCCTGTCGGGGATCTCCAACGACATGCGCGACCTGCTGGAGAGCCGGGACGAGGCGGCGGCCTTCGCCGTGGAGTATTTCGTCTACGCCGTGGTCAAGCAGCTCGGCGCACTCGCCGCCTCGCTTGGCGGTCTGGATGCGCTGGTGTTCACGGCCGGCATCGGCGAGCGCTCGGCACCGATCCGCGCCCGGGTGTGCCGGGCCTCAGCCTGGCTCGGCATCGATCTCGATGACGAAGCCAACGAGAAAGGCGGCCCGTACATATCGGCCCCTGCGAGCCCGGTGTCGGCCTACGTCATTCCGACCAACGAGGAGCTGATGATCGCCCGCCACACGCTGCGCCTGCTCGCCAAAACCGGGCACGCGCGACCCCCATCCATTTCACCCATCGAGGGTCAGTCATCATGAATGAAATAGTCGCTCGCCAAGCAGTAAGCAAGACCACGGACCGCGCAAGCGCACCTTCACGGCGGCTCGCTGCGGCGCCTCCCCGTGCGGACAAGGGGTCGCCGCTCGTGGAGACGGCCTACATGACGCACCAGGTATGGACCGTCTACCTCGGACGACTGCAGCGCGCCCATGGGCAGTACCTGGAAGGGCTAAAGGCATCATGGAAGGAAAACCCCTTCCTCGACAACGCCTCGGAGGCGCGCTCGATAAAGGATCCGGCCACTAGTACTATGGACTACGCGGTCGACACCGTGCAGCGCATGGTGCTGCTCGCCGATACCATACGGCAGCGCGGCAACAACTACCTCGCCCACGTCGCGGCCGGCCAGCCGCCGTTGCTGCATTTCGCGACCGAGACCGTGCTCGACGCCCGCCAGTTCGAGCGGCCGGTGAACTACGCGCTGCTGCGCATCCTGCCGCCCGAGGGCGTGAACATCGACCCGAGAACTCGTCCCTATTTGATCATCGACCCGCGCGCGGGACACGGGCCCGGCATCGGCGGGTTCAAGGCCGACTCCGAGGTCGGCGTGGCGCTTCGCCGCGGCCACCCGGTGTACTTCGTCGCCTTCTTCCGCGACCCGGAGCCCGGCCAGACGCTACTGGATGTCTGCGAGACCGAGAAGCAGTTCGTGCGCAAGGTGCGCGAGTTCCATCCCGACAGCCCCAAGCCGGCGATCATCGGCAATTGCCAGGCGGGCTGGGCGGCAATGATGCTGGCCGCCTCCGACCCCGTCGACACCGGTCCGCTGGTGATCATCGGCGCGCCGATGTCTTACTGGAGCGGGGCGTGGCGCGAAGGCGAAGGCGACAACCCGATGCGTTACTCTGGGGGCAATCTCGGCGGCACATGGCTTGCGTCGCTCACCGCGGACCTGGGCCACGGCGTCTTCGATGGCGCCTACCTCGTGCAGAACTTCGAGAATCTCAATCCCGCCCACAACTACTGGGACAAGTACTACAACTTGTATTCGAAGGTGGACACCGAAGCGGCGCGCTTCCTCGAGTTCGATCGCTGGTGGGGCGCGTTCTTCCTGATGAACCGCGAAGAGATCGAGTGGATCACCCACAATCTCTTCGTCGGCAACACATTGTGGAAAGGCGGGTCCAGGGCGGTGCGGGGCAAGGCCCTCGACCTGCGCGAGATCCGCCAGCCCATCGTGCTGTTCGCATCGCTGGGCGACAACATCACGCCGCCCCAGCAGGCGTTCAACTGGGTGGCCGACATCTACGGATCCACGGAAGAGATCAAGGCGCGTGGCCAGGTCATTGTCGGTCTCGTGCACGAGCACGCCGGCCACCTCGGCATATTTGTCTCCGGCGAGGTGAACCGCAAGGAGCACGCGCAGATCGTCTCGGCGCTCGACTCTATCGAGATGCTGGCGCCTGGTCTCTACGGCATGGAAATTCACGAAAACGGCAGCGAGAACGGCGAGCCGCGGTACGAGGTTCAGTTCCGGGAATACCGGCTCGAAGAGGTCGCGGGGCGGCTGAACCGCTTCCAGCGCATTGACGAAAAGCCCTTCGAAGCGGTCGCCGCGGCGTCCGACTTCAACCAGCGGGCCTACGAGGTGTGGCTGCAGCCGTGGGTGCGTGCCTGCTCCACCGACCAGACGGCCGAGCTCCTGCGCCAGCTCCATCCCCTGCGCCTGCAGCGCTGGGCCTTCAGCGACGCCAACCCCGCCCTTGCCGCGCTTGCGCCGGCCGCGGCGTGGGCGCGCGCCGCACGCAAACCCGTCGATGCGAGCAACCCCTGGCGGGCGCTGGAGCGTAGCGGTGCCAGCGCCGTCAGCGCATGGCTGGACTTCGGCCGCGCGCTGCGCGATGCGGCGAGCGAAGTCACGTTCCTGCTCACCTATGGCGGCCTGGTATCCCTGTTCGTACGTCCGGACGACGACGCTGCCGAGCCCGCCATCGCCGAGCCTCGCAATATGCCGTTCGTTCGGCAGGCTCTGGCGTCGATGGAGGACGGCAGCTACCCCGAAGCCCTAGCACGTGTGGCGGCGCTGCTTACGCCGCAGAAGGGCCCGCTCGACCTGGCGGCCCTGAATCTCGGCCTCCGGTACAGCAAGCAGTTCGTCGAACTCGTGCCCGATATGCCGCACGAAGCTTGGCGCCGGCTCCAGGGCGAGCAGGACATCATCGTGCGTTACGAGCCGGAGAAGGCGCTGGCGACCCTGCCCAAGCTGGTGAAGACGCGCCGTGATCACACCCGGCTCAGCCGCGTGCTGCGCGAGTTCACCAGTGAAGAAGCCCTGACACAGTTCAAACCCACCGATGAGCAGCGCAAGATGCTACTGGGCATCGCGCAGGCCCTCGATGTTTCGCTGGAGGAACTGGCGCAGCGAGTGACGGGGGCGCTTCCTCTCCCGTCGAAGGCACTGTAGGTGCCAAAGGCTCGGCGCCGTCTCGATCGGGGGCAAGCGGCGGATGTAGCGTAAGCGCCGCGCCACTCGATTCGGGTGCTCGGCGAAGCACCGGTACCTTGAGCGGGAGGCGCCGGCGTCAGACGCCGGGGCGCTTCATTTCAGGGTTGTGGAAGGGGCGGCTCGGTGCCGGCAGCCGCGACCTCGCTCTGGAGCAGGTCGACGAGCTGTTCGGCGCTCGCGAAGCCGTACTGCTTCCCCGTCACCACGTTCTCGACGACTCCGGCCAGGGCCTGAGACGCCGCATCGCCGCGCAGCTTGACCACGTAGGTCCGCCGGCTTGGGTACTTCGATCGCTCTCTGAGGACCATTTCAAACCTCTTCAACTCTGCTCCCGAAACAAACGCGAAGCGTTTCATGTTTCGGGATGACGGGGAGAGGGCATAGCCCCCTCCGGGCCGTTTAGCCACTGTTAAGCCATGATATGCAAGCCACCGTCCACGTAGTAGGTGTCGCCGGTGATGCCGCGAGCACCATCGCAGACTAGAAACGCGCACAGCGTGCCCGCGTCGAGATCGGACCCGGCGACACGGCGTTGACCCGGATGTCGCGGGGGCCGAGCTCGGTAGCAAGGTAGCGAACGCTCGCTTCCAACGCCGCTTTCACCGGTCCCATCACCCCGTAGTGCGGAACGACCTCTTCGGCGCCGAGGAAGCTCATGGTGATCAGCGAGCCGCCCCGATCCCATCAGAGGCTCTGCAAGGCGCGCCATGCGCAGGAACGAGTGGCAGGAGATGTCCATCGCGCGTGCGAAACCTTCGCGGGAGCTGTCGGTGACGCGCCCGTGCAGGTCTGCGCTGGGTGCGTAGGCGATGGAGTGCAGCACGAAGTCGACGCGGCCCCACTGCTCGCGGATAGCGGCGAACACCGCTTCCATCTGGCCGGGCTGTTCGACATCGAGCGGCATGGCGAGGGCAGCGGAAAGCTCCCGCGCCGGGGGCTCGACATGCGGTTTCGCCTTGTCGTTGAGCCAGGTCAGGGCTAGTTCTGCGCCGACGTCGCGAAAAACCCGCCCGCAGCCGTAGGCGAT
>JBKQTR010000393.1:0-14888 GCA_052143095.1 Allostellaceae bacterium
AAATTCCTGCCCAAGGATTTGCGCGGCCGCTTCGACGTGCTGCAATGGCTGTTCTGGCAGATGGGCGGGCTCGGGCCGATGGCCGGGCAGAACCACCACTTCTCGCAATACGCGCCGGAAAAGCTGCCCTATGCCATCGACCGCTACGTCAAGGAGACGAGCCGGCTCTACGCCGTGATGGACAAGCGGCTGGCCGATCGCGAGTTCCTTGCCGGCGCCTATTCGATCGCCGACATGGCGAGCTATCCCTGGGTCGTGCCCTATGAACGACAGGGCCAGAAGCTCGAGGATTTTCCCAACCTGAAGCGCTGGTTCGAGGCGATCAAGGCGCGGCCGGCCGTGCAGCGCGCTTACGCTCTCGCGAAAGACATCAATACGCAGCCGACAGTCAACGAGGCGTCGAAGAAAATTCTGTTCGGACAGACGGCGGCGACGGTCGACCGGTGAGCCCGGCATGAGACCTGTCTCCAACCAAACCGCACAAGGGGTGTTGTCATGGACTTGAAAAAGCAACTCGCGGAATACCGAGCCGGCTGGTACCAGCGCGTTCCAGCCGAGCGCCAGGCGATCATGGAGCGGCATATCGAGCAACTGCGCAGCGGCGCTATCGCTCGCACCATCCTCAAGGTCGGCGACCATGCGCCGGAAGAAATGGTGCTGCCCAATGCCAAGGGCGAGACCGTGGATGTCGGGACGCTTCTCGCCCAAGGGCCGGTGATCGTGACCTTCTACCGCGGCGGCTGGTGTCCCTACTGCAACCTCGAGCTGAAAGCGTACCAGGCGGTCTTGCCGGAGATCAAGGCGGCGGGCGCCTCGCTGGTCGCCATCAGTCCGGAAAATCCCGACGAAACGGTGTCGACCGCGGAAAAGAACGCGCTCAGCTTCGAAGTGTTGAGTGACGTTGGCCAGAAGGTCGGACGCGCCTTCGGCCTGGTGTACGATTTTACCGACGAGTTGCGCAGTGCCTACGAAGGCTTCGGACGGGACATCCCCCGTCACAACGGCACGCCCGGCGAATGGGCCCTTCCGGTGTCGGCGACCTATGTCATCGACAGCCGCGGCGTCATCATCTACGCCGACACGAGCGTCGACTATCGCGACCGGGCCGACCCGCGCGACGTCCTGGAGATGCTGACGCAACGAGAGGCGGCAGCCGAATAATCTTACCGCGGTTGCCGTAGGGCACTGACTTTCTCGGCCCGCCGAGCAGGACAGCGGCTGCCTGTCGACGTGACGGAGGAGCAAGGCGTGTACCGGCGATGCAAGATCCTCATTGTCGACGACGATGCCGAGTTGCGCCACTCGCTCGCCGAGCAGCTCGAACTGCACGAGGAGTTCTCGATCGCGGAGGCGGAGACCGCCGGGACCGCCCTCGACTGCCTGAAACATCGCTCGTTCGATGCGGTCCTTCTCGACGTGGGCCTACCGGACATGGACGGCCGCGAGCTCTGTCGGCTCATGCGCCGGAGTAACGTCACGGCGCCAATCCTCATGCTTACGGGGGCCAATAGCGATGCCGACTCGATCCTTGGGCTCAACTCGGGAGCCAGCGACTACATCACCAAGCCATTCCGCCTCGAGGCGCTACTCGCGCGGTTGCGGGCGCAGCTGCGTCAGCATGAGCGGGGCGGCAAGGCGGTGCTTGCGATCGGTGCGTACGCCTTCACCCCGAGCGAAAAGTTGCTGGTCGATGCCGCAACGCGCAAGAAGGTGGAGCTTACGGGCAGGGAGACCGATCTGCTCAGATACCTTTGTCGCGCGCAGGGTCGGATCGTGAGTCGCGAGACGCTTCTCACGGACGTCTGGGGCTACAGCCCTAACGCGACGACACACACGCTAGAGATGACGATCCACCGTCTGCGGCGAAAGATGGAGCCCGATCCAGCCCATCCTGAGATTCTGGTGAGGGCGCCCGGCGGATACCGGCTGGTAGGGTCGCACGCGTGATGTCAGCGATCCGGGTGTTGCCTTAGACTTTGCTCCCGATGGGCATCACGCATATACAGTGTCTTATCTCTGACCCTCGATAGACCGGTGCCGTCGTCGAAGCTCTCCGGCGGCGGATGGCAGAGACGATCGGCGAGTGGGATTTAACCATCGCAGAAGAAACACGGACCAAATGGTCATCGATGGCCGCGAGCGAAGGGTGGGCGACGCCTCGGCAGAGTTGTCATTCTCCGACGCGCCCGCCCGGGCGGCTCGGCTCGGGATCTCAATCGAGGGCGGTCTCGTCGTCTCTGAGCTTGTACTCACAAGCGGCTCCCTACTTGATTTTCCTTGATCGAGATCGAGACACGGGTTCGGCCCACGCCGAAGCTGGAGCATTCTCTGAACGGATTCGAGTACGTTGCTGTGGCTTCGGCAAAGGACGGACGGGCGGGTCGCGAAGTGCGGCGACGAGGGGATCGAATAGACGAACCCGGACGAGCGCTGAATTCGCAGCCCCTTTGTCACTAGCCGTATCGTGAACCCGCCCACCGTTGCCTACGCCTTCGGAGTCAAGCTGCCGCCGTTAATCTTTGTGCAGGTGCCCGTGGGCACGAAGAGCCACGACTTCGGATCACTCGCTTGCTTCGCCTCGCCGGCGCAGGAGTGGTTGCCGGAGGCGGCGCAGTCGTTCTTGCCTGCGGCGTTGATGCCGTAGCACTTCTCGGCCTGGAAACTTGGCGCCGACGCCGGGCCGGCGTTCGCGATCAGCGGCAGCGCGAGAGTCGCGGCGACGGCCGAGGCGATGAAGAGCGACGATGTGGCGGAACGGGATTGCATTGATCTATCTCCAAGTACGTTGGTGTGGATCGCGGGAACGGTCCGGGGATGCCCGGCCTCCGCTTCTCCCAGTTCGCGGCGTCGTGTCGATGGTTACCGCGGGCGAGAAGAGATTTAGATCGCGCGCGGTAACATACGAGTGATGCGGTCAAAGGGCGTCAGCGCCAGCTGCACATTTGTGTGATTCAGCGTTGCGGGCAGCACGCTGCGGCGCCACATCGCGCACAGAGATCAGTAACGTCTCACCTGGCAAACTCGTGAGGTCCGCCGATGGCGAATTCACATCAGAGAGCGGCGCCGCTCGCCCGCGCCCTACCATGCTGATCCGCTGTCGAGACCGGGTACATCGGGCGAGTATCGGATGCCTGATGCTCGCCGCTACGCGCTCCTGCTCGGGCCATAGGCTCTCTCGTGCACGGAGGCTTTCGTGAGGACGTTCATGCTTGTCGCATCCGCCGTCAGCGCGGTTGTCGCGGGGCCGGCGCTTGGCTACGCGGGGCCGGCCCCGGATCCGGTTTTTCAGGCCGAGAAGTGCTATGGTGTCAATGCTGTCGGAAAGAACGACTGCAGCACGCGGGGCAGCAGCTGCGCCGGCGAGGCGAAGACAGCGAGAGACGACAACTCGTGGATCTACGTTCCGCGAGGCACTTGCGAAAAGATCGAGGGGGGCAGCATCGCCCCGAAGAAAGCAGGCGCGCGACGCTCACCGCCCTTGGGGTGACGGTGCTATGGACCATATGATCCCAGATGAGATCGCCGCGTGGCGACCGGAGGCCTCCGAGAGCCCCCGCATCTGAAACGGTACGCCGACCCCTCGCTGGGCCGGGCGCTCGGCGGCGTCAAAGGGATCGCTGATGATCGCTATGACTGGCGCCACAACGACGCTCAATAGAGCACCCGCTCGCCCGTCAGCAGGCCGCGCAGACTGCGATCGAGCCAGCGGCCCGCCGACTGTCGAACGACAGGTTCTCAGGGGATACGCTTCTTAGCATAGTCGCGCAGCTCCTCGAGGCCCTCTGCTACCCGTTTGCTGATCACTTCGACCGCATCGGTATTGGCTTTGATCACCAGCTCTGCGAGCTCGCGGACGTTGGAGACGCTCTTCTCGAAGGTTTGCTGTGCAACCTCGACATTCTTCGCCAAACCGGTCCTGAGGAGCGTCCGGCCGCGCCCATAATTCGAGCAGCGCCGCCGCGTCAGCGAAGGTCTGTTGCACGAAATGAGCTTGACGTTGGGTCACAGCACATGCCCCCTCGACGGCAAGGCAACTGGCCTGCGTCAGCGCCTCGAGGTGCTTGCGCTGGCTTGCAACGATTGCCTCGACATCGACGCCAGCCATATGGAAACCGTTGGTTGCATCGAAGAACCCGTTGGTACTGTTCGTCTGTATCTTTGCCATGTGATCTCCTGCGGGGTTCGGATAGGCAAGGTTAGTTGCCGGAGGGTCGAATTGCCTTAATCACCAGCGCGATGTCGTCCCATATTCGAGCAGCGTCGTCACTGCACCCCCACAGGCCTTCGGCGCGCCGAGATGCGCGCAGCTCCGCGGTGGCTCCATATTTCTCAATCATGCAACGGGCGGCGTGCAATATGTCGCTATCCGTTAAGCCGATGTCCCTCATGATGCATTCCTCAGCGGAACAAGCTTATTTCCCGGAAAGCCGACGGACGGCAATATAGCTAGAAATGCCCCGCGACAGCTGCACAAATGCGTGAAGGCGCAAGACGAGACGGTTGGCGCCGAACGAACTACGACGCTGTCAGGCGTCGTCTAGCGTCCCCGTAATGAGGCGCGTGGTCGCGCCGAAGGTGAAATAGGACCACATCCAATTGAGGACTACGGCCAACCGATTGCGGGCGCCCACCAAGAACGCCAAATGGACCGCGCCCCACATCCACCACGCGAAAGCGCCGCCGAGCTTGATCCGGCCGAAGTCGGCAACCGCCGATTTGCGCCCGATGGTCGCCAAACTGCCGAGATGATGATAGGCGAAGGGCGCGGGTTCAGGCTTCCCGAGAACGCGCGCCGTTATCAGCTTCGCTACATAAGCGCCGCCCTGCTTGGCGGCTGGCGCCAGCCCGGGCACAGGCCTTCCGCTCCAGGCGTCAGAGGCAGCAGTGTCGCCGATCGCAAACACGTCTCGAAGATTGGGAACCGAAAGATTCTTCTCGACCTTGACGCGGCCGGCATTGTCCGATTTAGCGTTCAGCCGTTTTGCGAGCGGCGAGGCCATGACACCGGCCGCCCAAAGTACCGACTTGGCGTAAACGCGCTCGCCGTTGATGATGACGCCGTCGGCATCGATATTCTCGACCACGCTGTCCACGCGGATCCTAACCCCTATCCGCTCGAGTGACCGTTGTGCGCACCGTGAGAGTTCCTCCGGAAACGTCGGTAGAATACGGGGCGCGGCGTGCACCAGCAGCACGTCGGCCGCCGATGGATCAATGTTGCGGAAATCCCGTCCCATGCCGAATCGCGCCAATTCGGCAATGGCCCCCGCAAGCTCCACGCCCGTAGGACCCGCCCCGACGATGACGAAGCTCAGCAGCCGTTGGCGGTCGGTCTCGGTCGTGGCAATCTCTGCCCGCTCAAAGGCTTCGAGCACACGACGCCTTATTGCGGTTGCATCGTCAACGCGCTTGAGCCCCGGCGCGTAGCGGGCCCATGCATCTTTGCCAAAATAGCTGTGCGTCGCTCCGGTAGCCAAAACGAGATAGTCGTAGACTATCTTGAGATCGCCGATGCTCACCTGCTGATGGGGAGCATCGATATCGGTGACGGCGCCGAGCACCACTCGTGCGTTGAACTGGTCGCGAAGCATCGAGCGGATGGGCACCGCGATGTCTCCTGGCGAGAGCGCCGCCGTCGCAACCTGATAGAGGAGAGGTTGAAAAAGGTGGTAGTTATGACGATCGATCAATATCACTTGCACTGGCGTGTGACGCAGAGCCCGGGCACAGGCCATGCCGCCAAACCCGGCGCCGATGATCACAACGCGTGGCAACCCTTCGAGTGCGAAGGCGGGCTTGCCGTCGAGCTGGGGAAATCGGCGTTTCAGCATGCTTAATATCGCACCGTCGAACGACAGCGCGCCCGGACCCGAGGCGAGCAACAGCGCTATGCCGAGCGTCCAGAACATGGAAAAGTCGTCAGTCGCCATCATCTCGCTGTAGCCGGTCAGGCATAGCGCCAAAGCGGCGGTAAGCCGCGTGGCTAATCCTAGGCCGAGCGGGAACGCCAGGAACGGCGCCGCTCCGGCAAAGAGCGCCATTGCCGAGCGCGAGGGAAGCCAAAGTGTCAAAGGAGCCGCGAGCGGACCGAGCGTCGAGAGCCCCGCGCTGGTGCCCCAAAAAAGCGCCAGTGCCAGCCAGACTCGGAGGCCGAATCGATAGATTGCCGCCAGCCGCGCACGCGTTTGGTTGAGAAAGCCGGTGATCGCCGCAGTGAAAGGGACCGGACTCCGCGCTAATCCTTGGATCAACAGGTGATCGAGGGAGAGCGGACCCGGCCCGCGAAGGACATAGCCCGCCGACAGCGCAATGCGGAAGAGATCGAGGTCGACTGAGGTGTAGTAAAGTTGCGTTGCGATGTTCAAGACGACAATCGCCAACGCTCCCAATCTTGTGCCCAGTCCCAACAGCAGACTGGCGCCGCCCGCCAACTGCAGAGCGATGCCCAGAAGAGCTTCGACTCTGGGATTGAGCCAGGGAATCGGATATTCGTTGATGGCGAGCGTCAAGGCCGTATTCCAGTCGTTCGCCAGCAGTAGACCGGACATAATCGCCTGATTGGCAATCCATACTCGGATGACGAGATCGACTATCGGCCAAGCCGAACGGCTGAGAAACTCGATGACGTCGGCAACCAGCGCAAAGAGGTCCGCTGCGCGGTGATTCGTCGGGCTTACATGACGACGAGCCGGCGGTTCGTTCATGGCCACTCCCAAATCGGCCAACCAGGCGCCTATGGACACGGGCACGCGATGAGTGACAAGCTGGCAGATCGTCGGCACCCTCGGAAATGCCGAGCGCTCATGGAAATGATGCATCGGCGTCATAAGATGAATGCGTAGTATCTCCAACGTCTTGGGCTGGCTTGGGAGATGATGGTACTTGCGGTCATCCTTGGCTTCACTACCGCCGGACTCATCGCCGCTATCGTGATCGCTCACATCAAAGCTCGCGTGAGAACCGATCGGCCGCTGGTCTCGGTGGGCAAATTTAACAGGAGGGGACTTTGACCGCCGTCAATTCGTCACTCTCGTTGACCCAAATCGGAGACCGGAGCCGTTACGACACGCTGATGGAAGTGGTCCGCAGCCGCGTGACGTCGCGGGCTTTCGATCCGACTTACGACGTGCCACGCGAGCACTACGACCTGATCCTGGAAGCGGCGCGCCATGCGCCGTCGGGAGCAAATTCGCAACCGTGGCACTTCATTGTGATGACCGATCCCGAGCTCAAGCGGCAGATCGCCAGCTATTTCGTCGATGAGCAACGGTTCCGAGCCAAGCTCAGGATGAAATTCCCGACCCCCGACTACCGCGGCCTCGCGAGCGCGCCCGGTCTCATCGTCGTGGCGAGCGATTTTCGCTGGGTCAAGGCCTTCCCGGTGCTCAGGGACGACGAGTCGGAACTGAACCGGATGTACAAGGAGAATGCCGAGCGCATCCTGCTGCAAAGCGTTGCCGCGGCGACGATGTCCGCACACCTCGCCGCAGCCGCACTCGGCTACAACGTCTGGTGGGTCACGGCGATTGGCCAAGCGAAGGCGCAGGCGGCGATGAAGCCGCTGCTCGGCATCCCGGATGAGCTCGCCGTGCTCGACATCATGTGCTTCGGCCCGCCGGCAAAACCGCCCTACAAGCGCTGGAAGAAGGAACTTCGCGAGATCACCAATTGGAACCGGTTCGACCCGGCGCACCGCATGACCGATGCCGCGCTCGACGACTGGATTGCCAATAGGCGCCACCAAGTCATGTACCGCGATGCCGACAACGTCGACTAGCAAGGTGGGTGCACCGAGATTCCAGGCAATTGCGTTCGACCTGCTCACCGCTTTGGTCGATTCCTGGTCGCTGTGGATCGACGTCGCCGGCGACGAGGATCTCGGCAGGCGGTGGCGGGCAACGTCGCTGCGGATCGTCACGTCGACAGGAGCCTATCAACCGTACGAGCTCATCGTCCGTCGAGCGACTGCCGAGGTCGGCCTGCCGCCGGACCGTGCTGTCGCTCTGCTCGCGCGGTGGGGTGAGCTCCGTCCGTGGCCCGAAGCGACCGACGTTCTGCGTAAGCTGCAAGGGCGCCGCCTCGCGATCGTCACCAATTGCTCGCAGCCTCTGGCCGAAACGGCGGCCGCGGCGACCGGCGGGCAGTTCGAGGTCATCATGAGCGCGCAGCGGGCCGGAATCTACAAGACCGATCCTGGCGCCTATCTCGCTGCGGCCAAGGCGCTGGGCCTCGAACCGGAAACCATCCTCTTCGTCGCCGGGTCGGCGCACGACGTCCCCGGGGCCGGCCAAGTCGGTATGACGGTCTACTGGTCGAACCGGCAACGTCTTCCCGTTCCCAGCGAAGCGCGGACGCTTCTGGTCGACGCCCCGGATCTCAACGGCCTTCCGGAACTGCTCTCGGGCTGAGCGGTCGCTCGGGCGACCGGAAACAGGATTCGGCCGCGACGGGCGACGCGGATCAAAGGAGGCAGCGATGAACGATCTGACGCGTGCTGTGACGTCGAGCGCGATCAGCTTGCTCGCGGGGCTTCTTGCGCAATGGCCCTACGCCCCGCGCTTCGCGCGGGTCAACGGCTGGCGCATGCACTATATCGACGAAGGCAATGGCGATCCCGTCGTGTTGCTTCACGGCAATCCGACGTGGGGCTTTCTCTACCGCAAGTTCGTCGGGCCGCTGGTCGCGAACGGTCATCGCGTCATCGTGCCCGATATGATCGGGTTCGGTCTGTCCGAGAAGCCCACACAGGAGGAAGCGCACAGCCTCGACGGGCACATCGCCGATCTGGCGGCGCTCCTCCGCGCGCTCGACCTGTCGCGCATCACGCTCGTCTGTCACGACTGGGGCGGCCCGACCGGTCTCGGCTTCGCGCTCTCGAATTTGGGACGGATGCGCGCGCTGGTGCTGATGAGCACCTGGGCATGGCCATCGCCGCCGGCGGAATTCCACTGCCGCATCTTCCCGTGGCGGATGATGCACGCGCCGCTTGTCGGGCCCTATCTGCTCGGACGCCACAACGCGCTGGCTGGGCGCGGCGTCTATCTTTCAGTCGTCGATCGCCAGAAGTTCCGCACGGAAGCACAAGAGGCGTATGCTGCCATACTGCCGGATGCAGCGACGCGGCTGCTGACCTGGACTTGGCCGCGCTGGATACCGCTCGACGAAGCCGCCCGCGGCGTAGACCGGTTCCGCTGGTTGGAGCGGGAACTGAAGGCCTGCTCTTTGCCAACGACTATCATCTGGGGGCGAGAAGACGACGTCTTCGACGCTGAGACGTTCAGCCGTCGATTCAAGCAGCTCCTGCCGCATGCCGAGGGGCCGCATCTCGTCACCGGCCGGCACTTCCTGCAGGAGGATTCGGGGCCCGAGATCACCGCGCTGATCATCGATTTCCTGCAGCGTCTCGACGGGAGGCGGTGACATGAGCACGGTTCGCATCACGCCGGAACCGAACCTCGCCGACACCCGCCGAGCCTTCGTGCTGGCGGAGCATCGCGTCGGGCACTACCCGCAATTCCGCGATTTCTTCGTGCGTGCGTTCGAGCTCGATCGGATCGGTCTGGCCCGACCAGGATACGTGGCCGCGCCTTCGGGTGAAGTTTACGCGCTCGTCTTCGTCGGGCGCAGCGGGGAACCGTTTCCGGCGGGCGTCGAGATCTATGCGATCGTCCCGGCCTTGGAGCCCCTCGATGAGACAGCCGTCGACCGCGACCTCTGGGCGATCTTGCGCTGGATGATAGCGGGCATCGGCGGGGACTGGACGGTCGCCGATCTCGAAGCGACGGGTCGTCTCCACCGAGTGCCCGCGGCCGAGCCCTGAGTCGAGCGGCGGGCGCCCGGGAGGTCACAGCGCGAGCGACTATTGTCAAAGAAATACTGACGAGCGGCACGGTGAGGGAGAGATGTTTATCCGCCGCACGGTCTTTCTGCCATCGGCGGCCACCGCACCCGCTCGCTACGCTCGCGCCCACCAGCGGCCGGAAGGGCTCCGGTTAGCTCGTTTGGCAAAACAGGACCTTCGCTAAGGCGTGGGCGTTCGTCGGGGACGCGCTGGGTGGCCCCGCCTGATAGGTCTTTTTTTTGAGCAGGTTCGGCGATTTTCCGGGGCTCTCTCGGCGCTTCGGTGCTTTGCTCTTCATAGGAACGTGTCCCTGAGATCGATGGTTGAGCGCTCACCGATGTGGGCAAAGTTCGCATCGAGCCAGTCTCCGGCGTACCGGCGACCGACGGCTCTCAAGTGATCGATGAAACCGATCTCTGCGTTGAACTTGCTCGCCACGCCGAGATGCTTCATCTCGTCGCCGCCGTCGATCATATGGATGCGCATTGCCTTGAGCTGGGAGGTGGCATCGGGCTTGAGCCAGTCTTCGGTCAGGAGCCGATTGACGAACGCGATGGCCCGCATCTCGCGCATTAGCGAGGAGTTGAAATTGATCTCGCTCAATCGATCCAAAATCTCTGTTGAGGTCTTGGGCACGCCCTCGCGCGTCATCGGATTGATCTGCACGATCGCGACGTCCGCACTATCGCAGCTGTAGATCAGCGGGAAGATGGCGGGGTTGCCCATGTAGCCGCCGTCCCAATACGGATCGCCGTCGATCTCCACCGCGCGGAACAGGTGGGGCAGGCACGCCGACGCAAGCAGCACGTCGATGGTCAGGTCCTTGCGCTCGAAAACCCGGATCTTGCCGGTGCGCACGTTCGTTGCGCACACGAAGATCTTGACTTGCTCGCAGTCCCTCACAGCGGCGATGTCGATCTCGGACGCCAGTATGTCACGGAGGGGATTGAGACCCAGCAGGTTGAATTGGTAGGGCGACAGCAGGCGCAGGACCGCATCGAGCCAGAGGTACCCCGGTGACTGGTCCAGGTTCCAGTTGCCGAACATGCGATCGATCGCCGAGCGGCGAATCGGGCCGAACCTGGAAAAGGCGGCGATGCGTCGCCAGAAGTGATCGAGCGCCTTCCGCGCACCGTCTCTGCCTCCTCTAGTCAAGCCTTGTGCGAGTACGGCGGCATTCATCGCGCCCGCGCTTGTCCCGCTGATGCCCTCGATCTCGATGCGCCCGTCCTCAAGAAGGCGGTCGAGCACTCCCGAGGTGAAGGCGCCATGCGCGCCGCCACCCTGTAAAGCCAGATTCAGCCGGCGTGAGTTGTTTGCTTGAGCCCGTGCCATCGGTGCTGCATCCCTCTATTCGAGTGCCACCACTTCGATGGGATCGGCGAGGCCGGGGAGCGCGCAACGCTGATGTCGCCGATGCGGTCGACTTGGCTGAAAGCCCTGTTGGATCGCGGTCTCCCAGGCGGTTCCGGTCACCAGTGCCCGTGCGCCCATGGTCTTGGTCAGCACCTGCAGCTTCGCCGCGCGATTGACGGGGTCGCCGATGACGGCGTATTCCAGACGGCCTTCGGTGCCGATCGCACCGTAGATGATCGCACCCCAGGCGACGCCAATGCCGGTCGCCGGGCCAGCCAGATTCTCGGCGCGTCTCTTCTCCGCCCAAGACGCCAGGGCCTCGACCAGCTCTTCGGTCGCGGCCAGCGCATCGGCGGCACAGGTATCGCTGGCCCGCGTGGCGCCGAAGGTCACCATAATGCCGTCGCCCAGATAAGTGGTGACGCTGCCGCCGTGGCTGCGGATGATCGGGACAACCACGGCTTGATAGTCGCTCAGCACGCCGACGAGGCTGGTTGGTTCCAGTATGCTCGCCAGTGTCGTGAAGCCGCGGAGATCGATGAACATGGCGGCCGCATTTCGCGTCACGCCGACCCCGGGCCGGATCTCCTCGTCGGCGTCGATAATGCTCTCGGCAATATCCGGCGCGAAGAATCGCGACAGTTCCGTCGTCGCCGCTTCATCGCTGGCCGAACGGATGAGCAGCCGGCGCGACCGAACCACGACCAGTGCCAGTACGGCCGTCACCAACAGGATCGACACGATCTTGTCTACCTCGGCGCCGACCAGCAGCTTGAGGGACGTCGCATATTCCACATAGCTATGCGTCAAGGCCACGGACATCGACACACCCTTCAGCGCATAGAGGAGGAGCACGAGCCAACCAACGGCCGCCGAGACACCGGCAAGCAGCACCCAGCGCGCGTCGAAACGCAGCGCGCGGAGCGCGATGATGATGAACACGTAGAGCAGCGTCGGCGCTTTCAGATACAGCGTCGGCGGCTGAGCGTATTGAAGATGAAAGCTCCAAATGGTGATCATCAGCACCGCGACGTCGATGACGACCGAAAGCGCGATAAACCACGTGCGCAGAACACCGCGATAGGCGAGGACCAAACGAAGCGCCGTGAACAACGCATAGACGGCGAGGGTAACCGGGACTGGGGCGAAGCGCACATCGGGAGCAAAGGCTTTGGGCGAGATTGAATAGAATCCGGCAAAGAAGATGATCGCGGCTATCTGTACCCAGCCGACCAAGATCTCGCTGTTCTCCTCCTGCCGACGGATGTTCGAGAGGACTCGAGCGGACGGGCGACGCAACAAGGCCGGCCCGAGGACTGCTTCGACGAGCCGCTTGACGACCATCATCATCGGCACGGCGGTCATCGCGGCAATCCGCAGGGATCGTCGCGTCGCCGCGCGAAGCTGTCGATCACTGCAACAACCGGCATAGAGCCTCGCTATCGTGTTCTAGCTTCTCCGCCGTGTAGCGATAGCCAGCCTCGACGGCGCGCTCGAATGCTTTCCAATCACGCATGTCGATATCCTGCAGCGGAGGTTCGAGAAGCAGATCGGCGTGGCTGCGACAGAGCATCGTCTGCGCGTCGCTGCTTGCCATGGCCGAGCGGAGCAGCAGGTTTACGATTCCCGGAGCGTCGCGCTGGTCACTCGGAAAGACCCAGCGGCGCAACAAGCTCTGCTCCGCGCTATCGACCGGCCGCAACCGCTGATAACGGGCGACATCGACGCCGATCACGGGACCGCGGCGCAAGCCGCTCATTATGTCCGCCGGCAGATTGTTCATGACGGCACCGTCGACCAGGACCTCTCCTGCTTCGATTTGCGGCGGCATCAGTCCCGGGATGGCGATGCTCGCCTTGAGAGCGCGCCAGAGCGCGCCCCGTTGCTGCACGAGGAGTCCGCCGCTCGTCAGGTTCGACGCCACAGCGAAATAGGGTCGCCAAAGATCCTCGACGCGCGTGTCGCCGAAATGCTCGCGCAACAGCCGCGTTACCTTGCGGCCCTTGGTCAGTGCAACGAACGGCAAACCGTAATCGTTCAATGGATCGGAGAGCGCGAAAGCATTGCGCATCCGGCCCCGGAACTCGACATCGTCCCATTCCAGCGCAATGCCTGCGGCGATGATCGATCCCATGCTGGTGCCGCAGGAGAGATCGATCGGGACGCCGGCTTCGCGCAGCGCCTTGATGACGCCGATGTGCCCATAGGCACGGGCGCCGCCACCCGAGAGCGCAATGCCGACGGCGCGCCCGATCATATACCGGGCGAGCCGGCTCATATCGGCCTTGCTGCCGCTTCGGACATGGCAATGAAAGCCGACCCCCAACCGCGTGAGCCAGACCGCCGCCGGCGAGGGCAAGCGTCCGTGAGCAGTCTGCACCAGCACCAGATCGAAGGCGCGCAAGGGCAATCTCATGCGATCGAACATGGCGAGACTATCCGGCGGACGGGCATCGGCGCTGGCAACGAGTAGGGTGCGGTCGGCGCGCCGGATGCAAAGGCGTGTCCAAGCGGCATCGGCCGTCTCTCCGCGGTAAACGGTAAGATCGTGCGACGCCTCAATCGCGTGAAAGGCTTCCTCGGTGCGTCCGCCCATCGCAGCGTCGGCGACGATGGTCCGCTTCCCCGCCGCAGCGAGGGCCCCGGCCAAGGCGTAGGTGGTCGCGGTCAAGGGAGCCTCCGATCCGAGGGGCACCAGCGCCAGGATCTTGGGGTTCGTCGGGAGAGGAAACCTAGAAGACGGTCGCTGCAGCCACTCAGCGAGCTGCGCGAGCAGCCGCAGCATAGCCGCGGGATGCAGTCGGACCAAGTTCTCGAATGCGGATTTGTCGACGCGCAGCAGAGATGTGTCGCGCAGCGCGACCACGGTCGCTGAGCGAGGAACCCCGGTCAGCATGCCGATCTCGCCAACCGTCGCGCCAGCCTCGATCCTGAGCCAAGAAGCTTCGCGCTCCATGGATTCGCCGGAGATCACGCCGAGGCTGCCGGCCAGCACAATGTAGAAAGCATCGGACGGCTCATTCCTCTCGAACAGGACGGCACCACCGGGCAAGCTGAACCATTGGAGATCCTCGGTGAGAGCCGTCCGCGCCTTGGCGTCCATGCCATCGAGCAGCGAAGCGGCAGGGATCCGGGGCCCGTTCACCCATAGGGGATCGCGTGGCGCTGCGCTTTCGGCTTCTCTCCATTCCATTTTATGTCGCCTATTTCTGACGGCGCTCGAGACGACGGCGCGAGCCAGCCGCAACCCGCCAAGCGCTGTGTCGACGTAGGTTCCGGCGCTTCACCTCACCTCCACCGCTCGCCTGGCTCAAGTTTCGACATCAGCGTCAGTGGCGCGGCTAGGCTGTCGCGCCTTGCCTCGAGAGAGTGGCGACGGCATGTCGGCAGCGCCTGCCCCGTATCAATATTCGACGGTGCCCGCCAAACGTTGCAGGTCTCTTATCAATAGATCGCGCGTTCACCGATTTGTGACGGGAAAATGGATCGCGACGGATCGATGATGGTTTCGGAAGCTTCGCGTGGACAGGGCAGCGGTGCTACGGAATCGGCGGCCCCGGTCATGAGCCGCTGAACCAGTTGTAGCCGCGATCCTCCCAGAAGCCGCCGGTCGGCCGGTTGGTGACGTAGAGCGTCGTCACCCATTTCGGGTTCTTGAAGCCGAGCTTCGTCGGAATCCGCAGCTTGAAGG
>JBKQTR010000394.1:0-4679 GCA_052143095.1 Allostellaceae bacterium
ATGAGCGGCGCGCAATTCGGGGGCTTTGTCCTCGCTCTCATCGTCCTGGCGATCGTCGTCGCCATCATCGTCTGGCTGTTCCACTGGCTCTATCTGCGCTCGAGCAAGGAGCGCGCCTTCGTGCGCACCGGCATGGGCGGGCAGAAGGTGGTGCTGAACGGCGGCGCCTTCGTGCTGCCGATCGTCCATGACGTGATCCCGGTCAACATGAACACGCTACGCCTCGAGGTCTCGCGCGGGCGCGACAAGGCGCTCATCACTCGCGACCGCATGCGCGTCGACGTCATCGCCGAGTTCTACGTGCGCGTCCGCGCCGCGACCGAGGCGATCTCCGCCGCGGCGCAGACACTGGGCCAGCGCACCATGCGACCGGACTCGCTGAAGGAGCTGCTCGAAGGCAAGTTCGTCGACGCGCTGCGCACCGTCGCCGCCGAGATGACCATGGAAGAGCTGCACGAGAAGCGCGGCGAGTATGTCCGGCGCGTGCGCGAGGGGGTGGCGGGCGATTTGCTGCAGAACGGGCTCGAGCTCGAATCCGCCTCGCTCACCCAGCTCGACCAGACCGGCATGGAGTTCTTCAACCCCTCCAACGCCTTCGACGCCGAGGGTCTGACCCGGCTCACCGAGCAGATCGAGCGCCGCAAGAAGATCCGCAACGACATCGAGCAGGACACGATGGTGCAGATCCGCAACAAGAACCTGGAGGCGGAGAAGCTGTCCCTCGATATCGACCGCGATTCCGAGAATGCGCGCCTGCAGCAGGAGCGCGAGATCGAGATCGCGCGTGCGGTGCAGCGCGCCGATGTGGCGCGCGAGCGGGCGGACGGGCAGCAGCGCGCCGAGCGCGCCGAGCTCACCGCGCGCGAGCAGGTCGAGCGCGCGCGCCTCGAGATGGAGCTCGCGCTCGAGCGCGAGCGCATCGCCAAGGAGCGCGAGATCGAGGGCGCCGAGATCGAGCGGCGCCAGGCGCTGGAGCTCGCTGAGCAGCAGCGCGCCATCGCCGTGGCGCAGCAGTCGAAGGCGCAATCCGAGGCGCAGGCCGCCGCCGACCACGCCCGCGCGCTGGCGGCGTCGGAGGAGGAGAAGGTCTTCACCGCGCGCGAGACCGAGATGGCGACGCGGCGCAAGGCGATCGAGCTCATCGGCGCGGCGCAGGAGGCGGAGCGCGACGCTCTCCGCCTCCAGGTCGCCGCCGAGGCCGAGAAGCTGGCGGCGGCCGATCGCGGGCTGGCGCTGCGCGCCCAGGCCGAGGCGGAAGCCGATGCCGAGAAGATCCGCGCGCTCGCCCACCGGCTCTACCACGAGGTCGAGGCCGAGGGCGTGCGGCTGATGAACGAGGCGCAGAACGTGCTGACCATCGAGGCGCGCGGCTCGGCGGCCCGCCTCAAGCTGATCGAGAAGCTCGACGCCATCATCCGCGAGCAGGTGAAGCCGCTGGAGCGCATCGAGGGCATCAAGATCCTGCATGTCGAAGGTCTCGGCGGCGGCGGCAACGGCGCCGCCGGACCCGATCACGGCGGCGGCTTCGCCGATCAGGTGGTGAACTCGGCGCTGCGCTTTCGCGCCCAGGCGCCGCTCGTCGACGAGATGCTGCGCGAGATCGGCATCGAGCCGGGCAAGATCGGACAGATCGCCTCGGGCATGCTCGGCGGCCCGAAGAAACCGACGAAGCCCGAGGGAGAGGGCTCGTGATCCGCGTCTATGTCTCGAGCGTGATCGACGCCTCGGCGGAGGCGGTCTGGTCGCTGATCCGCGACTTCAACGGCCTGCCGAAATGGCATCCGGGGATCGCCGAATCGCGCATCGAGAGCAACTGGCCCGCCGACCGCGTCGGCTGCATCCGCAACTTCCGCCTGCGCGACGGCGGCGTCATCCGTGAGCAGCTCCTGGCGCTGTCGGATTACGAGTATCAATGCGGCTACTCGATCCTGGAATCGCCGATGGGGGTCGAGAACTACATCGCGACGCTGAAGCTCACTCCGGTCACCGATGGCGGCCGCGCCTTTGCCGAATGGTCGGCCGAGTTCGACGCGCCGCCGGCGCGCGAGCGCCAGCTTGCCGAGGAGATCGGCCAGGGCGTGTTCCAGGCGGGCTTCACCGCGCTCAAGAGCTATTTCGGCCGGCGCTGAGGCGATGCAGCGGGTCACGCGCTCGGCCATCATCGACGCGCCGATCGAGCGCGTCTGGGCGGTGCTGCGCGATTTCAACAGCCACGATGCCTGGCATCCCGCGGTGGCGGACTCGCATATCGAGGGCGGCGAGGGCGCCGACCAGGTCGGCTGCGTCCGCAACTTCCATTTGCGCGACGGCGCGCATATCCGCGAGCAGCTGATCGCGCTCTCCGACGAGGCCTTCGTCTCGACATATTGCATCCTCGACGCCACCGTGCCGTTGCGCCGCTACGTCGCCACCGTCAGCTTGAAGCGCGTCACCGACGGCGACCGCACCTTCTGGCATTGGCAGTCCACCTTCGAGACGCCGCCGGGGCGCGAGCAGGAGCTCGCCGACATGGTCGGGCGCGGCGTCTACGAGGCGGGCTTCGACGGGTTGCGCCGCTATCTCAGCGAGCGCGGCGAGCGTGCGCCGCGACGCGCGCCGTCTGCCGCCCTGGCGCCCGCCGGCGAGATGACCGGGCAGGGGGTGGTGCTCACCGATTTCGGCGGCAGCGACCGTCTCTCCTACCAGAACATCACGGTGGCGGCACCCGGCCCCGGCGAGGTGCGCCTGCGCCAGAGCGCCATCGGCGTCAATTTCATCGACGTCTATATCCGCCGCGGCGAGTACCGCATGGTGACCCCGCCGGCGGTGCTGGGGATGGAGGCGGCGGGCACGGTGCTGGAGGTCGGGCCCGACATCCACCATCTGCTCCCCGGCGACACCGTCGCCTATGCCTATGGCGTGCCCGGCGCCTATGCGAGCCTGCGCACGCTGCCCGCCGATCAGCTCGTCGCGGTGCCGGCGGGCGTTTCCGCCGAGACCGCCGCCGCGGTGCTGTTCAAGGGGCTGACGGCGGAATATCTGTTGCACCGCACCCATTCGCTCAGAGCCGGCGAGACCGTGCTGGTCCATGCTGCCGCCGGCGGCGTCGGTCTGCTGCTCTGCCAATGGGCACACCATCTCGGCGCGCGCGTCATCGGCACGGTGAGCAGCGAGGAGAAGGCGCGGCTCGCCCGCGACAATGGCTGCGACCTGCCGCTGGTGTCGCGCGACTACCGCTTCGCCGCCGCGGTCAAGGCGTCGACCTCGGGGCGCGGCGTCGACGTCGTCTTCGACGGCCTCGGCGCCGCGGCGGCGGAGGAGACCTACGAGGCGCTGGCGATGACCGGCCATTGGGTCTCGCTCGGCCATGCCAGCGGGCCGTTGCCGCCGCTCGATCCGCACCGCCAGGCGGCGAAGTCGCTGCGGCTGTCGCGGCCGGTGCTGTTCCATTACACCGCCGAGCCGGCGCGGCTCAGCGAGATGGCGGCGAGCGTCTTCGCCCTGGTCGAGCGCGGCGTGCTCAAGGTGACCATCGGCCAGCGCTTCCCGCTCGCCGCCGCCGGCGCCGCCCATGACGCGCTCGAGGCGCGCCGCACCATGGGCTCGCTCGTGCTGCTGGCCTAATCCATCGCTCATCGCCACGAGAAAGACTCAGCTTTTCTTCTGCGTGTTCTCCGCGCCGCCGTGGCAATCGACGGCCATCGATGCCAGCCGTCACGAGCAATTGCTTGGAAATGCTACGCTGGACAGGTGCTGCCGGCGCGCCGATCATGGGAGCCGGGGGGATATGCCATGCCCGATGAAGCCTTAGGGACCGTCGCCAAGGAGAGCCACAGCCAGGGCGATCGGCGGCGCCTGATCTTTCCTTCCGCCATCGCCACCATGGGGACGCCGGGTTTTCACAGCCGCGTCGAGCTGTTGCAGCGTCTCGACCCCGACACCGTGCTGATGATGGGCGACAACCCGGCGCTGGCGCGCATGCCGGAGCGGCCGACGCTCATGGACTTCTTCCGCCTGCGCTTCCATCCCCGCGCCGTCAACCATTTGCTGCAAAGCGCCAGCCTCGCGCTCAAGGCCGGGCTCGAGGAGAAGCTCGTGCTCGCCTGCCTGCTGCACGACGTCGCCGTCGCCGGCCTCATCGGCTGCGATCACGGCTATTGGGGGGCGCAGCTCATCGGCCCCTATGTCGCCGAGGAGGTGAGCTGGGCGGTGCGCTATCACCAGGCGCTGCGCTTCTTCGCCGATGACAGCGTCGGCTACGGCTATCCCGAGGCCTATCTGCGCTATTTCGGCCCGGATTACGAGCTGCCACCCTATATCCACCAGGCCTATCGCGAAGCGCGGGCGCATCGCTGGTACATGTCGGCGCGGCTGATCACGCTCAACGACGTCTACGCCTTCGATCCCCAGGTGGTGGTCGCGCTCGACGATTTCACCGACATCATCGGCCGCCACTTCAAACAGCCCGAGGACGGCCTCGGCTTCGACGGCTCGCCCGTCGCGCATATGTGGCGCAGCATCATCTGGCCGAACAATTTTCTTTAGGACGTTTTTTCGCGGCATGGGCATCGTGCGTCCTTCGAGACGCGGCGCTACGCGCCGCTCCTCAGGATGAGGAAGCAGTGAGCGTGGCACCGGACGACGATGCCCGATCCAATCTCGCCTCATCCTGAGGAGCCCGCGAAGCGGGCGTCTCGAAG
>JBKQTR010000395.1:0-4494 GCA_052143095.1 Allostellaceae bacterium
CATTCGTGCAAGCGCCGCCCGGCGGCCCCCTTTCGAGAGCCGCCGGGTGGACGCCGGTACCTCGGTACTTAGTCCGCCAATGCGAGATTGGCCGCAGCCTGCTTGCCGCGCTCGGTGACTACCTCGAAGCGGACCTTCTGGCCCTCCTGCAGCGGGGCAAGCCCGGCGCGCTCAACTGCCGAGATATGAACGAAAACGTCCTTGCCGCCATCGGCCGGCTGAATGAAGCCGAACCCCTTCTGCGCGTTGAACCATTTCACTGTACCAAGAGCCATGTCGGCCTCCGTTAGATTATAAAAACGCCCCACGCGCCCTCGCATGGTGCGATGCAGTGTCGGCCTCATCAGATCTTGAAGGAACGCCCCGAGGGACGATACGGCAAGTGCCGAAGCAGAGACTGATAAGCATAAAATGGTGCTTTTTGGCCAAAAATGCAAGTCGCACGTGAAGTCGCCGTCGCGGCGGCCGGCGGCGCCGGACCGGGATTCTTCCCTCCCGACGCGCCGGCAGGCTATGGTCCGCCCGCCTCGAACACGGACCCTCACCGCATGTTCCACAGCCCCCTGGCGGCCATCGGCCGGCGCATTCTCGACTATCTCGCCCAGCCGATCGCTGATTACGAGCCGTTCTTCGCCCCCGCCCCGGAATTGCTGGCACGCTGCCTCGAGCCCGGCGATGTGCTGCTGATCGAGGGCAACACGCGCCTCAGCGTGATCATCAAATACCTGACGCAATCGACCTGGTCGCATGCCGCGCTTTATATCGGGGCCGACGAGCTCGGCCGCAACGCCGCAGGCGAGCCGCTGGTATTGATCGAGGCCACCGCCAAAGACGGCGTCACCGCCTCGCCGCTCTCGGACTACGCGCGCTTCAACACGCGCATCTGCCGCCCGGTGCGTCTCACCGCGGCTGATCGGCGCAAGGTCATCGACGGCGCCGTGCGCAGTCTCGGCAAGCAATACGATGTCCGCCAGATCATCGATCTCCTGCGCTATCTCTTCCCCTACCCGCCGGTCCCCGTCTCGGTGCGCCGGCGCATGCTGGCGCTGGCGAGCGGCGATCCCACGCGCGCCATCTGCTCGACCATGATCGCCGGGACCTTTCAGTCGATCGGCTATCCCATCCTGCCGGCGCTCCCCGAGGATCATGCGGCGGCGGCGGGCAAGCCCTATCGGATGGCACCCTACGTGGCGAGCGAAATCCGCCACATCGAGCGGCACGGACTCTTCACCCCGCGCGATTTCGACGTCTCGCCCTATTTCGCCGTGATCAAGCCGACGATCGAGGGCGGTTTCGACTACCGCAAGCTCTCGGCGGCGGCGTGAGGCGTCGCCCGCATCGCCCTTAGAAATACGACACGCCCTGCGTGCTGACGTAAAGCGCGTAGAGCGACTGGCTCGCCGCCATGAACAGCCGGTTGCGCTTCAGACCGCCGAAGCAGAGATTGGCGCAGCGCTCGGGCAGCGCGATGCGGCCGATCTGCTTGCCGGCGGGCGAGAGCACGATAACGCCGTCCTTGCCTTGGCCGGTGCCCCAGCCGCACCAGAGGTTGCCGTCGACGTCGCAGCGGAAACCGTCGGGCGAGGTGCCGGCGCCGCCATCGAAAAACAACCGGCCATTGGCCAGCCTGGTGCCATCTGCCGTCACGTCGTAGACGCGGATGATCGGGTTGGGCGTCGCGCGGGAGTCGACGATATAGACCTTGCTCTCGTCGGGCGTGAAGCAGATGCCGTTGGGTCCGTTGAGGTCGTCGACCACGACCGTCGCCTTGCCGGTCGCGGGATCGAGGCGGTAGACGTTGGGGTGAAGCTGCGCCGCCGCCTGATTGCCTTCATAATTGCCGGCGATACCGAACGGCGGATCGGTGAACCAGATCGAGCCGTCGGATTTGACGACGACGTCGTTGGGCGAGTTGAGCGGCTTGCCGTCGAACTGGTCGACGAGCACGGTGATCCCGCCGTCATACTCGGTGCGCGTCACGCGCCGGCCGCTATGCTCGCAGGTGACGAGCCGACCCTGACGATCGCGCGTATTGCCGTTGGCATTGTTCGAGGGCTTGCGGAAAACGCTGACGGCGCCGGTCTCCTCCTCGTATTTCAGGATCCGGTTGTTGGGGATGTCGCTCCACAGCAGATAGCGTCCATCGCCGAACCAGGCCGGACCCTCGCTCCAGCGGGAGCCGGTGCCCAGACGCTCGACCGCGGCGTTGAAGACGCGGTATCTGGCGAAGCCGGGATCGAGGATCTCGATGGCGGGATCGGGATAGCTCTCCGACGGCTCCCAGCGCGCCTCGGCCGGCGGCGTCGCCGCGGCCAGCGCAACGACGGTGCTCGCGCCGGTCAAGACGGCGCGCCTCGTGGGCATCATGGCGTTTCCTCCGATTTGTCGCTTTGCGCGATCAGCCTATTCTGCGGCCGTGCCGTCGATGAGCCCATCGCGCAGCGGCCGCAGCCGCGCGGCGCCTCGCCCGCAGCCGCGGCGTCAGCTCCTGAAGAGTTTGCGGAAGCCCTGCCAGCAGGCGTCGTAGTCGCGCTGCAGCGCCGGCGTCTCGAGCGCGAACCGCGTCGGCCGGCAGACCAGCCTGGTCTCGAACATGAAGGCGAGCGTATTGTCGATCTTATGCGGCGTCAGCGCCGCCTCGCTTGCCTTCTCGAAGGTCGCTGCGTCGGGCCCGTGCCCGCTCATGCAGTTGTGCAAGCTGGCGCCGCCGGGCAGGAAGCCTTCGGCCTTGGCATCGTAGACGCCGTGGACGAGGCCCATGAACTCGCTCATGACGTTGCGGTGGAACCAGGGCGGGCGGAAGGTGTCCTCGGCGACGAGCCAGCGCGGCGGAAAGATGACGAAATCGATGTTGGCCGTGCCGGCGGTCTCGCTGGGCGAGGTCAGCACGGTATAGATCGACGGGTCGGGATGGTCGAAGCTCACCGTGCCCATCGCGTTGAAGCGCGCCAGATCGTATTTGCAGGGCGCGTAGGTACCGTGCCAGGCGACGACGTCGAGCGGCGAGTGATCGAACTCGGCCGCCCAGAGATTGCCTTCGAACTTCGTCACCACCTCGACGCGCGCGTCCAGATCCTCGAACGCGGCGGCGGGGGCGAGGAAGTCGCGCGCATTGGCGAGACCGTTAGCGCCGAGCGGGCCGAGCTCGGGCAGGCGGAAATGCGCGCCGTAATTCTCGCAGGCATAGCCGCGCGCGGCACCGTCGGGGAGCGAGACGCGGAATTTGAGGCCGCGCGGCACCAGCGCGATCTCGCCCGGCGAGAGCTCGAGCAGGCCGAGCTCGGTGTGAAGCGCCAGGCGCCCGTGCTGCGGCACCAGAAGCATCTCGCCGTCGGCGTTGCTGAAATAGCGCTCGGTCATCGAGCGGTTCGCGAGATAGAGGTGGATGGCGGTGCCGCTGCGCGCGCTGACATCGCCGTTGCCGGCCATGGTGACGAGCCCGTCGACGAAATCGGCGGGCGCGTCGGGCAGCGGCAGCGGGTTCCAGCGCAGCCGGTTGGGCGGCGCCTCGACGTCGCTGAACGGCGCGCTGCGCAGCAGCCGGTTGTCGATGCGGTGGTAGGCGGCGTGCATTGCCGAGGGGCGGACGCGATAGAGCCAGCTGCGGCGGTTCTGCCCTCGGGGCGCGGTGAAGGCGGTGCCGCTGATCTGCTCGGCGTAAAGCCCGAGCGGCGGGCGCTGCGGCGAATTGCGGCCTTGCGGCAGCGCGCCGGCGATCGCCTCGCTGGCATGCTCGTTGCCGAAGCCGGAGAGATAGGCGGGCGGCTTGGCCGGGGTGACGGGCTTGCGCGCGCTCTCTGCCGATTTCACCATCGTGCTCATCGCATCCTCGCTCGGGCGGCGCCCGTGAGTGGTCTCGCTCGGGCGCGAATGGTAGGCCCGCCGCCGCGGCGACGCAACGAGCGGCGGGCGCGGACGGTACGCCGAAGAGGGCATTGGCATGGTATAGTCGCCGACAACACCGGAACCGGAGGCCCGCCATGCAGCTCAAGGACGCCAAGCTCTTCCGCCAGCAATGCTATATCGACGGGAAATGGGTCGACGCCGGCAATCGCGAGACGATCCCGGTCAACAACCCCGCCGACAACACCATCCTCGGCCATGTGCCGAAGATGGGCGCCGACGAGACCCGCGCGGCGATCGAGGCGGCCGAGCGCGCCTTGCCGGAGTGGCGCCAGCGCACCGGCAAGGAGCGCGCTGCGGTGCTGCGCAAGCTCTACGATCTCATGCTCGCGAACCAGGAGGATCTGGCGCAGCTCATGACCGCCGAGCAGGGCAAGCCACTGGCGGAATCGCGCGGCGAGATCGCCTATGCCGCCGCCTTCATCGAATGGTTCGGCGAGGAGGGCAAGCGCGTCTACGGCGACACCATCCCCGGCCACATGCGCGACAAGCGCATCGTCGTGCTGAAGCAGCCGATCGGTGTCTGCGCGGCGATCACGCCGTGGTATTTCCCGGCGGCGATGATCACGCGCAAGATGGGGCCGGCGCTCG
>JBKQTR010000396.1:0-4928 GCA_052143095.1 Allostellaceae bacterium
GCAGTACACGGTCTCCGGGCCCACCACCAAGGACGCGGAGCACATCCTGCAGCAGCGCGCGTAGCGCGGCGGTCAGGTAGGTGGCAGCGAAGAACGTGCCGGGTCGTGTATAGACGTCGGGCACGCCAGGCCGTCGGCGGAATACCCCGGCGAGGTTGGCTGCGTAGGTGCCCATGTCGAGCGCACCGCGGGTCACATCCTCGTGCGGGCGGGCAACGGTGGTCCAGGGGGCGAGACGGTATGCGCCGTTACTCATGCGAAGGCTCCGGACGAGGTTGATTGCTAATCGATTCGATTCGTTTTTGGGCCGTACGCCGACAAGGGCTCACGCATGCTGTTGTCGATGGCGCCGGAGTCCATGTGATCTGCTTCATGACCCGAAGAGGCTGTTCTCGACGAATCGCCGCCAGGAGACCAGCAGGCGCTCGGCAGCGGCGGCCTCCCGCGACTTCGCGCCGTCGCTCGCGCCGCGCAGCGCCTTGCCCGCGAGGGCCTGAATGATCTGACGCAGTAGCTCGCTGTCGGGCCGGGCCTGCAACAAGTAGGCACGCAACTCTGATGGCCGGTGCTCGGCCCGCCACAGCACGCCGTGGGCGACATCCAGAAGAGCTGGCTGGCCCTTTCCCTCGACGGGCAGCCCCAACTCGGGATCGTGGCCGCGGTCCTCGAAGTCCCGGAGAGAGACCGTCGACCCCTTCTTGAGCACCAACGGGTTGTGGCCGCCCGTTAGGCCTTTCGGGCTGTCCAGGTCGGCGCCCGTCATACGGGCCAGGTTGTTGGCTTCATCGAAGGGCACCGCTAGATACCCGTACGAGAACTGGGCTGCTAGGTAGTAGCGCGTGACAGGGTCGGCGCTGGTGAGTGCACCGAAGATCGCGTCCAGAACCCTGCCCTGAACCACGGTCAGGAAGCGCTCGGCGGGGAGCGGCTCGCCGTTGTCCTGCTCGACCCGCACGTACCGAGTCAACGCGTGCAGTCCCGCGCCGACTGTAGCGATGACGAGATCGGAGCCGCTCACGCCGGACTGTTGGAGCCGCTCAAGCCGCTCGGCAATGATCCGGTCGAGTTCGACCATAACATCGGCCTCGCTACCCACACCTGCGTTGACATCGCGCTTTCGCGCGACCAGGAAGATCGACGATGCGAGGCTTGCGGTGCCCTGGCCCACCGACCGCTCCGGCATCTCCGTGTCGAGCGGCCACGCTTCGGTGATCGTGAATCCGGCGGCGCGAAGGGCGTCCACCAGGGTGGCCCAGCCGAGAGTGGTCTTGTGCGCGTAGATGCAAACCAGCGGCGCACCAGGCTTGAGCACCCGGTGCGCCTCGGCGAACGCGCCGGCCATCATCTGTTCGTAGAAGACGCGGGCCTCGTCCTTGCGCCCGTGATGCCGGTACGGAGCGACGACGGCTTCGTTGCGCTTCGGGGTCAGCTGGCCGCCGAGGTGGTCCGGGTAGAGGAAACCGACGCTGCGTTTGAGCCACACGTAGAAGAAGTCCGACAGGTCAGCATAGGAGATGTTGTCGTAGTACGGCGGGTCCGTGATGACGGCATCCTGGCTCTCGTCTGCGAGCGGCAAGCTCACTGCGGATCCCCGGACGCATCGCGCAGGCCGGCCGACGGCTAGGGTTTCGATCAGGTCGGCAGTCTCTTTCAGGTACTTGCGTACATCGCCCGATGAGCTGCCGAATGGGTTGGCCTCGGCAAAATCCCACACCATCGGCAGCGCCTGCCGCGCGAAGGTGTTGGCCATCTTCTCCGCGCTTGCGGCGCTGATCCACCTGCACAGCATGCTGTTGTGATCACCGACCTTGTCGATGACGAGCGCTAGGGCAGTCGCGATGGCGGCAGCCCGGCCCTCGTCAACGGCTTCGGAACGCATCTGCTCGAAGACGTCGCGCACGCTGGACGCGAGCGTGCAGAGAGTCAGCAGCTGACGCGGGGTGAATAGGTCCCGGTAGTGGGTGAGCCCGTACTCGACCACCCAGAAGTTCTTCGTATCTCCAACCGGTAGTAGCTCGTCGGGTGGTTCCACCGCGAGTTCGGCGAGTCGAGCGATGCATTGCGCTTGGTCAGGCAGAGCGAAGCTGCCGACCGGCAGGTACTCGCGACCGCGCATTGAGTTGCTGAGCACGACCGCCGCGAGCGGGCTGACGCCTATGCGACTAGCGCGGCCCTCGGCCTTGACGTAGTCGGCGGTGACGGCGGCCCCGCAGATTCGGCAGGTGGCTCTCCCTCGCGAGGAGCCGGCGGCCGGGTCAAATCCGAGTGCATCGGCCGTCGGTGCTTCCACGACCTGATAGCTAACCGTCAGTGCCTCACGGTCGACGATGGGCTTGAGGGCGACCATTCGGCCCTTCTTCTTGCCCAGCCAGGTCTGACGAACGAGGTCGACGCGATGCTCTGCCAGCGCAGGGTTTGGGCAGCGGACAGTGCGGGTCCACAGGTATGCGAGCGGCGTCCTTCCGCCCGCCGAATCACCGAATAGGTCATCTTTGTCACCCTGGCCAGCGACCGGGACTAGCGGATACATGTCGGCGAGCTTGTCCCAGGCATGGTCGATCCAGACCTTGCCCCAGCCGCGAACGTCCTCGGCGAGTCCGGGGTGGGCCTGAGGGTACTCGAGCATCATCCGCTCGATCAGATGCGCGACGGGGTTGAGTTCGTTCGCGGTGACCTCGCAGCCGAGCCGGGCGGCTTCGAGCGGGATCGCCCCGCCGCCTGCGAACAGGTCGACCACTTTGGGTGGCTGGCCCCCATTGGCGGCGAGTACTTCCTCTCGCGCCTTGCGGATCGCCGCCTGCGGGCCGCCCCAGCGGCAGAGCGAGTCAAAGAAGTCCGCCAGCTCCGCGGTGTTGCGCTGGTGTCCGTCCGCTGGCACCAGCGCGGCGTAGACCGCGGCCCGCGACGCGGCGAGCGGGCGCCTAGCCCACCACAGGTGCAGTGACGCGGGGTGGCCGAGCCGCCCGCCAACCTTCTCGCTCGCGCTGGTTCGGCTGATCACACTGATGGGGATGGCGTCCTCGATGAGACGCTTACTAGTTTGCACAGGCTTGTCCACAGCAATCACGCGCGTTCCTCGATGCTGGCGGCGGGCACGCGGTAGCCGGTGATCTGGCTGATCTCAGCGACGTTGCGCAAGGTGCGGAACGGGTCCTGGATGCGGACGAGCCGGGGATGATCGGTGGTGGCCTGGTAGACGATGTACAGCCAGAATCCGGGGCCCCAGCGCTCCGCGGCATACCACTCGGTCCGGTAGAGCCCGACGTCGCCCGTAGCGGTGCTGCGTCCCTTCACCTCGATCCGGCGGACCTCGATATCACCGCCGGGCGGGCGCCGGATCGAGCGGATGTCGAAGCCGGAGCCGTCATGCGCCGCAGACACGTCGGCCGGGGTCCAGCCGTCGTCGCGCTCGAACCGCATGGCGAGTGCCATGGCCGCGTCCTCGACCTCCTTGCTAGGCCGCCAGATCTCATGGTCCGGGACCTCGGCCTGCGCCGCAGGGACGATGCAGGCGGTCCCCAGATAGGTGACCTTGCCGGTGCGGACGACGCCGAGCCGGGCGAAGCCGTCCAGCTTCGCCTTCTGCCGGTGCTCGAGCTCCTTGAGCCTGTTCAGCGCGGTATCGCGAAGCAGCCGGTACGACTCCTCGCCCTTGGCGACCTTGGCGTCATATTCCGACCAGCGATCCTCCAGCCTGCGCCGCTGGACCGCCATGGCCTCCTCGAGGTACGTGCGCCGCACGTCGGCCTGTTCCAGGCGCGCCGCCCGCTCGGCGCTGCTCCGGGGCATCTGGATGTTGACGCGCACCCAGTTCTCCGCCGCCTTCACGGCATCCGGGTCGGGCGGATCAGCCTGCCGGCTGGCGGCGGGGGTGAGGGTGTGCAGCACGTCCGCCGGCGCTCGGTGCAGCTCGTCGCGATCCTCCACCACGGCGACGACCTCGGCGTAGGCCGGCTCGGGGCGTCCGCGCTGGTCCTCACCCACCACTTCGTAGCTGAACAGGTGCATGTTGTAGGGCTCGGTGGTCGCCGGGTCGACGAAGACGGCGGCGGACTGCGGCACGCCGCGAGCCTCGAGCTCGCGGTCAAGGGACTCGGCGACCGCCGCGAACAGCGGGTGCCCGGGCGAGCAGAGGACCGCGTCGCCGTGTTCGGCTCGTTCCCGCTGCTCCTTGCGGAAGGTCAGCTTGCGGTACTCGCCGTCCGGCCGGCCGAGCCGGGTGACGCTGGTCAGGTCGTCGCTGCGCAAGGCGAGCGGGACGTGCTCGATCCGCAGCAGGGTGTCGCCGCGGCGTTCCACCCGCAGCCGGACCTGTTCGGCCGCGTCGAGGAAGTACGCCTCGACGTACTCCGGCATGAGCCGCCGCTCCTCGCTGGTGAAGTCACGCTCGCGCACCCACTCCATGTCGACGTGGCGCCTGGCCAGCGCGATGCCGGTGGCCTGCTGGTACTGCTGGTACTTCTCGGCGGTCATGCGGTTGATCTGCGCCTTGGCGGCGTCAATCCGGGCGGGGTTGAGCAGGGTGTCCTTGACCAGCCGCTCGAAGTCGATGCCGTTGAGGGTGAGCAGGTCGCCGATGACGTCGTATACGCGCCCTTGCAGCGCGGTCTTCATCGTCTCCAGCTTGGCGTGCAGCCGTTCGAGCAGTTGCCCCTCGACCGTGTTAGTGGCGCAGAAGTTGAAGATGTAGCAGTCGTGCTCCTGGCCGATCCGGTGCACCCGGCCCATCCGCTGCTCGAGCCGCACCGGGTTCCAAGGCAGGTCGTAGTTGACCATCAGGTGGCAGAACTGGAGGTTGATTCCCTCCCCGGCTGCTTCGGTCGCGATGCAGATCTGCTTGTTCAGGCGGAAGTCCTGCTGGATCTTCTTGCGGTCCGCGGGCGCGATGCCGCCGTGGATCGTGCAGACCGTGTAGCCCCACTCGCGAA
>JBKQTR010000397.1:0-7615 GCA_052143095.1 Allostellaceae bacterium
GCCAGCGAGCGCCAGCGCGCGCACAATCTCGAGGCGCTGATCCACCGCGTCATCGCCAAGCCGTTCACGCTGGAGCAGATCTGCGCCGTGGTCGAGGAAGAATTGCGGCGCGACGCGTAGCGTCGTCGCCGGCGGGCGCCAGCGCCCCGGACTTGATCCGGGGCGCGAAAGCCCGCACCGCGCGGCCTGGCCGCAGGTCCCGCCGCGCTAGAGCGTGGCCCGCTGCATTGATGCCGGTGCGTCCTTCGACATGCGCGCTGCGCGCGCCAGCTCAGGATGAGGAAAGTTATTGATGGCACAAAGAAAATCGCCTCATCCTGAGCGCGAGCGTAGCGAGCAGTCGAAGGACGCACTGAGTTGATCCAGCGCGAACGCCCACCGGCGCCTCAGCGGACCCGCTCCACCGCCCGGCGCAGCGTGTCGGCGCTCTGCTGCAGCGCCGCTTCCTCTTCCGGCGAGAGGTGGTGCGGCAGGATCTCCTTGACGCCCTCGCGCCCGAGGATGGCCGGCAGCGAGAGGGTGACGCCGTAGCGCTCGCTGTAGCAGCCGATCGGGATCGCCGCCTGCTCATCGCGCAGGACCATCTCGGCGATGCGCGCCGAGACCATGCCGATGCCGTACTGGCTGGCGTTGTTGCCTTCGATGATGGCGATGTTGGCGTAGCGCACCTCGCGCTCGAGCCGCGCGCGCCATTGCTCCAGCGCCAGGCCGCGCTGGGCGAGCACATCGGCGAGCGGCACGCCGGCGATGCGCACGCCCGACCAGATGAACACCTCGGAGGTGCCGTGCTCGCCCAGCACCTGCGCCTCGACCGAGGCCGCGTCGACGCCGAGCGCCTGGCCGAGATGAACGCGCAAGCGCAAGCTGTCGAGATAGGTCCCGGTGCTGAGAATCCGGCCATGGCCGGCGAGCGCGCGCGCGAGATCGGCGAGCGGGTCCGGCGGATCGGTGATGACGAGGATCACCGCCCCCGGTGCGGCGGCGATAATCCTGGGAACGATGTCGCGGTAGATCCCGGCATTGGTATCGAGCAGCCGCAGCCGCCCGGCCGGGTCGCTGCGGTCGGTGGCGCCGCCGGTCTTCTCGTTGACGCCGGCGGTGATCATCACCACGGCCGCGCCGGCAAGCTCGGGGTAGTCGCCATCCGCCAGGTCGACGCGGCTGCCAAGCGGCGTGCCGTAGCGCATGTCGGCGGCGACCGCCTTGGCGCGGGCGCGCACGCGATCGATGAGCACGATCTCGCGAGCCGCCGCGCGCATCACGAGGGCAAAGACGCAGGCCGCGCCGACCGCGCCTGCGCCGATGACACCGACCTTCATGGCGACCTCCGCAACAGCTGCCTGGCTAACGGCGGCGAAGGGCGATCGTCAGAACTGCTTCAGCAGGCGATCGATATAGTCCCGCTCGATCTCGGGCCGGCTGCGCTCGCCCGCCCGGCGGCGCAGCTCCTCGAGGATGCCCTTCGCCTTCTCGACCGCGTAATTGCCGCCGGGATCGCCCAGGCGCAGCTGGCCGCCGTCATCGATGCCGCCATTGGCGTGATCCTGCGGGCTCAGGCGGCCGAAGGGATCGCGCTCCGCCTGGTGCAGCCCGTCGCGGTCGCCGGGATCGGACCCGTCGGGCCGGCCGTCGCCGGTCTGCCCCATCATCTGCTCGGCCATGCTGCGCGCCGCCTCCTGCAGCTGGTCGAGCGCCTCGGTCTGCGGCGTGATCGCCTCGCCGGGCTGGCCGTGCTGCAGCGCATCGGCGGCGCCGCGCATGGCGCGCTCGGCGCGGCCCAGCGATTGCGGGATGTCGCCGGATTGCTCGCCGAGCTGGCGCATCATCTCGCCGAGCTGGCGCCGCAGCGCCTCCTGGTCGCCGGCCATGTCGCCGTCCTGGTCGCCCGCCTGCGGCTGGCCGTTGCGTCCCGCCTGCGGCTGCCCATTGCGTCCGGGCTGCGGCTGGCCGTCGCGTCCCGCCTGCCCCTGCTGGCCCTGGCGTGACTGGCGGAAGCTCTTGTCGAGAAGCTGCTGCTGGCGGCGCATCATATCCTGCATCTTACGCATCGCCTCGCCCTGCCCGCCGCGCATCTGGCCGGGCCGCGCCATGCGCAGATTCTCCAGCATCTCCTGGAGCTGCGACAGCAGGTCGCGCGCGGCGTCCCGCGAGCCGGTGCGCGCCAGCTCGCGCGCGCGGTCGAGCATGCGCTGCAGGTCCTGCTGGCTCAGCATGCGCGAGGGGTCGGTCGGCTGCTGGTCCTGGTTCTGCTGCTGTTGCATGTTCTGCGCCAGCGCCTGCAGATAGCGGTCGATCGCCTGCTGCAGATCCTGCATGAGCTTTTGGATCTCGGCGTCGGGCGCGTTCCGCGCCAGCGCGTCCTGCAGCGCCTTCATCGCGTCGCGCAAGTCGCGCTGGACGAGCGGGGTGCGACCATCCTCGATGCGCACCGCGGTCTCCCACAGCAATTGCTGCACCGCCGGGACGGCCGCTGCGGTCTTGTCGAGGATGAGGCGGGCCTGCGCCGTGCGCAGCGCCAGGAACACCACCGTGTCGTCATTGAAGAGCCGCGGCCGCAACGACAGGTCGGAGAGCGTCTCGGCGACGATCTCGCGCTGCGTCGGATCGAGCGTGAGCTGCTTCCTCTGCTCGATGATGGCGCGCGCCACCGGATGATGGAAGACGCGCTCGGGCAGGGTGATGCGCAGGGTGTCGCTCTCGCCGGCCTGGCCGAGCGCGTCCAAGGCCTCGAGATGGATGTCGACCGGCAGCCCGGCCCAGGGATGGGCGGTGAGGTCGTGGAAGCTCGCATCATGGGCCTGCCGCAGATGCTGGCCCGGCAGCGGCAGCTCCAGGACGATGGGCCCGCTGCTGTCGCCGGGCCGGGCGATGATCGCCTTGGCGGATTCGACGCCGTAATCGTCGCTCGCCTGGTATTCGAGCCGCAGCACGGCGCGCTGGGTATGTTGCGGCGGCTTGGCGAAGTCGATATGCGGCGGCAGGTCCGGCACGATGGCGATCGGCCAGGCGCCCAGCGTGTGGCCGTCCGCTTCGACGGCGAGCTTATGGCCGGTGGTCAGCGTCGCGCTGCCTTTGAAATTGTGCTCGTCGACGCGGCTGAATTCGGCCGATGTGTCGTCGATCCGCAGCCGCGGCGGGCTGCCGCTGCTCTGCACCTGCGCCAGCACCGTGCTGCCGCTGGGCACGGCGATCGGCTTGTCGGGGGCGGTCGCCGGCAGGAATTGCGGCGGCAGGCCGGTATAGTCGGGCGGCGTCACCCAGATATCGAGGCTCGCCTGCGCCGCGGCGACGCCGGGCGCGAAGCCTGGGCTGAGCGCGCGCGCCAGGCGTTGCGACCAGTCCTGGCCGGCATCGACCGCCGCCAGCAGCAGCACCAGCGCCAGCGCCGCGCGCAGCGCGAAGGGATCGCGCCGCACCAGCCCCGCCGCCGGCCAGCCGACGCGCAGCGCCTGCAGCTGCGCCGCCATGCGTCGGCGATGCGCCTGCCACAGCGCGGCGGCGGCGGCGTCCCCGCCGGGCGCGCTCAGCCGGTCCTCGAGCGCGGTGAGCGGGCGATGGGCGAGCCCGCTCGCCTGCTCGACGCGCCGGCGCTCGGCATCGCGGCCGGGCAGCCGGAAGCGGCGGATCGCCGGCACCAGCGCCGCGCCCAAGGCAGCCGCGAAAACCGCGAGCAGCGCCGCGTGCAACACGCCCGGCAGCAGCGCCGGCAGGTCGAACAGCGCCAGCGCCAGGAAGACGCCGACGACGCCAACCGCCGGCCACAGCGCCGGCCACAGCCGCTCCCAGGCCAGCGCAGCGCCGGCCAGGAACAGTCGCCCGGCAAGGCGGCGGGGCTCGACCGTGGGTTGCGGCGGCTCCAGTTTATCCCTCATCCTGCTCCTCTCGCCGTCAACGCTCGGCGAGCCAATCCGGCGTCCTGTCCTGCGACAGGAGCTCCTCGTAGCGCGGTCGCGGGCGGATGACGGCGAAATCGCCGCCGCGCACCAGCACCTCGGGCGCCGTTAAGCGGGTATTGTAGCTCGAACTCATCACCGCGCCATAGGCTCCTGCGGAGAGCAGCGCGATCAGCTCGCCCGCGGCGATCGGCGGCAGCAGCCGCTGGGCGGCGAAGGCGTCGCCGGTCTCGCAGACCGGCCCGACGACGTCGATCGGCCGGCGCTCGGCCGCCGCCCCGGGTTCGCGCACCGGCACGATCTCGTGCCAGGCATCATAAAGGGCGGGGCGGATGAGGTCGTTCATCGCCGCATCCTGGATCAGGAAGCGCCGCGCCGCGCCGTCCTTGACGTAGATCACGCGCGCCACCAGCGCCCCGGCATTGCCGACCATCCAGCGGCCGGGCTCGAAGGCGAGCTCGGCGTCGAGCCCCTCGGTCACCCGCTTCACCATCTCGGCATAATCCTCGATCGCCGGCACCCGCTCGTGGCGATAGCGGATGCCAAGCCCGCCGCCGAGGTCGAGGCGGCTGAGCGCGATCCCCTCGCCGGCGAGCCCGCGCATCAGCTCGACGGCGCGGCGATAGGCGAGCTCGAAGGGGCCGAGATCGGTGAGCTGCGAGCCGATATGGAGCGCGATACCGGCGACGGTGAGGCCCGGCAGCTGCGCCGCGCGGCGGAAGGCGCCCGCCGCCTGGGCGAGATCGATGCCGAACTTGTTCTCCTTCTTGCCGGTGGCGATCTTGGCATGGGTATGCGCATCGACGTCGGGGTTGATGCGGATGGCGAGCGGGACGGTCTTGCCCATGGCGCTCGCCACCGCGCTCACGGCGGTGAGCTCCGGCTCGGACTCGACATTGATCTGGTGCACGCCGGCCTCGAGCGCGGCCGCGATCTCGGCCTCGGTCTTGCCGACGCCGGAGAAGACGATGCGATCGCCCGGCACGCCGGCGGCGAGTGCGCGGCGCAGCTCGCCTTCGGAGACCACATCCGCGCCGGCGCCGAGCCGCGCCAGTAGGCGGATCACGGCGAGGTTCGAGTTCGCCTTGACCGCGTAGCAGATGCGCGCCGGGCGGTCGGCGAAGGCGGCGGCAAAGCGGCGATAGCGCCGCTCGATCGCCGCGCTGGAATAGCAGTAGAAGGGCGTGCCGACCGCCTCGGCGATGCGCGCCAGCTTCACGTCCTCGGCGTAAAGCTCGCCCGCGCGATAGGCGAAATCGGGCGCGCCCGGCGCCTCGTCGCTGTCACTCATGCGGATAGGTGCGGGGAAAGACGGTCTGCGTGCCCGGCGGCGGCCCGGGCTCGGCCTTCTTGCCACAGGCGGCGAGCGGCATCGCCGACGCCAGCAGCAGCAGCGCCAGGGCGAGGCCGGCGCGGCGCCGGCGGGCGGGCGGGGCGGGAGCGGTCATCATCCTCTCTCAGAGAAAGCGCTTGCGCGCCTGCGCGGCGGCGGCGGCGACATTGGTCGGGGCGGTGCCGCCGAAGCTGGTGCGGCTCGCCACCGATTTCTCCACCGTCAGCACGTCGAAGATGGCGGCGGTGATGCGCGGCTCGAGCTGTTGCATGTCGCCGAGCGGCAATGCTGCGAGATCGACGCCTTGCGCCTCGGCGCGCGCCACCAGCGCGCCGGTGAGGTGATGCGCCTCGCGGAAGGGCAGGCCCAGCGCGCGCACCAGCCAGTCGGCGAGGTCGGTGGCGGTGCTGAAGCCGCTGGCCGCGACCCGGCGCATCGCCGTAGCGTCAGGCACGAGATCGCCGACCATGCCGGCGGTGGCGGCAAGCGCCAGCTCGAGCGTGTCGGCCGCGTCGAACACCGGCGCCTTATCCTCCTGCATGTCCTTGCTGTAGGCGAGCGGCAGCCCCTTCATCACCGCCAGCAACGCGGCGAGCGCCCCCAGCAGCCGGCCGCTCTTGGCGCGCACCAGCTCGGCGGCGTCGGGGTTGCGCTTCTGCGGCATGATCGAGCTGCCGGTGGTGAAGGCGTCGCTCAAGCGGATGAAGCGGTAGGGCTCGCTGGTCCAGATCACCACCTCCTCGGCAAAGCGCGAGAGATGCATGCCGGCGATCGCCGCCGCCGCCAGGAACTCGAGCGCGAAGTCGCGGTCGGAGACGGCGTCGAGCGAGTTGGCCGCCGGCCGGTCGAAGCCCAGCGCCGCCGCCGTCATGTCGCGGTCGATCGGGAAGGAGGTCCCGGCCAGCGCCGCCGCGCCGAGCGGCGATTCATTGAGCCGGGCGCGGCAATCGGCGAGCCGCGAGCGGTCGCGCCCGAGCATCTCGACATAGGCCAGGAGATGGTGGCCGAAGGTCACCGGCTGCGCCACCTGGAGATGGGTGAAGCCGGGCATGATGGTGCCGGCATGGCGCTCCGCCTGGGCGATCAGCGCCGCCTGCAGCCCCTGCATCTGGCGCTCCAGCCGGTCGGTGGCGTCGCGCACCCAGAGACGGAAATCGGTCGCCACTTGGTCGTTGCGCGAGCGCGCGGTGTGCAGCCTGCCGGCGGCGGGCCCGATGAGCTCGCCGAGCCGCGCCTCGATGTTGAGGTGGATGTCCTCATGCTCGGCGCGGAAGGGAAAGCTTCCCGCCTCGATTTCGCCGCGGATTTGCGCTAGACCGCGGGCGATGGCCTCACCGTCCTCGGCGGTCAGGATCTTGCGCCGCACCAGCATGGCGCAGTGGGCGAGCGAGCCGGCGATGTCCTGGGCGTAGAGGCGCTTGTCGAAATCGATCGAGACGTTGATGCGTTGCATGATTTCCGCCGGACCGCCGGCAAAGCGACCCCCCCACGCCGCATTCGCGGCCGGGGCGGCTTCAGTCTCCGGGGCGGCACCGGGCAGCTTCCGGCTCATGGCTGCCGGCCGGGAGCGGGGAGGTGAGGCGGGATGAGAACCCTCGGCGCGGTCATCGTGCTTGTCGTCCTCTGCCTGGCGGGCCTGCCGGCCGCCATCGATCGGCCGGGCGCCCCCTTGCGCCGCGACCACGGCAGTATCGCGAGCAGCGAACCCGACACCGGTACGCCGCAGGAAGCGGCGCTGGGCCAGTTTACCCCGCTCGACCCGCCGCGGCCAGCGCCCGAGCTCAGTTTCACCAGCCGCGGCGGCAAGGCGCTGAGCCTCGCCGATTTCCGCGGCCGCTTCGTCCTGGTCAATCTCTGGGCCACCTGGTGCGGGCCCTGCGTGCGCGAGATGCCGTCGCTCGACCGGCTGCAGGCGCAGCTCGGCGACCGGCTGAGCGTGCTGGCGATCTCCGAAGACCGCGGCGCCGGCCATGTCGTCGAGCCTTTCCTCGACAAGCTCGGGCTGCGGCGTCTCGCCGTCTATCTCGACCCCGACAGCGCGGCGCAGCAGGCCTTCGCCATCCGCGGCCTGCCGACCAGCTTCCTGATCGACCGCGACGGCCGTATCCTGGCCTCGCTCGAGGGCGCCGCCGAATGGGACGCGCCTTCCATGGTGGCGCGGCTGGAGCGCTATCTGCAGCAGGGCGGTGACGGCGGCCTGATCAAGACCTCGGCGCAACGCTAAGCGTTGTCGCCGGCGGGCGGCAGCGCCCCGGACTTGATCCGGGGCGCGAGAGCCCGCGCCGTGCGGGCTAGCGAATCTTTCCCCCGCCCGCCTCCGCCACCAGCCGCTCGGTCGCCGTCTCGATCCGCTCCTCGAGCGCCGCCATCACCGCTTTGCGCTCGCCGC
>JBKQTR010000398.1:0-29393 GCA_052143095.1 Allostellaceae bacterium
TCGCGGCGACTAGCGACGTCCGGCCGCCGTGCTTGCTGAAAAAAACCGGCGCGACTATGGCACCTGCCTTCGGGCGCGTCCAGAGCGCCGGCCGGCGTTGCCGGCGCCGGGGAGAGGCGCGCCAGCCCCGGCGCCGCGAGCCGCCGAAACCGGCCTTGATCTCCCGGTATTCCCCCGCTCGATCCCTTGCACGCAAAACGCTATAGATTGATTGGCGAATCCGACACTCACAAAATGTTGTTGCTGGTCGCCGTGTTTTACGCCAACATCTAGCTTCTTGGTTAGCGCCACCCCCAACATATAGGGGCCGGTGACCTCGCGGGGAAAGTGGCAAGAAACTTGTGGTGGGGTGGGGGTTTAGGATGCGCATAGAGCGACGGTTCACCGAGGCAGGCCGGGATCCCTATTCCGGCGTTGAGTTCCGTATCGCGACCAGCGAGATTCGCAATCCCGACGGCTCGCGCGTCTTCCATTTGCCGGACATCGACGTGCCTGCGGCCTGGAGCCAGGTCGCCTGCGACATCCTTGCCCAGAAATATTTCCGCAAGGCCGGCGTGCCGGCGAAGTTGATGCCGGTCGTCGAGGCGGATGTGCCGGACTGGCTGTGGCGGCGTACGGCCGACGAGCAGGCGCTGCAGGCGCTGCCGGCCAAGGAGCGCCATGGCTCGGAGAAGAGCGCCAAACAGGTGTTCGACCGGCTCGCCGGCACCTGGACCTATTGGGGCTGGAAGGGCGGCTATTTCGACAGCGAGGACGACGCCCGCGCCTATTACGACGAGATGCGGCTGATGCTGTGCCGCCAGATGGCGGCGCCCAACTCGCCGCAATGGTTCAATACCGGTCTCCATTGGGCCTATGGCATCGACGGGCCGGCGCAGGGCCATTACTACGTCGACTTCCAGAGCGGCGCGCTGGTCGCCTCCGACAGCGCCTACGAGCATCCGCAGCCGCATGCCTGCTTCATCCAATCCGCGGCCGACGACCTCGTCAACGAGGGCGGCATCATGGACCTCTGGGTGCGCGAGGCGCGGCTCTTCAAATACGGCTCCGGCACCGGCTCCAATTTCTCCAAGCTGCGCGGCGAGAACGAGAAACTGTCGGGCGGCGGCCGCTCCTCGGGGCTGATGAGCTTCCTCAAGATCGGCGACCGCGCCGCGGGCGCGATCAAATCGGGCGGCACGACGCGGCGCGCCGCCAAGATGGTGACGGTCGACATCGATCATCCCGACATCGAGGCCTATATCAATTGGAAGGTGGTCGAGGAGCAGAAGGTCGCCTCGCTGGTTGCCGGCTCGAAGCTGGCGCAGCGGCATCTCAACTGCATCATCGCCGCCTGCCATGACGGCGAGATAGAGGAAGCGGACCGGTTCGATCCCGCGAGGAATCCGGGCCTGAAGCGCGAGATCAAGGCGGCGCGGCGCGCCATGATCCCGGAGAACTTCGTGCAGCGCGTCATCCAATTCGCGCAGCAGGGCTATACGACGATCGACTTCCGCACCTACGACACCGACTGGGACAGCGACGCCTATCTCACCGTCTCCGGCCAGAACTCGAACAACTCGGTGCGTGTCACCAACGATTTTCTCGAGAAGGTCGATGCCGACGGCGACTGGAGCCTGATCCGCCGCACCGACGGCAAGACGCACAAGACGCTGAAGGCCCGCGAGCTCTGGGACAAGATCGCGTACGCCGCCTGGGCCAGCGCCGACCCCGGGCTGCAATACGATACGACGATCAACGAGTGGCACACCTGCCCCGGGAGCGGCCGCATCAACGCGTCGAACCCGTGCTCGGAATACATGTTCCTCGACGATACCGCGTGCAATCTCGCCTCGCTCAACCTGATGACCTTCCGCCGCGAGAACGGCGACTTCGACACGCCTGCCTTCGAGCATGCGACGCGGCTGTGGACGATCACGCTCGAGATCTCGGTGCTGATGGCGCAGTTCCCGTCGCGCGAGATCGCCCGGCTCTCCTACGAGTTCCGCACGCTCGGCCTCGGCTACGCCAATATCGGCGGCCTCCTGATGGCCGCGGGTCTGCCCTATGACAGCGACGCGGGCCGCGCGCTCTGCGCCGCCATCACCGCGGTGATGACCGGCGTCGCCTACGCTACCTCGGCGGAGATGGCGGCCGAGCTCGGCGCCTTCCCGGGCTTCGCCGGCAATCGCGGGGCGATGCTGCGCGTCATCCGCAATCATCGCCGCGCCGCCCATGGCGAGACCGAGAGCTATGAGGGGCTCTCCATCACCCCCGTTCCGCTCGACGCCGCGAACTGCCCTGACCCGGCACTCGTCGACGCCGCGCGCCATGCCTGGGACGCGGCGCTGGCGCTGGGCGAGCTGCACGGCTATCGCAACGCGCAGACCACCGTCGTCGCACCCACCGGCACCATCGGCCTGGTGATGGATTGCGACACCACCGGCATCGAACCCGATTTCGCGCTGGTCAAGTTCAAGAAGCTCGCCGGCGGCGGCTACTTCAAGATCATCAACCGCATGGTGCCCGAGGCGCTGCGCGTGCTCGGCTATGGCGCCGAGGAGATCGAGGCGATTACGCGCTACGCGGTCGGCCATGCCACGCTCAAGAGCGCGCCTGGCGTGAACCACGAGGCGCTGCGCGAGCGCGGCTTCACCGATGGCGCGCTCGAGGCGATCGAAGGCGCACTCGCCGCCGCCTTCGACATCAAGTTCGTGTTCAACAAATGGACGCTGGGCGAGGAGTTCTGCAAGGCCGCGTTCGGCTTCAGCGCAGCGGAGCTCGACGATGTCGGCTTCGACATGCTGACGGCGCTGGGCTTCACCAGGGCCGAGATCGACGCCGCCAACACCTATTGCTGCGGCGCCATGACGCTTGAGGGCGCGCCGGCCCTGCAAGAGCAGCACTTGGCGGTGTTCGACTGCGCCAATCCTTGCGGCCGCATCGGCAAGCGCTACCTCTCCGTCGACAGCCACATCCGCATGATGGCGGCGTCGCAGCCCTTCATCTCCGGCGCGATCTCCAAAACCATCAATATGGCGAACGCCGCGACGGTCGAGCAGTGCAAGGACGCCTATCGGATGTCCTGGCGGCTCGGCCTCAAGGCGAACGCGCTCTACCGCGACGGTTCCAAGCTGTCGCAGCCGCTCTCCTCGTCGCTGATCGCCGATGACGAGGACGAGGACGCGGTGGCCGATCTCCTGGAGAAGACGCCGTTGGAGCGCGTGCCGGTGATCGCCGAGCGCATCGTCGAGCGGGTGGTCGAGCGCGTCGTGCAGCAAGCCGGCCGTCGGCGCCTGCCGCAGCGGCGCAAGGGCTATACGCAAAAGGCCATCGTCGGCGGGCACAAGGTCTATCTGCGCACCGGCGAGTACGAAGACGGCAAGCTCGCCGAGGTGTTCATCGACATGCACAAGGAAGGTTCCGCTTTCCGCTCGCTGATGAACAACTTCGCCATCGCCATCTCGATCGGCCTGCAATACGGCGTGCCGCTCGAGGAATATGTCGAGGCCTTCACCTTCACCCGCTTCGAGCCCGCCGGCATGGTCGAAGGCAACGACGCTATCAAGATGGCGACCTCGCTGATCGACTACATCTTCCGCGAGCTCGCCGTCTCCTATCTCGGCCGTAACGACCTCGCGCATGTCCAGCCCGCCGATATCCTGCCGGACACGCTGGGCAAGGGCGTGGCGGAATCGAACCTGCCCGATGGCGGCGGCCGCAACGATGTGGCGGCGGCGGTGCAGAAGGTCCTCTCGACCGGCTTTGTCCGCAACAAGCTCACCCGGCTCACCGTCTTCGAAGGCGGCGCGCGCGGCGCGATGGCGAGCGACGGCAACGCCGCCATCACCATGGGCGCGCCGGTCACGCAAAGCGTATCATTTGCGGCGGAGTTGGTGACGGGCAGCTCGCTCACCCAGCCCGACACGAGGATCGAGCAGATCCGCGCCGCGCGCATGAAAGGCTACGAGGGCGACAGCTGCAGCGAATGCGGCAACTTCACCCTCGTGCGCAACGGGACCTGCCTCAAATGCGATACTTGCGGCAGCACAAGCGGCTGTAGCTGATCGCGGCGTGCCCCCGGCTCAAAGCCTCCCGGCCGGGCCACGGTATTGAGGCAGACATTGGGGTGCGGCGCAGGCCGCACCCCTTTTTTTTAATTTCAAGCCCTTCGCCGGTCTTTCTCACGTTGGCCGGCATGGTAGCGGCGGTCGCCGCGCCGTGCCGCGCCACTGCCGCCGAACGTCGCGCTCTGCATAAAAACCAAGCAGCACCGCCGCGCGCGCCCGGTCGACCCGCCGCTAGCGCGCCGGAAAGCCGGCACCACGCACGGCATGTTTCTTGCTGCTTCCCGCCAAGAGCGGTCGGCGGAAGGACTCCCCATGCGATTCCGGATCAGGTTTGCGGCTTTGGCGCTTGCGGCGGCTGCGGCGGTGCTGTCCTTGACGGCGCCGCGGTCGGCGGCGGCAGAGGATCGGGTGATCAAGGTCGGCACCTTGAAGCTGATCCACGCCATCACGCCTTATTTTTACGAGAAGTTCGCGCCGCCCGGCTACAAGATCGAAATCTCGCCCTTCGAGAGCCCGGCCGACGGCAAGAATGCGGTGGTGACGGGATCGGTGGATTTCGGCACCTACGGGCTTGCTGCGGCCACGCTCGGCGCGGCGGCGGGCGAGCCGGTGGTGGTGATCGGCGCCTCATGCAATCGCGGCATGGCGGTTGTCGCCGGCGTCAACAGCGGCATCGCCACCATCCAGGACCTCAAGGGCAGGAAGGTCGGCATCTGGCCGGGCTCGACGCAAGAGGTGGTGATCCTCAATCGCCTCACCGATGAAGGGATGTCGATCAAGGACATCCAGATGATCCGCCTGTCCTTCAGCGATATGGCGCCGGCGCTGGCGCGCGGCGATGTCGACGCCTATGTCGGGGCCGAGCCCGGGCCCGGCATCAGCCTCGCCAACGGCACCGGCAAGATCGTCGAATACCCCTACTCCACCAAGGTCGGCTCGCTCAACATGGTGATGACGACAAGCCAGGCGGTGGTCGACCGCGATCCCGCGCTGATCCTCACTTTCCTCAGGATCCACCGCGCCGCCACCGAATACGCCATGGCGCATCGCGACGAGATAGTGACGATGGCGGTGCAGAAGCTCGGGCAGACGCGCGAATCGATCGAGAAGGCCGTGCCCAATGTCGAGCTCACCTGGAACATCGACGATGCCTTCATGGCGGCGGCCAAGTTCTATGGCACACAGATGCTGGAACGCAAGCAGATCCGCGAGCTGCCGGCCGATTACGACAGCTTCATCAACCGGCGCTTCGTGCGCGAGATCGCCGAATAAGATGCCATGAGCGACGCCCCCTCGATCGTCGCGCCGGCACCGCGCGCGCCCGCGGCGGAGAGCGCATCCGCCGCGGCGCCGCCGCGAGCCGCACGGACAGCGATCCTGGCGCTGATCTTTCCGGTGAGCTTCCTTCTGCTGTGGCATGGCCTGGTGAAGCTCAGCGGCACGCGGTTGGTGCCGCCGCCGGCCAGTGTCGCGGTGATGATGTACGACTTCGTCTTCGGCGGCGTCTATGACGACGCCTTCTCCGGCACCGCCTATATCCATCTCTACCAGTCGGCGCGGCGGGTCTATGGCGGCTTCCTGCTCGCCGCCGCCACCGGCATACCGCTCGGCCTGCTGCTCGGTCGGGTGAAGCTGCTGCGCCAGATGCTCGATCCCACCATCTCGCTGCTGCGGCCGATCCCGGTCACGGCCTGGCTGCCGCTGTCGATGATCTTCTTCGGCCTCGGCCCGAGCTCGGCGGTGTTCCTGGTGTTCCTCGGCGCCTTCTATCCCATCCTGCTCAACACCACCTTCGGCGTGCGCGCCACCGACCCGCGCCTGTTCGAGGCAGCGGCGATGCTCGGTTGCCGCGGCTCGTCGATGTTCCGCTCGATCATTCTGCCGGCGGCGCTGCCGAGCATCTTCAACGGCCTGCGGCTCGGGCTCGGCTTCGCCTGGGTGCTGATCGTCGTCGGCGAGATGACCGGCGTGCCGCAGGGGTTGGGCGCCGTGATCATGGACGGGCGCACCTTGTCGCGCACCGACCTCGTCATCACCGGCATGATCGTCATCGGCATCGCGGGCTTCCTCTCCGACCGGCTGATGCTGGCGCTCAACAACCGGCTGCTGCGCTGGAGCCCGCAGCATGGCTAGCGCGTTGATGCTGGAAATCCAGCGGGTAAGCAAGCGCTTCCAGGTCGCCGGCGACACGATCGAGGCGCTGAGCCTGGTCGATCTCACGGTTGCGCGCGGCGAGTTCATCTGCCTCATCGGCGCGTCGGGATGCGGCAAGTCGACCCTGCTCAGGATCATCGCCGGCTTCGAGACCGCCTCCTCCGGCAAGGTGCTTGTCGCCGGCAAGCCGGTGACCGGGCCCGGGCCCGACCGCGGCATGGTGTTCCAGGACTACGCGCTCTTCCCGTGGATGACCGTGCGGCAGAACATCGGCTTCGGACCGAGGCAGCGCGGGCAATCGCGCAGCGAGGTCCGCGACATCGCCGAGCGCTATGCGGCGATGGTTGGACTGAGCCGCTTCGCCGACCGCTTCCCGCACCAGCTCTCCGGCGGCATGAAGCAGCGCGTCGCCATCGCCCGCTGCCTTGCCAACGAGGCCGATGTGCTGCTGATGGACGAGCCGTTCGGCGCACTCGACGCGCTCACCCGCGCCAAGCTGCAGGAGGAGTTGCTGGAGATCTGGCGGCGCACGCAGACCACCATCCTCTTCGTCACCCATTCGGTCGAGGAGGCGGTGCTGCTCGCCGACCGCGTCGTCGTCATGTCGGCGGCGCCCGGTCGCATCGACAGCGACACCGCCGTGACCTTGCCGCGCCCGCGCGACGTCTCCTCGGCCGATTTCAACGCGCTTCGGCGCGAGATCACCGACCGGCTCACCAGCCATCTGGCGGCAAAAGCCGCCTGAGCGGCAGCGCGGACGGGAGACGCCTTGAGCCCATACTACAGAACGAACCGGTCGATGCCCGACGGGACCGCCGGTTCCGGCTCGGTTGCTCTCCCGTGTCATCGCCTGACCGGTCCTGCCGGGCGAGCGCCACTCGGGCGGTGTCCAGCGCCGGCCTGCAGCGGGCTAAATTTCTCGGCCACCTATGGGGATGGCCACCCCCCGCCCCGCCTATCACCCCTTACCCTCGCCGTAGTGGCGAGGGGCCACGCGCAGTTGACTGACCGGCCATCATCGAGATGGCCGGTCTTTTTTTGCCGAAATCAGCCGGGGTGACTGCCAAGCAACCCCTCGAGCGCCGCGGCAGGCAGCTTGGCGAGGCCGGGTGGCACCTGAAACAAGGTGGGGTCCTGCGGCCCCACGGCGAGGTTGGCAAGCTCCATGCGAATTGCCACCGGCCTGCCGCCACCATCGCGGGTGAGGGTGCCGTCGATCCGCATCAGCACGCCCTGCGCGCTGAGCCAGGCATTGCCCTGCGCCCGGCTACCGTCGGCCGAGACGTGGTCGATCCGATACTTGGTCGTGCGCACGCCGTTGACCGTCTCCTGCCCGACCGGGGCGCGGCGCAAGGCGGGATCATCGAGCTCGGCCATGAGCCTGGGAAAGGCAAAAGTGACATAGGTCTTGAGCATCGGCACCACCAGGAAACCCTGCTTCGACGCGGCATCGAGGATGACCACCTCGGCGACGCCCTGGATCGTCTGCTCATGGCGCTCATGGCCGGGGATATGGAACACCATCCCGCTATAGCTCTTGCCGTTGACCGTGACGGTGCGCTCGGCGCTGTAGGCGATGCTGGCGTCGCCGAAAAGCGCCGCGCGCGCCGCACCCGGCGCGGCGGCGACAAGCATGAGGCTGAGCAACAGCATCGATCGGCGCATGCGATCCTCCCTGCCGGCGAGATCATTGCGATAGCCGCCGATTGCGGCGCTTTCACGGCGGCGAGCCGGCGCGCTATGCTGGCAGTTACGGCAACACTCCGGGGGAAGGCCCTGTCATGGCGGGACGGATCGAGGCGCGGCTGAGGGAACTCAAGCTCGAGCTGCCGCAGGCGGCGACGCCGGTCGCGAACTACGTGCCGGCAGTGCGCAGCGGCGACCTGCTCTTCATCGCCGGCCAGATCTGCCAGTGGCAGGGCGAGCGCCGCTTCATCGGCAAGCTCGGCCGCGAGATCGGCCTCGAGCAGGGCCAGGAGGCGGCGCGGCTCTGCGCGCTCAACATCCTCGCCCAGGCAAAAGCGGCGCTGGGCGGCGATCTCGACCGTATCCTGCGCTGTGTTCGGCTCGGCGCCTTCGTCAATTGCACCGATGACTACACCCAGCAGCCGCAAGTCGCGAACGGCGCCTCCGATCTGATGGTCGAGCTGCTCGGCGATGCCGGCCGGCATGCGCGCGCCGCGGTGGGGGTCAGCGCGCTCCCCGGCGGCGTCGCGGTCGAGGTCGACGCGGTCTTCGAGGTTCGCTGAACGCCATGGCGGATGGCGGCGATGGGGTCACTGTAAAGGTCGTCCCGGAGATCGCGGACATCCCGGCGGCGGAATGGGACGCCTGCGCCGGTGACGACAATCCCTTCCTGTCGCACGCCTTCCTCGAGGCGCTGGAGGCCTCGGGCTCGGCCACGGCCGAGACCGGCTGGCTGCCGCAGCATCTGGCGCTCGAGGATGAGAACGGCAGGCTCGTGGGTGCCGTGCCGCTCTATCTCAAGACCCATTCCTACGGCGAATATGTCTTCGACTGGGGCTGGGCGTCGGCCTATGAGCAAGCCGGCGGGCGCTATTACCCGAAGCTGCAATGCGCCGTGCCGTTCACGCCGGTGACGGGCCCGCGCCTGCTGCTGCGGCCCGACGCCCGGCCGGCCACCGCCGACACGCTCGTCGCCGCCATGATCGAGCTGGCGCGCCGCCACAAGGTGTCGTCGCTCCATGTCACCTTCCCGACCGAGGCGGAATGGACGCGGCTCGGCGAGGCCGGCTTCCTGCAACGCATCGGCCAGCAATTCCACTGGCAGAATGACGGCTATCGCAGCTTCGACGATTTCCTCGAAGCGCTCAATGCACGCAAGCGCAAGCAGATCCGGCGCGAGCGCCGCGACGCGCTCGCGGGCGGCATCGACATCGAGACGCTGACCGGCAGCGCCATCAAGGGCGAGCATTGGGATGCGTTCTACCGCTTCTATCGCTCGACCTCGGACCGCAAATGGGGCGAGGCCTATCTCACCCGCGCCTTCTTCGACCTGCTGGGCGAGCGCATGGCGGAGCGGGTGGCGCTGGTGATGGCCAGCAAGGGCGGGCGCTATGTCGCCGGCGCGCTCAACCTCATCGGCTGCGACACGCTCTATGGCCGCAACTGGGGCTGCCTCGGCGATTTCCCGTTCCTGCATTTCGAGGCGTGCTATTACCGCGCCATCGACTTTGCCATCGAGCACGGTCTCGCGCGCGTCGAGGCCGGCGCGCAGGGCCAGCACAAGATCCAGCGCGGCTACCTGCCGGTGGCGACCTACAGCGCCCATTGGATCCGCGATCGCGGCTTCGCCCGCGCGGTCGAGGATTTCCTCGCCCGCGAGCGCCGCGCGCTGACGAGCGAGATGGAGCTGCTCGAGGAGAGCCTGTCGCCGTTCAAATGCGAGACGGACTAGCGGCGCGGAGGAGGACAGATGGGCGTTCTCACCCTGACCCGGCTCGGCGACAGCCTCGGCGTCGCGGCGGACGGCATCGACCTCACCCTTCCGACCGACGGCGCGATGCGGGCGGCGCTGCGGCGTGCGCTGCTCGACGGGCTGGTGCTCTGCATCCGCGGCCAGCGTCTTGCGCCCGAGGCCTATCTCGCCGCCATGCGGGCGTTCGGCACGCCGATGCCGCAGCTGCGCCTTGCCTCGCGCCATCCCGAGGTGGAAGAGATCATGATCCTCTCCAGCGAGGACCGCGACGACGATGGCGACGGCCAGCGCCTCGTCGTCGGCGCGCATTGGCACAGCGACGACAGCTACAAGGCGGTGCCGTGCTCGCTGACCGCGCTCTATGGCGTCGCGGTGCCGCCCAACGGCGGCGACACGCAATTCACCAACATGTACGCCGCCTATGATGATCTCGCGGCGGCGATGAAGCGGCGGATCGCCGATCTGCGCGTGCTCCACGCCTACGATTCCAGCCGCAAAGGCACGCGCATCGCCAAGCTCACGCCCGAAGAGGCCAAAGAGGTGCCGGCGGTCACGCATCCGCTGGTGCGCACCCATCCCGAGACCGGACGCAAGGCGCTCTATATGAATCCCAACCGCATGGAGGCGGTGGTCGGGCTGGAGCGCGCAGAGAGCGACGCGCTGCTCGACGCGCTGACGCAGCACGCGATCCAGGAGAAATACCAGTACCGGCACAGATGGCGCCACGGCGATATCCTGATCTGGGACAATCGCTGCACCATGCACAAGGCCAATGCGGATTATCCCGAAGGCTCGCGCCGCCTCATGCACCGCATCATCATCGAGGGCACGGTGCCGGCGTGAGCCGAGGCGTCACCTCGGGCAGCCATCCTCCAGATGAGAACCGACATAACATAGGGCTGTGGCCGCCGCAGATGAAGCAGCCGGTTCAGCACCGATGATGACCGGCTGAACAGAAAGAAGGCCGCTCGCGCGGCCTTCCCTGTTGGTCAGAGCGTCAAAGCGCGCCTTACGTTTCGACCGGCTCCAGCTCCTTGGGCGCCGGGGCGCGCGGCGGCGCCTCGGTGAAGGAGAAGGCGAGCTTGTTGTCGCCGTCGCGGGTGACGCGCACCACGCCGCCCTTGGTGAGCTTGCCGAACAGCAGCTCCTCGGCGAGCGGCTTCTTGACGTGCTCCTGGATGAGGCGCCCGAGCGGCCGCGCGCCGAAGAGCCGGTCATAGCCCTTCTGCGACAGCCATTCGCGCGCCGCCTCGTCCAGCTCGATGGTGACGTTGCGATCGGCGAGCTGCTCCTCGAGCTGCAGGATGAACTTGTCGACGACGCGACCGATGGTCTCGGGCGAGAGTGCCGAGAAGGAGATGATAGTGTCGAGGCGGTTGCGGAACTCCGGCGTGAACAGGCGGTTGATCGCCTCCTCGTCATCCCCGGTGCGCACCTCGCCGCCGAAGCCGATCGCCGGCCGCGCCAGCTCGGCGGCGCCGGCATTCGTCGTCATGATCAGGATGACGTTGCGGAAGTCGACCGACTTGCCGTTGTGATCGGTGAGCTTCCCGTAATCCATGACCTGCAGCAAGATATTGAAGAGATCGGGATGCGCCTTCTCGATCTCGTCGAGCAACAGCACCGAATGCGGATGCTGGTCGACCGCGTCGGTCAGCAGCCCGCCCTGGTCGAAGCCGACATAGCCCGGGGGCGCCCCGATGAGGCGCGACACGGTGTGCCGCTCCATATACTCCGACATGTCGAAGCGGGTGAGCTCGATGCCGAGGGTGCGCGCGAGCTGGCGCGCCACCTCGGTCTTGCCTACGCCGGTCGGGCCGGAGAAAAGATAGCTGCCGATCGGCTTCTCGGGATCGCGCAGGCCGGCGCGGGCGAGCTTGATCGCCGCCACCAGCGCCTCGATCGCGCGGTCCTGGCCGAAGACCATGGTCTTGAGGTCGCGGTCGAGGTTCTTCAGCACTTCCTTGTCGTCGCGCGAGACGCTCTTGGGCGGGATGCGCGCCATGGTAGCGACCACCGCCTCGACCTCTTTGGCGGTGATGGTCTTGCGCCGCTTGCCTTCCGGCACCAGCATCTGCGCCGCGCCGACCTCGTCAATCACGTCGATCGCCTTGTCCGGCAGCTTGCGGTCGCCGATATAGCGGTGCGACAACTCGACCGCGGCGCGGATCGCATCGGCGGTGTAGCGCACCTTGTGGTGGCGCTCGTAATAGGGTTTCAAGCCACGCAGGATCTTGACGCTGTCCTCGACGGTCGGCTCGTTGATGTCGATCTTCTGGAAACGGCGAACCAGCGCGCGATCCTTCTCGAAGTAGTTGCGGTACTCCTTGTAGGTGGTCGAGCCGATGCAGCGGATGGCGCCGCTGGCGAGCGCAGGCTTCAGCAGGTTGGACGCGTCCATCGCGCCGCCGCTGGTGGCGCCGGCGCCGATCACGGTGTGGATCTCGTCGATGAACAGCACCGCGCCGGGCATCGCTTCGAGCTCGCCCAGCACTGCCTTCAGCCGCTCCTCGAAATCGCCGCGGTAGCGCGTGCCGGCGAGGAGCGCGCCCATGTCGAGCGCGTAGATGGTGGCGTTGAGCAGCACCTCCGGCACTTCCTTCTGTACGATGCGCCGCGCCAGCCCTTCGGCGATCGCCGTCTTGCCGACGCCGGGATCGCCGACATAGAGCGGATTATTCTTGGAGCGCCGGCACAGGATCTGGATGGTGCGGTCGACCTCGGCCTCGCGGCCGATGAGCGGGTCGATCTTGCCGTTCTTGGCCTTCTTGTTGAGGTTGACGCAATAGGCGTCGAGCGCATCGTGGCCGCGCTTCTGCTGCTTCTCGCTGCTGCGCTCCTCCTCCTCGGCGCCTTGCACGCGGCGCGTCTCGGAGCGGCCGGGAGCCTTGGCGATGCCATGCGAGATGTAGTTGACGGCATCGAAGCGCGTCATGTCCTGCTCCTGCAGGAAATAGACGGCATGGCTCTCGCGCTCGGCGAACATGGCGACCAGCACGTTGGCGCCGGTCACCTCCTCGCGGCCGGAGGATTGGACGTGGATGGCGGCGCGCTGCAGCACACGCTGGAAGCTGGCCGTCGGCTTGGCGTCCTCGACATGGGTCGAGACCAGGTTGACCAGCTCATTGTCGACGTATCCCAGGAGATCGCGGCGCAGCTTCTCGATGTCCACGGTACAGGCACGCAGCACCGCAACCGCGTCCTGGTCCTCCGTGAGGGCCAACAGAAGGTGCTCGAGCGTCGCGTATTCGTGCCGCCGCTCATTGGCGTAAGCGAGGGCCCGATGCAGCGTCTTTTCAAGGTTGCGCGAGAGCATCTACGCCTAATCCTCTTATGGTTCCTACTGGGCTTTCCTACTCAGTCTTTTTCCAAGGTGCATTGCAGCGGGTGCTGATGTTGCCGGGCGAAGTCCATCACCTGGGTCACCTTCGTCTCGGCGACCTCGTAGGTGTATACGCCGCAAACACCGACGCCCCGGCGATGGACATGAAGCATGATGCGCGTAGCCTCCTCTCGGTTCTTGTTGAAGAACCGCTCCAGGATGTGAACGACGAACTCCATGGGTGTGTAGTCGTCGTTCAACATGAGGACCTTGTACATCGACGGCTTCTTCGTCTTCGGCTTGGCCTTGACGATGACGCCGGTGGCTGGTCCCTCGCCACCGTTCCGCTTCTCGACATCGCTCATCTTCGGTCGATCACGACTCGGTCCGTCTGTTCCCACCTCCCCCATGATATTGGGTTCGCTGATGCCGGGGGAAGACCTTTCCATGGCTCCTCGCGCCAATTCGCCCAGGCGGCAACGCCGACTGCCGCCCGCTGCGACAGAGTGTAGCAGCATTATAGTTAACGCCGGGGAAAGGCCGCGCGTGAGCAAAAAGAAAAGACCCGGCCGCGGACCGGGTCTCTTGCACCTCGGGGATAATGGGTCGACCTCAGACGGCGAGCGGCTTGCCGAGCTTGTGGATCGTCGCCTCGACTCGGCCGCCCAGCGGCGCCAGCGCCTCGTTGGCGAGCTTGATGCCCATCTCGGAGAGCTTGGCGGAGCGCTCGATCAACCGCTCAAGATTAGCCTTGGCGAATTGGGAATTGAGCTGGAACACGTCTTCGAAGGTCTTGGCGCCGAGCAGCGCGGTCGCCGTCTCTGCCGCCTGCTCGAACGAGCTGCGGGCATAGAGGATGACCTCCTTGCCGATCGCCTCGAGGCCGCTGGACAGCGCCGTATTGGCGCGCATCACGGCGGCCATGTTCTCGCGACCGAGATCGGCCAGCTCCTCGTAGCCGGCAAACAGCGCAGCCGCGGCCTCGCCATTCGACTTGGCACCGTTCGCCTTGGTCGCCGGCTTCTTCGTCTTCGCCATCGCTCATACTCCCGGTGATGGGGCTTGTGGCCCCGACTTGCTGCAACGCAACATGTCTTATATGGCGCCTTGCACAACCACTTCAAGAAAAATTTGTGCATTGCAGCAGAATTACGGCGGGAGCACCGCCCGGGACGCCGGCGATGTGGCATCGGGATCGATTACTGGATGCCAGCGCATTAATTCTCTCAGGACCGGAACTTATGGTTTCATCGGACGTTTTCTACTGTTGATTTTTTTACTTCTATGATACGAAATCCCAACGCGAGCGGGCGGTAGTGCGGTGTTTTTCCAGCGAAAAAAAAGTCGCCAACCTGTGGATAGAAAACCTGGACAAGGAGTCCACGGTTTTTTAATCTCTATTTGATTGAATCCTATCCCTGGATACGGGGGAATCGGGGGAGAACGGTGAGCAGCTTGATGTCTCGGTGGCGTGTTGCGGAGTTCGTCTTCGTTCAATTGCCAATCGCCTTCCTGGCCGCGGCGTTTCTGCTGATTGCATCGCCGGCCTTCGCCAAGACCGAATCCTTCATCGTCATCGACGCCGAGAACGGTAAGGCGCTCGCCGAGCACAACGCGGACGCCCAGAACTTCCCCGCGTCGCTCACCAAGATGATGACGCTCTATCTCCTATTCGAAGCCCTCGAGCAGGGCAAAGTGAAACTGGATCAGCAGTTTACAGCCTCCCGCTGGGCCTCGGCCCAAGCCCCGTCCAAGCTCGGCCTGATCGACGGGCAGACCATCGCCGTGCGCGATCTCATCCTTGGCATCGTCACCAAATCGGCCAATGACGCGGCGGTGACCGTGGCCGAGAACATGGCCGGCAGCGAGTCCGCCTTTGCCGAGCGCATGACGCAGAAGGCGCGCGCGCTGGGCATGACGCAAACCATCTACCGCAACGCCTCCGGCCTGCCCAACCCGGGGCAGCTCACCACCGCGCGCGACTTGGCGCGGCTGGCGCTGGCGCTCTATCGCGATTTCCCCAAGGAATATGCTTATTTCTCCACCGAGGAATTCACCTATAACGGTTTCACCTACACCAATCACAACCATCTCATGCAGGCCTTCGAGGGCATGGACGGCATCAAGACCGGCTATATCCGCGCCTCGGGCTTCAACCTCGCCGCGTCGGCCGTGCGCGATAACCACCGGCTGATCGGCGTCGTCATGGGCGGCCTCACCGCGCATGCCCGCGACATGGAGATGGCGCAGCTGCTGAACACGGCCTTCGGCGGCCGGACCACGGCGCCGACGGTGCAGACCGCCGATAGCGACGAGGATGCCGATCAGAGCACGCTGACCCGCAGCGCCGCGCAGACGCTGGCGCAGCTCTCGCCGGTAGGGCGCGCCGAGGCGGCAACGCCGCCGCACCCGCGCCACTCCCGCGACTCGGCGGAGCATTGGAGCATCCAGGTCGGCGCCTTCGCCCAGCAAGGGGCTGCCGAGAAAGCCGCCGCTACGGCGCTTGCCAGGCTGCCGGCGGGCAAAGGCCGGTCGGTGCAGGTGTTGGCACCAGGCCAGAGCGAGCACTACTTCCGCGCGCGCATCGCCAATTTCTCGGAGCGCGAGGCCGAGAAGGCCTGCCGCGCGCTGCACAAGAAGCATGTGCAATGCGCCGTGGTCGCTCCCGGCCCGACGCAGCAAATGGCGGCCAATACCGCGCGCCATGGCTGAGCCGGCGCGGCCGCGCGAGCGGCACCCCCTCTTTTTGAGGCGGGCTCACGCAGAGACAGCACGACGGATTTCAGCTCGATTTCGGCGGCGTCAGAAGGCCGGCGGCGCGATTCCGCTTTGGGTCAACTGTTCCGCCAGCAGTGCCTTAAGTCGCACGAGGCCCGTCTCGTCCTTGGCCTCGGCGCGGGCCACCAGGACATCCTGGGTGTTGGAGGCGCGCAGCAGCCACCAGCCGTCCGCCGTCTTCACGCGCACACCGTCGATGTCGGACATCTCGGCTCCGGCGCGCTTCAGGCGCTCGCGCACTTCGGCGATGACCGCGAATTTGCGGGTATCGGCGCAGGGAAAGCGCAGCTCCGGTGTGTTCACCACCACCGGCAGCCGGTCGCGGAACGCCGCCAAGGTCTCCCTGCCGCGGGCGAGGATGCCCAGAAGCCGTACCGCAGCATAGAGCGCGTCGTCATAGCCGTAGTAGCGGTCGGCATAGAAGATGTGGCCGCTCATCTCGCCGGCGAGCGGCGCGCCGATCTCGGCCATCTTGGTCTTGATCAGCGAGTGGCCGGTACGCCACATCAGCGGCGTGCCGCCCAGCCGCGCGATCTCGTCGAACAGCACCTGGCTCGCCTTGACGTCGGCGATGATGGTGGCGCCGGGCCGGGTGCGGATGACATCGCCGGCCAGCAGCACCATGAGCTGGTCACCCCAAAGGATACGGCCTTTGCCGTCGACGACGCCGATGCGGTCGCCGTCGCCGTCAAAAGCGATGCCGAGGTCGCAGCGCCGCGCCACCACGGCCTCCTGCAGCTGCACCAGGTTCTTCGCCTCGGTCGGGTCCGGATGATGCGCCGGGAAGCGCCCATCGATCCTCTCATTGAGCAGCTCGTGCCGGCCGGGAAGCTGCTGCACGAGCCGTTGCAGCACCTCGCCGGTAGCGCCGTTGCCGGCATCCCAGGCGACGCTGAGCGGCCGCGTGCCGTCGTAATCGGCGATCAATCGCGCGACATAGGCCTCGCCGACGCCGCGCGCATGCGTATCGCCGCCATGCCCGGCGACGCGCGGCGGCGCGGCGGCGATACGCCCAAGCCGCTGGATATCCTCGCCGAAAAACGACTTCTTGCCGAGCATCAGCTTGAAGCCGTTAAAGGTTCCGGGGTTGTGCGAGCCCGTCACCATGATCCCGCCATCGACCTCGAGCGTGTTGACGGCGAAATAGAGCATCGGCGTCGGGCCGAGACCGATGCGCAGCGCATCGACCCCGCCCTCCCCCAGCCCTGCCACCAGCGCGGCCTCAAGCTCGGGCGAGCTCAGCCTGCCGTCGCGGCCAATGGCGACGCGCCGGCCGCCGGCCGCCGCGACCAGCGCGGCGAAAGCGCGGCCGATGGCGTGCGCATCGGCAGCATCAAGCGTCTCGCCAACGACGCCGCGGATGTCATATTCGCGCAGGATGGTCGGGTTGAGAACGTGGCCGCCGCTGCCGCTCATGGCTATCTCAAGGCTCAGCAATACGTGTCGAGGATCTTGCGCAGCGCCTCGCCCAGATCCGGCCGCGCCAGCGCGAAGGCGATATTGGCCTGGAGAAAGCCGACCTTGTCGCCGCAGTCGAAGCGCGTGCCGGCAAAGCGCAGCCCATGGAACGGCGCGTTGCCGCGGATCAGCTCCGCGAGCGCGTCGGTAAGCTGGATCTCGTTACCGGCACCGCGGCCGATGCGGGCGAGATGGTCGAAGACTTCCGGCTGCAGGATATAGCGGCCGATGATGCTGAGGTTGGACGGCGCGACCGCGGGATCGGGCTTCTCTACGACGCCCTTGACGCTCACGAGCCGCCCGTCATCGCTCTCGACGTCGAGCACGCCGTAGCGGTTGGTCTGCTCGCGCGGCACCTCCATCACGGCGACGACATTGCCGTCGGTCTTGCCGTGGACCTCGACCATCTGCTTGAGGCAGGGCGTGTCGGCGAGGATGAGGTCGTCGGCCAGCAGCACGGCAAAAGGCTCGTCGCCGACCAGGTTGCGCGCGCACCACACGGCATGGCCAAGCCCCAGCGGCACCTGCTGACGCGTATAGGCAATCTGGCCCGGTTGCGGCATCCAGGAGTTGACTGCGGCGATCTGCACGTCCTTGCCGCGCTCCCTTAGCGTCGTCTCGAGCTCATAGGAGTGGTCGAAGTGATCCTCGATCGCCGTCTTCGACCGGCCGGTGACGAAGATGAACTCCTCGATCCCCGCCGCCTGTGCCTCTTCGACCGCGTATTGGATCAGCGGCTTGTCCACCACCGGCAGCATCTCCTTGGGCATCGCCTTGGTGGCCGGCAGGAACCGCGTGCCCAGCCCGCCAACCGGAAAGACGGCCTTGCGAATACGCTGTGCCATGAACCTCTCTTTTCGGTCGGTGGATACTGTTTCGGTCGGTGAATACCGCTCGAGGGATAACGGAGGGTCCCGTCCGCTTGTTCCCCCGCGAGGCGAATTGCCCGGAGGCTGGCCGCACCCCTGCTATAGACAGTGTTTATAACCCCGGCGCGCTCGAGGCGCCAGGGCGCTCAACCCCGAAGCAGAATCTCCCGCGCACGGTTAATCTGCGCGGCCAGATAGGTGGAACCGCCCTGATCCGGGTGGATCTTCATCATCAGCCGGTGATAGGCCTCGCGAACCTCGGCTTCGCTGGCCCCGGCGGCAAGGCCAAGGACGGCATAGGCCTCCTCGCGGGTCATGGCATCACTCGGCTGCCGCGTGGCGCCGGCGGAGTCGCCGGCCTCGCGCCATCCCGCCGTGACCCGGTCGAGATAGGCCTCGAGCAGGCTCGCGCCTTGGGCATCCTCGGCACGGCATTCGCGCCACAGGGCGACGAGCTCGTCGCGGCTGAGCTCGCTCAGACGGCGGCCCTGGAACGGGCCGCGCCGCACCGTCCCGGACATCGTGCCGGTGTCATGGTCGAGCCGCATGCGCAGGTAGTCGGTCTCGACCTCGGAAGCCTGCCCCGGCAGCGGCGCCGTCGCCGCCCGGCGGCGACGCCATTGCGCCAGCCCGCGTAGCGCCAGCGGCGCGATACCGCCGATTTCGGCAAGTCCCAGCCCGAGACGGCCGCTGGCGACCAGCACGACCAACAGCACCAGCGCCAGGCTGGCACCGATGACGATAAGAAAGACGCGTGCGGCGCGCGCCAGCCTGGCGGGATCAGCCTCGATGAAGATGCGCAGCAGCCACAGGCCCGCCACCAGCACCAGCACGCCAAAGCCGAGATAGACGATCACGGCGCTACTTCTTTGCGCTGTCGACCGCGCCCGCCAGCAGCAGCGCGGCGCCGCCGACACGCTGGCCGTACGCCGCGAGCGCACGCCGTCCGCCGGCGGCGTAGGCGGCCACCGCGCCCAGCAACTGGCGCAGCTGCTCGGCGCTGGCGGCGTCGAACGCGCAATAGGCGCCGCCGGAAAGCTTGGCGATCTGGCGGAAGGCGAGACCGGCGGCCTCGTCGCCGCCTTCATGAAAGACGAAGACAGGCGCGCCCAGCAGGCCAAGCTCGCCAGCAAGCCGGCAGAGCTCGTCGACCCTCTCCTCCACCGCATCGCCGACGAAGACCAGCGCGTTTACCTTCTCGGCACGCGCCTCCTTGAGTGCGTGAGTGAGGACGCGAGCGATCTGGGTCTCGCCGCCGGCACAGGAGACGCTGCGCATCGCGCGGTGGAGATCGGCGGCCGCACCGAGCCAGCGGCTCGCCTTGCATTCGTCGAAGCCACGGTAAAAGACGAGCTGGACGTCGAGCCCGCCCAGCGCCGCCGTTGTCTCGAACATCTCGCCCTGCAGCCGGCAGGCGCGGTCCCAGGTCGCCTCGCGACTGGCCGTGGCGTCGAGGGCGAAGATCAGCCGGCCCCGCCCGCTCGCCGGCCGCACCGCGCGCATCGCCTGCACCTGGCGCAAAAATGCCTCGACCGCCGCCGATTTGCGGTCGGCGGGGAGCTGATCCCTAGGTTCATCATCTGCCGTCATAGCCTAATATATGGGGTGCCGGCGGGTTCCACTGCCAGCACCCGGCCTTAACCTACAGTATCCCTCACCCACACCGGGCCCCAGAGGTTGAGCGCCTTGCCGCCCGCGGTCCAACGCGTGCCCGGCTCGCCCTCGGGCAGCGTCTCGCGCTCGGCGGAGATCTCGATGTTGTCACCCGCGAGCGCGAAGGCGCTCCAGGGATGGCCGCGCGCCTCGCCGCGGCCGATCGCCAGCCGGCGTTGCTGCCCTTCCGCGAGATAAGTGTCGCCGCCGAGGGGGGACACGCTCATGCCCAGGGCGCGCGCATAGAACTCGGCGAGCGCTCTCGGCATCGGCGAGTCGATGCGGAGATGGTCGACATCAGCCGGCCAGAGAGGTGAGGTTTCGAGCATGGTCATGGATCTCAGGCCGCGCGCAGCCAAACGGCGGTGTCGTGGAAGACGGCGCCGCCATTGGGCAGACCGGGATCGGCGCTGATGAGCGCGTTGATGCCGATGCCCTCCTCGAAGGCATGGTTGGGCCAAATGCCCTCGACGACGAGGACGCCGCGCTGCAGCCCGTCGAAGGCGCGGGCGCGGAGCACCACCGTGCCGCGGCGGTTGCCGAGCCGCACGCGCGCGCCGTCGGCGAGGCCGAGCCCGGCAAGGTCGTCGGGATGGACGCGCACCATCGGCTGCCCCTCGCGGCCGAGGCTCGAGGGCATGTTGTTGAAGCTGGTGTTGAGGAAGGAGCGCGCCGGCGGCGCCACCATCCGGAAGGGATGCTCGCCATCCGCCCGGTCGATCACCGCGACATGGTCGGGCAGCGGCGGCAGCGCGTGGTGGTTGGGGCCGATCGCCGCCCAATTGGCCTCGAAATGGAAGCGCTTGTCGGCGTGGCCGAAGCCGTCGAGGAAATGCGCGGTCGCGAAGGGTAGCGCCAGATCGTGGCCACCCCTCTCATGGACGGTCGCGGCGTCGGGCAGGCCCGAGGCGGCGAGCGTGCGGTCGATGATCTCCCATTCCGTCAGGTGGAAGCCGGGATGCTCGGCGCCCAGACGCTTTGCCAGCTCGCAGATGACGAAGTGATTGGAGCGTGCCTCGGCAAAAGGCTCGATCACCTTGCGCGCCACCTGCAGGAAGGTGTGGGCGCCGGCGGTGTAGATGTCGTCATGCTCGAGCATCGTGGTCGCCGGCAGCACGATATCTGCCATCGCCGCGGTTTCGGTCATGAACTGCTCGTGCACGCAGGTGAAGAGATCGTCGCGTGAAAAGCCTCGGCGCACCGCGTTCGAGTCGGGCGAGACCACCATCGGGTTGGTGTTTTGGACGAGGAGCGCTGTAATCGGCGGCCCGTCGCCGAGATCGCGCCGATCGCCGGTGAGGATCGGACCGATGCGCGACTGATCGAGAATGCGCGTCTTGTGATCGACGGCATCGAGGCCCTCGATCAGACTGCGGTCGAGCTTGTAGAGGCCACCGCCATTGGCATAGAGCGCGCCGCCGCCTTCATACTGCCAGGCGCCGGTGACCGCCGGCAGGCAGCTCGCGGCGAAGAGCTGTGCCGCGCCGTTGCGCGTGCGCGAGAAGCCATAGCCGATGCGCAGATAGCTGCGCTTGGTGCGGCCGTAAAGCCGCGCGAAATCGATGATCGCCGCCTCGGCGAGGCCTGTGATCCCCGCGGCCCAGGCAGGATCCCGCGATTGCAGATGCGCCTCGAGCTTCTCGGCGCCGGCGGTGTGCGTCGCGAGATAGGCGCGGTCGGCGTAGCCTTCCTTGAACAGCACATGCATCACCGCGCAGGCGAGCGCGCCGTCCGTGCCGGGACGCGGCGCGAGATGGATGTCAGCCACTTCCGCGGTGGGCGTCCGGTAGGGATCGATGACGACGAAAGGGGCGCGGCGCTCCTTGCGGGCGCGGGTGATGTGCGTCATCACATTGACCTGGGTCGCAACCGGGTTGCCACCCCACATGATGACGAGATCGGCCAGCGGGATCTCGCGCGCGTCGACACCGCGCTTGACGCCGGCGCCGGCGAGCCAGCCGGAATCCGACAGCACATTGCAGATGGTCGAATGCTGGCGCGAATAGCGCAGCACGTGGCGCAAGCGGTTGATGCCGTCGCGCTGCACCAGCCCCATGGTGCCGGCATAGAAGTGCGGCCAGACCGTCTCGCTGCCATAGCGCTGGACCGTACGGGCGAAGGCCTCAGCGACGCGGTCGAGCGCCTCGTCCCAGCCGATCGGCGCGAAACCCGCCCAGCCGGTGCCGCGATCGCCGGTCCGGCGCAGCGGTGTCCGAAGCCGCTGCGGATGGTGTTGGCGCTCGGCATAGTGGCTGACCTTGGCGCAGACGACACCGGCGGTGTAGGGATGATCCTTCCGGCCACGGACCCGGCCGATGGTCGAGGCGTCGAGCCGCTCGACCTCGAGCGCACAGACGCTCGGGCAGTCATGCGGGCAAACCGAGGCTACGAAATCGCGCGGCAATCCCCGTCCTCCTGAGAGGAATATATGGCGGCAGGCGCAGCGGGGGAAGCCGATTGCGCAGCCCGGCCGGGGATGTCATCGTCGGACCGTCGAGGCAACGGATCAGGCCTTAGCCGTGCTGCCGAAGGGGTCGACCTACGAGGAGGTGGTGCGGCGCTTCCGCTGGCAGGTGCCGCAGCGCTACAACATTGGCGTCGACGTCGTCGATCGCCAGCCTGCGGACGGCTTGGCCCTCATCTTTGTCGACGAGAAGCGCGGCGAGCAGCGCTTTTCCTTCGGGGATATCCGCTGGCTGTCGAACCGCCTCGCCAATGCACTGCACGCGCATGGCCTGGTGCGGGGCGATCGCATCGGCATTCTGCTGCCGCAGGCGCCGGAGACGGCGATCGCCCATGTCGCGGCGTGGAAGGCAGGGCTCGTCTCGGTGCCGCTGTTCACGCTGTTCGGGGAGGATGCGCTCGAGTTCCGGTTGTCGAATAGCGGTGCCAGGGCGATCGTCACCGACGAGGCCGGCCTCGCCAAGCTGCAGCCGATCCGCGCGCGGCTGCCGGACCTGAGATCAATCTTTGCCATTTCCGGCGGCGCGCCCCGCGCCGACGATTTCCATGCCGAGCTGGCGCGCGCCAGACCCGACTTCCCGCCGGTCGATACCGCCCCCGACGATCCCGCGCTCATCATCTACACCTCCGGCACGACGGGAAACCCGAAAGGCGCGCTGCACGCCCATCGCGCGCTGCTCGGCCATCTTCCCGGGGTGGAAATGCCGCACCAGTTCTTCCCGGCGCCGGACGATCTTTTCTGGACGCCGGCGGATTGGGCGTGGATCGGCGGGCTGTTCGACGTGCTCATGCCCGCCTGGCATCACGGCGTGCCGGTGCTCGCCTATCGCGCACGCAAATTTGATCCCGAGGAAGCCTTCGATCTCATGGCGAGATACCGCGTGCGCAACGCTTTCATGCCGCCCACCGCGCTCAAGCTGATGCGCGAACTCGGCGGCGCGCGGCGGCCGGGGGTCGAGCCGCGCAGCATCGGCAGCGGCGGCGAGACGCTGGGCGCGGAGCTGCTGGACTGGGGCCGCGGCGCGCTCGGCGTCACCATCAACGAATTCTATGGCCAGACCGAGTGCAACCTGGTCGTCGGCAACAACGCCCTGCTCTTTCCGGTACGTCCGGGTTCGATGGGGCGCGCCATTCCCGGCCACCAGCTCGCTATCGTCGACGATGGCGGCGCGCCGCTGCCGACCGGCAAGGACGGCCATATCGGCATCCGCCACGGCGATCCCGTCATGTTCCTGGAGTATTGGCGCAACCCACAGGCGACGGTCGAGAAATTCGCCGGCGACTATCTCATCACAGGCGATATCGGGCACCGGGACGAGGACGGGTATTTCTGGTTCCAGGGACGCACCGACGACGTCATCACCAGCGCCGGTTACCGCATCGGCCCGGCCGAGATCGAGGATTGCCTGATGAAGCATCCCGCCGTCGCGCTCGCCGCCGCCGTCGGGATCCCCGACCCCGTGCGCACCGAGGTGGTCAAAGCTTTCCTCGTGCTCAAAGCGGGCCATGGCGGGACGCGGGCGCTGGCGCGCGAGATCCAGGATTTCGTCAAGACGCGGCTCGCCGCGCATGAGTATCCGCGGCAGGTGGAGTTCGTCGAGACGCTGCCGATGACCGCCACTGGCAAGATCATCCGGCGCGAGCTGCGCCAACGCGGCTAGACGAAGCTTGTGGCCGGCGGGAACGCGGTGTTAGGGTCAAAGCCCTAGGGCGGGACCATGAGGGGATGCGGATGAGCGCGATCGATCAGGGCACGGCGCCTGCCCCGCTTCCGCGCCTGGCGGTGCCGCGCGTGCCGGAGCGGCCGCTGTCGCTCTTCCAGTTCATGCGCGTGCTGCGCGACAACTCGCTCGCCACCTATCGCAGCGAGGCCTATACCGCCGACATCCTCGACCGGCGACTGTTCTGGAAGCGCACCTTCTTCGTCAACGAGCCCGGCGCGATCAAACACATCCTGCTCGACAATGCCGCCAACTACCACAAGACGGAGATCACCCGCCGCCTGCTCGAACCCGGCCTCGGCCGCGGCCTGCTCACCAGCGAGGACGAGACCTGGCGGCGCCATCGCCGCATCATGGCGCCGGCCTTCGATCATCGCAGTATCGTCGGCTACTCGCCCATCATGACCGAGACGGCGCTGCGGCTGCTTGCCGATTGGGACGCGCTGCCCGCCAGCGCCGAAATCGACGTCGCCGCGGTGATGATGCAGTCGACCTTGCACATCATCTCGCACACCATGTTCTCCTCCGATTCCGACGAGATCGTCGGCATCGTCGAGCGCGGCGTCGGCCGCTACCAGGCGGAGGTGCGGCCGGGCCTTGCCGACCTGCTGGAGCTGCCGGTGTGGCTGTCGCGGCTCACCGGCTCGCACCGGCCGACCGACATCTTCACCGAGTTCGATCGCGCCATTGACCGAATGCTGGCGTCCCGCGAGCAAGCGACCGAGGCGCAGCCCAAGGACCTGCTCGCCCGCCTCATCGCCGCGCGCGACGAGGAAACCGGCGGCGGTATGACCGCGCAGGAGGTACGCGACCAGGTGGTCACCATCTTCATGGCGGGGCATGAGACCACCGCGGTGGCGCTGACCTGGACCTGGTACCTGCTCTCGCAGCATCCCGCCGCCGAGGCGAGGCTGCAGGCCGAGCTGCAGGCGGTGCTGGGCGGACGGGCGCCGAAGCACGAGGATCTCGCCAAGCTCCCCTATACGCGCATGGTGATCGAGGAGGCGATGCGCCTTTATCCACCGGCGCATACGCTGTCGCGCGCCGCCATGGGCGCCGACGAGGTGCTGGGCAAGCGCATCCCCAAGGGCGCGACCATCTTGATTGTCCCCTGGTTGCTGCATCGCAACCCCAAGCTCTGGGAGAATCCCGAGCGCTTCGATCCCGAGCGCTTCGCCCCGGAGCGCGCCGCGCAGCGCCACCGCTTCGCCTATATCCCCTTCGGCGCCGGACCGCGCATCTGCATCGGCGCCGCCTTCGCCATGGCCGAGGCGATGCTGATCCTGGCGGCGCTGGCGCAGCGCTATCGGCTGCGGCTCCTGCCCGGCTTCCCGGTCGACCCACAGGGCCTCATCACCTTGCGCCCGCGGCATGGGATGCGGATGACGCTCGAGCGGCGGAGCTGAGCGCGCGAGCGGCGCCGCCCGATGCTCGCTCACCTGCTCTACAGCTTCGTCACCCTCTTCGTCATCATCGACCCCGTGGGCAGCGCCGCCATCTTCGCCGGGCTTATGCGCGGCGCGCCCGGCCGGCTTCGGCGCCTCTGTGCGCTGCGTGGCGTGCTCATTGCCACGCTCCTCATCCTTGCCTTCGCGCTCGGCGGCAGCGCGCTGCTGCGCGCGCTCGGCATTACGCTGCCCGCCTTCCGCATCGCCGGCGGCATCCTTCTCTTCCTCCTCGCCACCGAGATGGTATTCGCGCGCGAATCCGGCATCCGCCGGCCGACCGCCCCCGAAGAAGAAGAGGCAGGGCAGCGCCACGACATCTCCGTCTTTCCGCTCGCCTTCCCGCTGCTCGCCGGGCCCGGCGCGCTCACCTCGATCGTCCTGTTGATGGACCGCGCCGAAGCGCCGCTCGCCGCGCTCGGCGTCATCGCCGCGCTGGTGACGGTCATGGCGATAACGCTTGCGCTGCTGCTCGTGGCGCCGCAGGTCATGCGGCTCGCCGGGGTCACCGGCGCCAATGTGGTGAGCCGCGTCCTCGGCATCATCCTAGCCGCGCTGGCCGCCCAGCTCGTCCTCGACGGCCTCGCCGAGGTCTGGCCGGCGCTGCGGGTTTAGCCGCCCTCCTCCTGCAACGACAGCAGGCTGGCATTGCCCCCCGACGCGGTGGTGTCGATGCTGAGCGTGCGCTCGGCGGCAAAGCGGTGCAGGTAGTGCGGCCCGCCGGCCTTGGGGCCGGTACCGGACAGACCCTCGCCGCCGAAAGGCTGCACCCCTACCACCGCGCCGATCATGTTGCGGTTGACATAGGTGTTGCCGATCGGCAAGCGGCTGTGGATGCGCGCCACCGTCTCGTCGATGCGGCTGTGGATACCCAGAGTCAGGCCGTAGCCGGTGGCGGCGATGGCGTCGAGCACGCGATCGAGCGCGTCGCCGCGCCAGCGGATGACGTGCAGGATAGGCCCGAACACCTCGCCGGGCAGCAGGTCGAGCCGATCGATCTCGAAGGCGTGCGGGGCGAAGAAAGTGCCATGCTCGGTGCCGGGCGGCAGGGGGAGCGCGCAGATGAGCCGGCCTTCCCGCGACATGCGCTCGGCATGCCGCTCGAGCGCGGCGCGTGCCTCGGCATCGATCACCGGCCCGATATCGGTGGCGATAAGCCCGGGATCGCCGATGACCAGCTCGCGCATCGCGCCGTCGAGCAGAGCGATGACGCGCCCCGCGATGTCCTCCTGCACGAACAGCACGCGCAAGGCCGAGCAGCGCTGCCCGGCGCTGTTGAAGGCGGAGGCGACTACATCGGCCACAATCTGCTCCGGCAGCGCCGATGAATCCGCGATAAGCGTGTTCTGCCCCCCGGTCTCGGCGATGAGCGGCACGATCGCGCCAGGACGCTCGGCAAGGGCGCGGTTGATGGCGCGTGCCGTCTCGGTCGAGCCAGTGAAGGCGATGCCGGCAATGCGGGGATCGGCGACCAGTGGCGCGCCGACGCTCTTGCCGTCGCCCGGCAGCAGCGCCAGCACGTCGCCGGGAATGCCGGCCTGATGCAGCAGGCGCACCGCTGCGGCGGCGATGAGCGGCGTCTGCTCGGCGGGCTTGGCGATCACCGCGTTGCCGGCGGCGAGCGCCGCGGCGATCTGGCCGGTGAAGATCGCCAGCGGAAAATTCCACGGCGCGATGCAGGCGAAGACGCCGCGGCCATGCAGCGCCAACGTATTGTGCTCGCCCGTGGGTCCCGGCAGCGTCTCGGCGACGGCGAACTCGGCGCGCGCGCGCTGCGCGTAATAGCGACAGTAATCGACCGCCTCGCGCACCTCCGAGAGCGCATCGGGGATGGTCCGCCCGCCCTCGCGCAGGATGATCGCCATCAGCGCGGGCAGGCGCGCCTCCATGAGCTCGGCCGCGCGCTCGAGATGGGACGCGCGCTCCGCGGCGCTGACGTGATCCCAGCCCGGCGCGGCGGCGGCGGCGCGCGCCAACGCCTCGTCGCGGTGCTCCTGGGTCGCCTCGGCGACGGTGCCGAGCTCGCGCCGGTGATCGGCGGGGTCGAGCGCAGGCCGAACCGGGGCGGAGCGCTCGCTGCCGCCGATGATCGGCGCGGCATGCCAGGGCTCGATCGCGTCGGTCATCGCCTCCGACAGCTCGGCGAGCCGCCGCGGATCGGCGAGGTCGATGCCGCGCGCGTTGCGCCGCTCGGCGCCGTAGAGATCGCACGGCAGCGGGATGCGCGGATGTGGCTTGCTCGGCAGCGCGGCGAGGCGCACCACCGGATCGGCGACGATTTCGGCAATCGGCGCCTCCTCATCGACCAGCCGATTGACGAAGGAGGTGTTGGCACCGTTCTCGAGCAGGCGCCGCACGAGATAGGCCAGGAGATCCTCATGGCTGCCGACCGGGGCGTAGACACGGCAGGGCAGGTCGAGCTTGTCCTTGCCGACGACCTGCTCGTAAAGCGCCTCGCCCATGCCGTGCAAGCGCTGGAACTCGTAGTCGCGCCGCTCGCCGGCGAGATCGAGCACGGCGGCAAGGGTATGCGCGTTATGGGTGGCGAACTGCGGATAGAAGGCGTCGGGCGCCGCCAGGAGGCGCCGGGCGCAAGCGAGATAGGAGACGTCGGTGGCGAGCTTGCGGGTGAAGACCGGATATCCCTCGAGCCCGCGCTCCTGGCTGCGCTTGATCTCACTGTCCCAATAGGCGCCCTTGACCAGCCGCAGCATCAGCCTGCGCTTGCTGCGCCGGGCGAGGGTCGCGAGCCAGTCAAGCAGCGGCAGCGCGCGCTTCTGATACGCCTGAACGGCAAGACCGAGCCCGTCCCAGCCGGCGAGCGCGGGATCGAGCGCGAGCGCCGCGATGAGGTCGAGCGAGAGGTCGAGCCGGTCGGCCTCCTCGGCGTCGATGGTGAAACCGATCCCGACCGCCTGTGCGCGCCGCGCCAGCAGGCCGAGACGCGGTTCGAGCTCGTCGAGGACGCGCCGGTGCTGGCTCTCCTCGTAGCGCGGATGCAGCGCCGAGAGCTTCACCGAGATGCCGGGGGCGGCAAGGATGTCGCGGTGCTTGGCTGCGGCGCCGATGGCTGCGATGGCGGCGTCATAGGCGGCGAAATAGCGCTCGGCATCGGCGGCGCTGCGCGCGGCCTCGCCGAGCATGTCGTAGGAATGGCGGTAACCCTGGCGCTCGGCCGGCCTGGCGCGGTCCAGCGCCTCGGCGATGGTGCGCCCCATGACGAATTGGCGGGCCAGCACGCGGATGGCGGAGGTCACCGCCTGGCGCACCACCGGCTCGCCCGAGCGCGCCAGCAGGCGGCGCAGCGCCTGGGCAAGATCACCATGCGCATCGACCTCGCCCATCAGCCGCCCGGTCAGCATCAGCGCCCAGGTCGAGGCATTAACCAGCAGCGAGGTCGACTGACCAAGATGGCTCGCCCAATCGGCGGGCGCCAGCTTGTCGCGGATCAGCCGGTCCACGGTGCCGGCATCAGGGATGCGCAGCAAGGCCTCGGCGAGGCACATGAGCGCCACGCCCTCGGGCGTCGACAGCGCATATTCATGCAGCAGCGCGTCAATGCCGCCCTTGCCGAGGCGGCGCTGCCGCGCCTCGGCGACGAGGCCATGGGCACGCCGGGAGATGCGCGCGCTCGCCTCGGCCGGCATGGTTGCCGCGGCGAGGACGCGCTCGACCGCTTCGGTCTCGTCCATGCGGCAGGCCAGGCGCACGGCCTGCCGGAGCGGGTCGACATCTAGCGGCGGCGCGGCAAAGACGAGGCCCATGGGGTGTCCGGCGTTGGAGCTTGCTCAGGCGGGCGTCAGAAGATCATGATGGACCAAACGAAATTTATGAAGGCCCCTCGGACCATCAGAGCGGGCAAGGACGGGCGCGGAGACCAGCCAGCTTGCGAAACCAAGCCGCGGCGAGGGCCGTGGAGGCGGGGCACGGAGCCGAGTGTTGCGCCGCAGCAACATCTGGGCTTGCCCAAGCGGGCGCTTCAAGGTCATGATGCATGATATGGTGGTTTTGAAACCCCCAGGACCTATGGAGGTTGCCAAGC